>NZ_JBWKXF010000043.1:0-50534 GCF_059422645.1 Pseudomonas sp. GW821-FHT01C01 | reverse complement strand
TTAACGATGCCGCGTGTTTACTGACTAAACGCGGCGCTCTTGAGTCCATCGCGAGCAAGCTCGCTCCTACAGAATCCCTAACTGAAAAGCATTATGCGCTTTGCGCAGGTCTTTCTTATGCCTGCCTTTTGAGCCTCAGCCTCGCATAACCTGCGCGAGCAACTCGTAGGAATGCACGCGATCCGCATGTTCGTACAGGTCGCAGGTGAAAATCAGCTCGTCGGCCTGGGTCTGTTCGATCAGGACCTCGAGCTTGGCGCGGATTTTCTGCGGGCTGCCGATCATGGCCAGGCCAAGGAAATCGTGCACGGCCTCTTTCTCATGGGGCAGCCACAGGCCGTCCATGGTTTTCACCGGCGGGCGCTGCACCAGGCTTTGGCCACGCATCAGGGCGAGAATCCGCTGGAAAACCGAAGTGGCCAGGTAATCGGCCTGCTCGTCGGTATCGGCTGCCACCAATGGCACACCAAGCATCACGTAGGGTTTGTCCAAAACGGCTGACGGTTTGAAGTGATTGCGGTAGACCCGAATCGCTTCATGCATGTAGCGCGGTGCGAAATGCGATGCGAAGGCGTAGGGCAAACCGCGTTCACCCGCCAACTGTGCGCTGAACAGGCTCGACCCCAACAACCAGACCGGCACATTGGTCCCGGTTCCCGGCATGGCGATGATGCGTTGGTCCGGAGTGCGTGGCCCCAGGTAGCGCACCAGTTCCGCCACATCTTCCGGAAAGTCGTCGGCGCTGCCGGACCGCTCGCGGCGCAACGCTCGTGCGGTCATCTGGTCGGAGCCCGGGGCGCGCCCCAGGCCCAGATCGATCCGGCCCGGATAAAGACTTTCCAGGGTGCCGAACTGCTCGGCAATCACCAACGGTGCGTGGTTGGGCAACATCACCCCACCCGAACCGACACGAATGGTCGACGTGCCACCGGCCAGGTAGCCGAGCAGCACCGAAGTCGCGGAACTGGCGATACCGTCCATGTTGTGGTGCTCAGCCACCCAGAAGCGGTTGTAACCGAACTTCTCGACGTGTTGCGCCAGGTCCAGCGAATTGCGCAGCGACTGGGCCGCGCTGCCATTCTCGCGCACCGGCACCAGATCGAGGGTCGAAAACTTGATATCGGACAGTCGTTTCATAAACCTGCTTCTCCAATTGAGGGCGCAGGTTTGTTCTTGTGAACGAAAACCTGCCGAATCCAAAAGCGTGTTTCATGCAATGTGGGCATATACCCGAGTTTCAATAGCCCGGTAAAAAATCCCTCGAAAAAAGCAGATGGATCGGACGAGGTGAAGTTGAACCTCAAGGCGAAAATCAGCCTGGAGGCAACATGGGTCGGCTGGATTTGAGTTGAAACGAAAGATCGCAGCCTTGGGCAACCACCAGGATCACTCGGCAGGTTGCCCAAGACTGCGATCTTTTTTGCGTCGTGACAGACTTGCCCGCTAAAACTGTGGTCGAATAAATGACAGCAGCGAAACCCCATGACTGCGCGTGCTGCGTCAAAGGAGCTTCAACCATGAAACGTTTTGCCCTGGCAGTAATCTGTTGCGCACTGACCACTTCGGCCCTCGCGGCGCCGAAGCCCTGCGAAGAACTCAAGGCCGAGATCGAAGCCAAGATCCAGGCCAGTGGCGTCACTTCCTACACGCTAGAAATCGTCACCAACGACGAGGTACACGACCAGAACATGGTCGTTGGCTCCTGCGAAAACGGCACCAAGAAAATCATCTACCAGAAGAACGACCGCTGACACGTCACATCAAGCAGTAAGACTCCCGATCTTCTGCAACGATCTCCCGCTTGGCGTTGTATAGCCTGGCTTCAGGGATGAAGGCAATCGAGCGGCCTTCAAGCACATAACGTTGGCCGGCTTCGAAATGATCGAAGTTGATGGTCAAGTAACATATGCGTTCAGAAGGGCCGCCCATCATGTTCAAGCCCCCGCCACCAGGTACTTCGTAGTCGAAGCGGACGATCAGTTCGTGGCTGCCGGGCATAACCTCAAAAAAACGCCCGTCGGCCAAGCGCTGTTTATCCAGACGCTCGGCCATCAGCAATTTATCGTTAGGGAAGGGCGTGGAAAATTCGACCCAGGCCATCTTTGGATTAGCCGCCGGCATCGGGCTCTGACAGCCAGCGATAACGCTGGCAGCCAGCAACAGCATCAACCTGTACATGATGAATGTCCCAAGGGGTTATGCATTCAGCATAACGCCGATCAGGTATGTTGGCAGCCTGCCGGTGTGCCTTGGCCAATCACTTTGCGCCGTTGATCGTAGAGTTTCGCCCAAGGCCGAAAACCAATGTTCCCCGCCTGTAACCGATAACGCTCGCCCGCGTTGAAGTCGTTGAATTTCACATTCAACTGGCAATCGCGCCACAACGGTTCGGCGTCAGGGCCGATGTTGGTGGGCTGGACCGAGAATTGGTAGCGAACCGTCAACTCATGGCTACCGGGCTGGACCTCAAAATAGCGTTTATCGTCGGTGACCTTGTTATCGACCTCCAGCGCTTGCAGCTTCGTACCTTTTTGCTTCGACTCCAGGTCGATCCAGGCTTGCGCAGGATCAGGGCGGGGTAGTCCGAAAAAAGCACAGCCGGCCAGCATCAGCAGGCCCCCTGTCAGTATCAACATGCGCATAGCGGAGCTCCAGTCAGGCGGGATAGTCTTGTGGAAAGACTTTCCAAGGAAGAATTATTGTGATCAGGCCGCTTCCTAGCCTTGGGTTACTTGATCGCGTTTTTCGCGTTTTGTTTCCGGGTGTGTTGTTTTTGTTGCTCAACGGTTGCGCCAGCGTCAGCTATTACAGCCAATTGGCCAGCGGCCAACTGCAGTTGCTGCGGGCCAGGGAGCCGGTTTCCAGCGTAATTGTCGACCCGGCACGCGATCAAAAACTGCGTACACACCTGGAGCAATCGCAAAAGGCCAGAACGTTCGCCAGCCAGCAATTGCACCTGCCGGATAACCAGAGCTACCGCCTGTACGCGGACATTGGGCGTCCCTACGTTGTCTGGAATGTCTTCGCCACGCCGGAATTTTCCCTCAAACCTGTAAACCACTGCTTCCCCGTCGCCGGCTGCGTGGCCTATCGCGGTTACTACAGCCAGAGCGCAGCCCGCGGCGAAGCGGCTTTGCAACGCTTGCAGGGCATGGACGTGTCGATTGGTGGCGTCGAGGCCTATTCGACACTCGGTTGGTTCAACGACCCGATCATCAGTTCGATGATGGGCTGGGGCGATGAGCGACTGGCCACGCTGATCTTCCACGAGCTGGCCCATCAGCGTTTCTATGTGAAGGACGACACGGAGTTCAACGAATCCTTTGCCACCTTCGTCGAACAGGAAGGTACTCGCCAATGGCGCGCCTACCGCCACCTGCCACCGGATAACGATGCGCAGGCGCGTCGGCGCGAACAGTTCACCGAGTTGGTGCTGGAGACCCGCACCCGGCTGGAAAAGCTCTACACCTTGCCGTTGCCAACCGAAAAAATGCGCCAGCGCAAGGCTGCCGAGTTCGAGCGCTTGCGCAGCGAATACCGGCAATTGCGCGACCGTCAGTGGGCCGCAGACAAACGCTACGACGCCTGGATCTATGCCCCCATGAACAATGCCCGGCTATTGCCGTTTGGTTTGTACGACCAATGGGTACCGGCATTTGCCACGCTGTTCCATCAGGTGGATGGCGATTGGCTGAGGTTTTATGCCGCCGTGGAGAAGCTCGGCGCCTTGCCGACGGGCGAGCGCAAGGCCGCGTTGAAGGCGTTGGCCGGCGGGGCCGATCAACCAAAGAACCAGTAGCAAACCCCGATCGCACCCAGCACCCCGGCAAGCTCCGCCAGCAATGCACAACCGACAGCATGTCGTGCGCGCTGGATGCCCACGGCACCGAAGTACACCGCCAGGACATAGAACGTCGTCTCGGTACTGCCCTGGATCGTCGCCGCCACCAACGCCGGGAAGCTGTCCACGCCCGAGGTCTTCATGGTTTCAATCAGCATCGCCCGGGCGGCGCTACCCGAGAAGGGTTTGACCATCGCCGTCGGCAGCGCGTCGACGAAACGCGTATCCCAACCGGCCCATGCCACCAGATGACGAATCCCGTCCAGACCGAAGTCCAGCGCCCCGGATGCCCGCAGAACACCCACCGCGCAGAGCATTGCCACCAGGTAGGGCAGCAAGTTCTTGGCGACGTCGAAACCCTCTTTGGCACCTTCAACGAAGGCCTCGTAGACCTTCACTTTGCGCAGCGCGCCGATCAGTAAAAACAGCATGATCAGGCCAAACAGCGTCAGGTTGCCGAGGATCGACGACAGGCCGGCCAGCGCGGTCGCCGAAAGGGTCGCCAGCAACGCCATGAAACCACCGAGGGCGAGGGCACCGGGGATCAGGTAGGCCAGCACCACGGGGTCCCAGATGCGCAGGCGCTGCATGAACGCCACCGAGAGGAAGCCGACAATGGTCGAGCAACTGGTCGCCAGCAGGATTGGCAGGAACACCAGCGTCGGGTCAGGCGCGCCTTGCTGGGCGCGATACATGAAGATCGTCACCGGCAGCAGGGTCAGCGAGGAGGCGTTGAGCACCAGGAACAGGATCTGTGCGTTACTGGCGACGGTAGCGCTGGGATTGAGCTCCTGCAGCGCTTTCATGGCCTTGAGGCCGATCGGTGTGGCGGCGTTGTCCAGGCCCAGGCCATTGGCGGCGAAGTTCAGGGTGATCAGGCCAATGGCCGGATGACCAGGCGGGACTTCAGGCATCAGGCGCAAAAACAGCGGCCCCAGGGCCTTGGCCAACCATTCGACGATCCCGGCTTTCTCGGCAATGCGCAAAAAACCCAGCCAGAGGGTGAGGGTGCCAAACAGAAGGACCATGACTTCGACCGACAACTTGGCCATGGCGAAAATGCTTTCCACCATCGTCGCGAAAATTCCGGCGTTGCCGCCAATCAGCCACTGGGCCAGCGCCGATACGGCTGCCACGATGAAGAAGCCAAGCCACAGGCCATTGAGCATCAGTCAAATCCCCCAAAAGATGCGCGAATGATAGCGGGGTAGCCAGAAACGACAAACCCCGGATTTCTCCGGGGTTTGTTTGTTACTGCCTGCACAATTCCAGTGTGGGAGCGGGCTTGCTCGCGAAAGCGGTGTGTCATTGCGCATTGAACTGGCTGACAGGGTGCCTTCGCGAGCAAGCCCGCTCCCACAAGGGGTATTGCATCAGCCCTTGGAAATTTCACCCGCCGGCAGTTTTTCCTTGCTGCGCCAGTGCGGCAGGGAATTCCAGTAGCGCTGGCCTTTGGCGTCGTCGTACATGCCTTCCCAACGAGCGATAACCAGAACAGCCAGTGCGTTACCGATCACGTTCAGTGCGGTACGGGCCATGTCCATGACGCGGTCGACACCGGCGATGAACGCCAGGCCTTCCAGAGGAATACCGACGCTGCCCAAGGTGGCCAGCAGTACCACGAAGGACACGCCCGGTACGCCGGCGATGCCTTTGGAGGTGACCATCAGGGTCAGTACCAGCAACAGTTGTTGGCTGATCGACAGGTCGATGCCATACAACTGGGCAATGAAGATCGCCGCGATGCTTTGGTACAGGGTCGAACCGTCGAGGTTGAACGAGTAACCGGTTGGCACCACGAAGCTGCAAATGGCTTTCGGCGCGCCGTAGGCTTCCATCTTCTCGATCACGCGTGGCAGCACGGTTTCGGAGCTGGCGGTGGAGTAGGCCAGTACCAGCTCATCCTTGAAGATGCGCATCAGCTTGATCACGGAGAAGCCGAACAGGCGAGCGATCAGGCCCAGGATCACGAAAGCGAAGAAGGCGATGGCGACGTAAACCAGGATCACCAGTTTGGCCAGCGGTATCAGCGAGGCGAAGCCGAAGTTGGCAACGGTCACCGCGATCAGTGCGAACACGCCGATCGGGGCGTAGTTCATGATCATGTGAGTGACCTTGAACATGCTTTCCGATACGCCCTGGAACATCTTCACCAGCGGTTCGCGCAGGTCCGCCTGCAGGCTCGACAAACCGAGACCGAACAATACGGAGAAGAAGATGATTGGCAGCATTTCGCCGCGAACCATGGCCGCGAAGATGTTCGACGGGATCAGGTTGAGGATGGTTTCGATGAACGCGTGTTCATGCTGAACCTCGGCCGCCGTGGCCTGGTACTTGGAAATGTCCACAGTGCCCAGGGTGCTCATGTCGATGCCGGCACCCGGATGGAACAGGTTGGCCAACAGCAGACCGACCACGATGGCGATGGTGGTGACGATTTCGAAGTAGATGATGGTCTTGAAGCCGATGCGCCCCAGCTTCTTGGCGTCACCGACGCCGGCAATGCCGACGATCAGGGAGGAAATGACGATCGGGATTACGATCATCTTGATCAGACGGATAAAGATATCGCCTGCCGGTTGCAGGACGTTGCTGATCCACCAGGCTTTTTCGGCACTGAAATGGTTGAGCAGCGCACCGATTGCAATCCCCAATACCAGACCGATGAGGATCTGCCAGGCGAGGCTAAGCTTTGCCTTCTTCATATCTTTACCCTTACTTGTTGTTTGACTCAGGGAGATGCGCGAACTGGAACGCTTGTGGCGAAAAAGTCCAGTGCATCTGCCCCCGTATAAGGTGCCCCGGAACGCGTGTTTACGGCATTCTGGCAGGCGAAAAAAGGCGCAACTATTCCGATGCAAGGAAGCGCCGTCTAATGCCGTAAACGCCTACCCCATGCCGAATCGGCATGAGGTTTTTTTACTGAATGCGACGTCGCAATCGGTTCGAATGCGACATTTCGTCGGGCATAAGTGCCGTGAACCGGCCATCACAGAGCAGATTGGATATTTTTTGAGCAGTGGCCGAGCGTTGATTTTTCAGCAAAATCCCACAGGACGAAGCGAAAAATCGCGGTCAAAGAAAAGTGATTTTTCTCGATATACGGTCGCAGGTGAAACACCGGGAAAAGTGTTTTCCGACGCAACAAGGACCAGGAAGCGATAACGCTGATGAAACCGGGACGAGCGCTCTATTTCAATGTGTTGCGCGATCAAGCCCTTCGCAAGCCCGTCGAGCCATGGCGGTTCGGCGAACTTGCGCAGCAGCTTATCCTGACCCGGCCCATGCGCAGGCGCTCCCTGTACCCGTAGGTCACTCCGCCCCTGAAACAGGCAGAACGTCCCGACCCCTTGGTCATGCGCCGGCCTTCCTCAGGTGGCGCAGGTGGAAAGAGGCGTTGCTCTTTCTTCACGATGCCTTGCCAGGTGTCACGTAATGCGGGTCTGTGTTCAACAATTCATTGACCCGCGCCTGGCCGTCATTGGCTGCTATCGCCATGGCACTACCGCCCAACAGCAGGGCGGCTGCCAGTGTCTTGAACACGCCTCTCATATCAGCCTCGACCGCGACGTCCAAAGAAGAAGGAGGCAATGAACATCACCAGGAACACGACAAACAGAATCTTGGCGATACCCGTGGCGGTGCCCGCGATACCACCGAAGCCCAATACAGCGGCGACGATGGCGATGATCAGGAATGTGATTGCCCAGCTCAACATGGTGATTCTCCTTACGTTTCTGTTTAGAGGTACTGCGTTTCCCGGCGCATCGGGTGCGACGGAAGTTTTGCCTAGAACACCCAACGCTCCTGATGCCGTATCTCACCCACAGGCCCGGCCTGGTCGACATCCATCATGCGCATCGGGGAGCTATCGGCCTGACCGCTGCCGACAGCGCTGAAATGGGTTTGGGTCAAATGCTGAATCGACAGGCGTGGAGGTTCCGGCTGCTGGCTCTGCTCCCAGCGCAGAAGCTGCTGGCCGCCAATCAGGGTGATCAACAGCGCCAGAACAGCAAACAACCCTTGCTGGATATGCACAGGCGAGAGGTGCAGGTGGGCGGCACGTTGACGGTTCATCCTGGAGCTCCTACCACTTGGGTCGGTATTCGATAGCGGGCGTTTGTTTTTGAATGCCCTGGTCAACCAGACAATTGCAGTCTGCATGCCAGCCTTGATTTGAATTAATTCCCTTTAATATCAATATCTTATGATCTCAAAAGAAATCACTTCGCACGCATCCTGCACGATGCCTCTCGTACGGCCGTGCGTATTGCACGATTCGTTTGAGGGAGAGGTAAATTTTTTGAATTGAGAGGAAGGCGCGGCTGTCAAAAATACACACTGGCCGTTGTCAGACGCCGGGCACCTATTCAAGACCCACAAAATCAGGCGGCTAACCGATACACCGGATGAAAGCTACCCTGCCATGACAGGAATGGCCCAGAATCAATCATGCAACTTGCCCGATTTTTCCGGGACTCAACCAAGATCATTCATTAAGGAGCGCAGGAAAATGGAATCAGCCACTGAGCATCAAGGCCGCATTCTGCTGGTGGATGATGAGTCTGCCATCCTGCGTACTTTCCGCTATTGCCTCGAAGACGAAGGCTACAGCGTGGCTACCGCCACCAGCGCCGCGCAGGCAGAAGCCCTGTTGCAGCGGCAAGTCTTCGACTTGTGTTTCCTCGATTTGCGCCTGGGTGAAGACAACGGCCTCGATGTGCTGGCCCAGATGCGTATCCAGGCGCCCTGGATGCGGGTGGTGATCGTCACCGCGCATTCAGCCGTCGACACGGCGGTGGATGCGATCCAGGCCGGCGCCGCCGACTATCTGGTCAAACCGTGCAGCCCCGATCAATTGCGGTTGGCCACCGCCAAGCAGTTGGAGGTGCGGCAACTGTCGGCGCGACTGGAAGCCCTGGAAGGTGAAGTGCGCAAGCCCAAGGATGGTCTGGACTCCCACAGCCCGGCCATGAAAGTGGTGCTCGAAACCGCCCGCCAGGTTGCCACGACCGATGCCAACATCCTGATCCTTGGTGAATCCGGTACCGGCAAGGGCGAATTGTCCCAAGCCATTCATGGCTGGAGCAAACGTGCGAAGAAATCCTGCGTCACGATCAACTGTCCGTCGCTGACCGCCGAGCTCATGGAAAGCGAACTCTTCGGCCACAGCCGTGGCGCCTTCACCGGCGCCAGCGAAAGCACCTTGGGCCGAGTCAACCAGGCTGACGGCGGAACGCTGTTTCTCGACGAAATCGGCGACTTTCCCCTGACCTTGCAGCCAAAGTTGCTGCGTTTTATTCAGGACAAAGAATATGAGCGCGTCGGCGATCCGGTGACCCGCCGTGCCGATGTGCGCATCCTCGCGGCCACCAACCTCAATCTTGAGGACATGGTCCGTGACGGTCGTTTCCGTGAAGACCTGCTCTATCGCCTGAATGTCATTACCTTGCACCTGCCACCGCTACGCGAACGCCGCGAAGATATTCTCAACCTGGCCGATCGTTTCCTGGCGCGTTTCGTCAAGGAATATGCCCGTCCCGCGCGAGCCTTCAGCAACGAGGCACGGGAAGCGCTGCTGAGTTATCGCTGGCCAGGCAACATCCGCGAGCTGCGCAACGTGATCGAGCGGGCGAGCATTATCTGTGCGCAGGAGCGGGTCGAGATCAGTCATCTGGGCATGGCCGAAACCCCAGTCAACAACGCACCGCGCATCGGCGCTGCACTGAGCCTGGATGAGCTGGAGAAGGCCCACATCGGCGCGATCCTCGCCACCGCCGACACCCTGGATCAAGCCGCCAAGACCCTGGGCATCGACGCCTCGACGCTGTACCGCAAACGCAAGCAGTACAACTTGTGAGTAACAGCCGATGAAACTGGCGATGAAATTGCGGACCCGGCTTTTCCTGAGCATCTCCGCACTGATCACCGTCGCGTTGCTCGGGCTCTTGCTCGGACTCGTCAGCGTGATGCAGATGGCCGGCAGCCAGGAAGCGCTGATCCGCAACAACTTCGTCACCCTGGACCTGGGGCTCAAGCTGCGTCAGACCCTGGGAGACCAACTGATCCTCATACTCAGCGAGAAGCCTGACACCGCCGCTTTCGCAGCCTCGAAGCAACATTACTTCGAACTGCTGGAAGAAGGCATCGCCCAGGAGCCGGCGGAAAACGGAAGCGAGTACGGCTTCCGAAAAGCCAAGGCCGACTACGAGCGCTTTATCCAGGCTTATGAAACGTCCCCGAATACGTCGAATGTGCTCAGCAGCCACGACAACCTGACGGAAAAATTCAACGCGCTACGCAATGGCCTGATCGCCGAGCACAAACGCGCACTGGATAACATCAACGATACCGAGCGTCAGGCCCGAGAGCGGGCACTGCTGATTGCCGGGTTGCTTGGTTTGGTGGGGCTGGCGGTGCTGATTATCGGCTTCGTGACCGCGCAAGCCATTGCCCGGCGTTTCGGGGAGCCCATCGAGGCCTTGGCCAAGGCAGCGGACAATATCGGCCAGGGCAATTTCGACGTCACACTGCCGATCTCTTCGGCGATGGAGCTGAACCAGCTGACCCGGCGTTTCGGGATCATGGCCCAGGCGCTGCGTGAACATCAGGCCACCAACGTCGATGAACTGCTGGCCGGGCAGCAGCGCTTGCAGGCCGTGCTCGACAGCATCGACGACGGACTGCTGATGATCGACCGCCAGGGCCATCTGGAACACCTTAATCCCGTGGCCCAGCGTCAGTTGGGCTGGGAGTCGGATCGTCTGGGTCAAGGGCTGGGTACGGCGCTCGAGCGTCCCGAACTCGATGAGCAGCTGCAACTGGTGCTGCGCGGAGGCACGCTGGAGCGGGCGCCGGAAGACTTGAGTGTCGAAGTCGACGGCGAGTCACGACTGCTGACCTATAGCCTGACCCCGGTCAGCCATACCCAGGGTCATATTCTCGGTGCCGTGATGGTGCTGCATGACGTCACGGAACAGCGTGCCTTCGAACGGGTACGCAGCGAGTTCGTATTGCGCGCCTCCCATGAATTGCGCACACCGGTCACCGGCATGCACATGGCCTTCGGGTTGTTCCGCGAGCGCGCGCACTTTGCCCCGGATTCCCGGGAAGCCGATCTGCTCGATACCGTGAATGAAGAGATGCAGCGGCTGATGCAGTTGATCAATGACTTGCTGAATTTCTCCCGCTACCAGAACGGCTTGCAGAAACTCACCCTGGCGCCGTGTTCCATCGAGGCTTTGCTGGAACAGGCTCAGGCACGCTTTGCCACTTCGGCCGAAGAGAAGGAAATCAATCTGCTGGTGGAAGTGCAGGGGCCTTTGCCACGGCTGCAGGCCGACCAGCCACAACTGGACCGGGTACTCGACAACTTGCTCGACAACGCCTTGCGTCACACCGGTTCCGGCGGGCGGATACGTTTGCAAGCCCGGCGCCACGGCGACCGGGTCATCATCAGTGTCGAGGACAACGGCGAAGGCATTGCCTACGGTCAGCAGGGGCGGATCTTCGAGCCGTTCGTGCAGGTCGGACGCAAGAAGGGCGGGGCCGGGCTCGGCCTGGCACTGTGCAAGGAAATCGTGCAATTGCATGGCGGGCGGATGGGCGTTTATTCACGGCCGGGGCAGGGTACTCAGTTCTACATGGCGCTGACCGTTTAGGTCACCTTCACGCTTCGTCATCCAGACGCCGGCCGGCCAGACGTCGCCGCCCACGGGTAATCAATTCAATGAACTGCACTGCGCTCAGCGCGCGGGCGAACAGCCAGCCCTGGCCGAACTTCACGCCTTCACTGCTCAGGAATTCGGCCTGGGCCTCATGTTCGATGCCCTCGGCAATCACCTTCAGGTGCAGCGACTGGGCCATGTGAATGATGTGCGGGGCCACACCGCTGCTGGCGGCGTCATGCCCCAACGCATCAATGAACGCCTTGTCGATTTTCAGGCAATCCACCGGCAGGGTTTGCAAATAGGCGAGGCTGCAATAGCCGGTGCCAAAGTCATCGATCAACACCTGGTGCCCGACATCCCGTAGCGCTTGCAGGTTTTCCCGGGCCACCACCACGTCGACCAGCCCACGCTCGGTGACCTCAAAGGCAATTTGCTGTGCAGCGACGCGGTGCAGGGTCAGCAGCCGCGCCATCACCTGGCCGATCCGCGGAACCATCACGTCACACGCCGCGAGATTGACCGAGATGTACAGTTGCGGATTGGCACGCAGCAACTGTCCGAGTTGCTCGAGCAGGCGTTGCAGGACGAAGTCCGTCATCTGGCGAATTTGCCCGGTGTTCTCCGCCATCGGAATGAACAGGTCGGGACTGGTCAGGGTGCCGTCCGGTCTGCGCCAGCGCAGCAGCGCCTCAGCCCCGACACAGTTGCGGCTATCGAGGTCGAAGATCGGTTGATACAACACCTGCAACTCGCCACGGCGAATTGCGCCGGTCAGTTCGGCATCCAGCGACTGCCGCTGTTGCACCAGCAGGAACACCAGGAACCCGACACATATGCCCAGCGCAAGGCTGGCCGGCAGCAGCCACCACCAGACCGTCGGGATATGCATGCCGGTGCGCGGGTTGATCAACACCAATTGATATTCCGGGTTGTCGGTGGGCATGCGATAAATCAGGCGTGTCTGGGTGATTTGTAGCGCATCGCGGTTTTTCGGTGGCCAGGCCTCGGCCGGCGGCCAGACCTGAGAAACGCCCAGCACCGGAATCGCCCTGGCACCATGATCAAGGACCACCAGCAGGCTGCTGCCCGGCGACAGGTCGACCATGTCGGTCAAATGCCCGCGAGAGGTCGCGACCCGGAAATTCCCGCGCCCGAGCATCAGCGCCGCACGGTTTTCATCGGGTTCGGTCGTGGTATTGAGCCAATAGCTGTAAGTCGGGCCTTTGATGTCCGGCGATCGAATCAGCGACAGCCCTTCCTGGCGAGGGCGATTGGAACAGATTCGCGAGGAGTCCATGTAAGCGGCTTCGTAGACGAAGCGATAATTGAACGAAACCTGTTGCAAGGTCGCGATCATTTCAGCATCGCAACCGCGCAACGGTTGCGCTTCAAGGTCGTCAAGGCTTTCACGCAGTTGCCCGAAGAGTTGTTCCAGGCGGGCGAGGAAGCGCTCACCCTGAGCATTCATTTCTTCGCTTTCGTTTTGCTCGACCTGGTGTATGGCGACGAACAAGCTGCCGGCCATCAATAACGTTGCGCTCAAGACAGCAGCCAGCAACCCCAAAAACCAGGGACGATGGAACCAACTATGGAAGGTCTCTCGGGCAGCAGGCATTTTGTAATATCCGAAGTATTACCAATGAGTTATAGCTGCTGGTTGGAAAAATGCCCGGACCGTCGGGCGGGCGTCATTATTTTGTCTGATTCAACACCAAAAGCAGTGCGGCAGTTTGCGCATCCGGAGTGCCATCGAAGCGCGCCGGGCGGAAATGCAGCTGGAATGCCGCTATCACCTGTCGCGTCGCGACATCGAGCTCGCCGGTTTGTGGCGTGGCATAACCCAGGCGGGCCAATTGCGCCTGAAACCAGCTGATGCTCGGCAACTGCTCGGCGAACTGCATTTGCTGGCGCGCCACCGACTGTTCGTTAGGCCAGATGCCCAAGCCTTCGGCGGCCAGACGCTTCCAGGGAAACAACGGCCCCGGGTCGAGCTTGCGCATCGGTGCAATATCGCTATGGCCGATGATGTCGCGAGGCCTTATGCCGTGACGTTTGCTGATGTCCTTGAGCAGCACGATCAAGGACTGGACCTGATCTTCAGTGTAGGGGTACCACACGCGTCCGGTCGGAGTGTCCTTGAAGCCTGGATTGACGATTTCGATACCGATGGAACTGGAATTCAGCCAGGTCCGGCCATTCCATTCACTCTCCCCGGCGTGCCAGGCCCGCAGGTTTTCATCCATCAATTTGTAGATGGTGGCGCCCTTGTCGTCACCTATCAGGTAATGGCTGCTGACTTCGCCATGGGTCAGCAGTTGCAACGACCGTTCCAGCGAGGCATTGGTGTAATGCAGCACCACAAACTGCACGCGACTGTCGTGATTGGCCGAAGGGTGGCTGGTGTCGAAACGGGGACCGCTGGCACATCCGGCCAACACAATCAGCGATAGGATCAGAGCAAAATATTTCATGGCGAAAGGCAGTACACACAAGACGATAATGCAACAGTGTAACGTAATGCCTTGCGAGCTGACGGCAATCCCATGGAATTAAACCAAATCGAACAAATAATGATCAGCCCGGCTCCACCCGGTTGCGACCGGCATTTTTTGCCCGATACAACGCCTGATCGGCTCTTTTAAGCACCTGATCGCCGTGCTCACTCGGCCTGAACGCCGTCATTCCGATAGAAACGGTGATGGTCACCGGCTCCCCCTTGAAGTGGAACGGACAGGCCTCGATGGAGGCACGCAAGCTTTCCAGCAGCTTCAGCCCCGCCGCCGGCACCGTCGATGGCATTAACAGCACAAACTCTTCGCCGCCAAACCGGGCAATGAAATCTGTCCCGCGCAGACGTTTGCGCAACACGCTGGCAATGATTTTCAGCACTTTGTCACCTGCCAGGTGCCCGTAGTTATCGTTGATGCGCTTGAAATGATCGAGGTCGAGCATGGCCAACAGCAGCGTGTTGCCATGTTGCTGCCAATGTTTGACTTCATGATCCAGGCGCTCGCTCCAGGCCGCGCGGTTGGGCAGGCCAGTCAGGGGGTCGACCAAAGCCTTCTGCCGTTGCTCTTCAAGGTGCTCGCGGTAACCCAGGGCCTCCTGCTCCATATGGGCGACCCGCTCGGCCAGGCTGTGCAGGCGCGCAGCGACCTCTTGCTCGCGCTCATCGCGCTGCTTCTGGTGCTGGTCCATCGTGCCCAGCAAGCCTTCGAGATGGTTTTCCAGGACGTGCTTGAGATCATCCAGGTCTGCCGCTTCCTGCATGCTGCTTTGCAAGCCATCGACCTGTTCGCGGATCTGCGTGTCCATCTGCCGCGCTGCCGAACGATTGTCGGCGTGTCCTGCGGTGGCAGCCTGCAAGTTGCTCTGGAAGGCTTCGAGGCGCTCGTTCAGTCGTTGCAGATAGGCTTCGAACTCATGCTGGCCGCTGTCGGTAATGGCCAGCATCAACGTGGCGAAATCATCGAGAATCGGTAGCAATTCATACCAGTTCAAGCCGTTTTTCAGACGATCGCGCATGGATTCGGCTTGCGGGCGATGCCGCTCGGGCAATGTCAGATCGTCGAGCAGCCCCAGCAGCGTGTCTTCGATGTGACTGGCCACCGAGCTGTAGGAAGGCTCGGGGGAGTCCGGGAGCGCGTAGAGAATATCGTGTTCGGGCGCATGATCGACGACGGCCACGCCCTCAGTCGCAATCTCCGCCAAGGGCAGGCTATCCGGCGATATTTGCGCGGTCAGCTCGTCGGGGTTCGCTTCCGGCTCGGGGACAGTCGCGCTGGTTTGCGAAGCGGATTGTTCGACCGGTTCGATTTCGGCCCCGGTTTGCACTTCTGAAATGCTGGCTGGCTGAGGCTCCGCGGCCGCTGGTGCAAAGGTCACGATTGCCGGATCAGGCGCAACCACGAGTGGTTCGGTCGGAGAAAGTTCTGCTTCAGCGCGTTTGGCAGTGGGGACCTCGGAGACTGTCGGTTCAATCACGACCGGGGCCGACTCGATGATTGCCGCAGGGCTCTCGGCAACAGGCGGCGCCACCGCTTCGACAGACGGCGAGGCGCAGGCCTGGGCAGGCGATGTGGCCGTCTCCTCCACTTCACGACCGCCGAACAATCGCTGCAGCAAGCCCGGTCGACCGGGCTCCGTCGGAGTCTCCAACTGGCTCAGCGCCTTGCCTTGCAAGCCACTCAGCTCGCTGAGCAACAACGGTATCTCACGTGCCTGACTGACCCGCGCATCCAGTTGCTTGGCGAAACTCTTGAGCGGCCGGCTCACATCCCGTGGCAGCGGCAATGTTTGCAGTTGAGTGACCAGCGCAGTCAGGGCGGCACTGGTCTGGTTGACCCGGGTTTCCCGACGCTGCTCGGAGTCGAGCACGGCTTTTTCCAGGCGCGGAATCAGGGCGGCCAGGCCGGCGTCCATGTCATCGGTGCGCACGACCTCGCGCATTTCCTTCATGCATTGGTCAACGGCGCGGTCCGTACCTTCCGCCGCCAGGGTGCTGCGCACCAGCCCACGACGCAGCAAGTCGAGCCGCGCGTCCCAGCGACGTTCGAGCTTTTCCTGTTGTTCGATGCTCTTGAGGTATTTCTCTTTCCAGCGCTGTGCTTCGTCGCTCATTCATGGGTTCCGCGAAGGGCAGGACTCAACGCGGGCAATGCATCAGCCGTGAGCGAACCCGGCAGACGAATCTCTACCGCGACCGGCAGGTGATCGGAAATGGGCTGTGCCAGCACCTCGACCTTTTCCAGGGTCAGGCTCGGGCTCAGCAGGATATGGTCCAGGCAGCGCTGCGGGCGCCAGCTGGGAAACGTCGCCTCCAGTTGCGGTGCAAGCAGGCCGAGGTCACGTAACGCGGAGTTTTGCAGAAGGTCACTGGCATGGGTGTTCATGTCGCCCATCAGTACCTGGTGTTTGTAATCGCCAATCAACTCACGGATATAGGCCAGTTGCAGGCTACGCGCACGGGCGCCCAACGCCAGGTGCATCATCACCACCACCAGCGCTTCCGGGCCTTCGCCGAAACGTACCAGAATGGCTCCGCGACCTTTGGGCCCCGGCAACGGATGATCTTCAATTGCCCACGGACGCAATCGGCTGAGCACGCCATTGCTGTGCTGGGCAAGGCGACCGAGATTGCGATTGAGTTGTTGATACCAGTAGGGAAAGGCGCCGAGCTGGGCCAGGTGTTCGACCTGATTGACGTAGCCTGAGCGCAGGCTGCCGCCATCGGCTTCCTGCAAGGCGACCAGATCGAAGTCGCCCAGCAGATTGCCGATTTTCTGCAGATTGTCGGCACGCCCGGTGTGCGGCAGCAGATGCTGCCAGCCCCGGGTCAGATAATGCCGATAGCGCTCGGTACTGATGCCGACCTGGATATTGAAACTGAGCAAGCGCAGACGACTGTCTGCGGGCAGGCCCGAGGACTCCAGGTGATGCTCGTTGACCCGCGGATCATGCAGGCCAACGACGCGTTCAGTACCCCATCGGCGCATGGCAGTGACTGCCCTTAGTTGGCGGCAGCCTTGTTAGCCGCTCGCTCTTTGTCGATCAGTTTGTCGGCCAGTTGCAGGGCCTCTTCGGCACCACCGGCGGAGCCTACGTCAAAGCGGTACTTGCCGTTGACGATCATGGTAGGAACGCCGGAGATTTCATACTTCTTGGCCAGTTCACGAGCCTTGATGATCTGACCTTTGATAGCGAAAGAGTCGAACGTCGCGATGAACTTGTCCTTGTCCACGCCCTGGGTAGCGAGGAAGTCGGCCATGTCATTCTTGTCGGTCAGTTTCTTGTGTTCTTTCTGAATCGCGTTGAATACCGCGGCGTGAACGTTGTGCTCGACACCCATGGCTTCAAGGGTCAGGAACATCTGGCCGTGAGCATCCCACGGGCCACCGAACATGGCAGGGATGCGCACGAAGTTCACGTCCGAAGGCAGTTTCTCGACCCAGGGATTGATCACTGGCTCGAAGGCATAGCAATGCGGGCAACCGTACCAGAACAGCTCTACCACTTCGATCTTGCCAGGCACGGCGACCGGAACCGGATTGGTCAGTTCGACAAAAGGTGCGGCGGGGGCTTCAGCGGCCTGGGCAGTCATGCCAAACAGGCTGGCAGCGGCAAAAACGGCGCTGATGATCAGATTACGCATGCTTTACTCCTGGACAAATTTTATCGCCTCGCGCGACTTGTTTTCAGACAGATTCTGGCGGGCTTGAGTTCTGTAGTGTAACGGCAGCGGCCACAAAAAAGGGCGGCCAAAGCCACCCTTTTTATACTTGCTGTGACGGATTAATCGAGCGTTAACGTTGCAAGCGATATGTACCCCGCTCAACGCCCGATCCGCCGGCCTTAGTGCAGGCCCTGGATGTAACTGGACACCGCGGCGATGTCTTCGTCGCTCAGCTTTTTGGCAATGCTCTGCATCGGCTTGGTGTCGCCGTCGTTGTTGCGGCCACCGTCTTCCTTGCGGAAATCGGTCAGTTGCTTGGCGATGTACTGAG
This sequence comes from Pseudomonas sp. GW821-FHT01C01, assembly GCF_059422645.1. Classification (NCBI taxonomy): domain Bacteria; kingdom Pseudomonadati; phylum Pseudomonadota; class Gammaproteobacteria; order Pseudomonadales; family Pseudomonadaceae; genus Pseudomonas; species Pseudomonas sp. GW821-FHT01C01. The sequence goes on along the minus strand of NZ_JBWKXF010000043.1, from coordinate 32,520 downwards.
CGTGCTGGCCACCCAGGTGCGGGAAACCGGCGGGTGCGTTACCTGCGCCGTTTGGCGAGTGGCAGCCGGTGCAGGCTGGCAGGCCCTTGGTCAGGTCACCGCCACGGAACAAATTCTCACCGCGCTTGACCAGCTTCTCGTCGGCGGCACCGACGCTGCCTTTCTGGCTGGCGAAGTAGGCCGCGATGTCCGCCAGGTCCTGATCGCTCAGGTTGGTCAGCAGACCGGTCATTTCCAGAACGGTGCGCTTGCCCGACTTGATGTCGTGCAACTGCTTGGTCAGGTAACGTTCACCCTGCCCCGCCAGTTTTGGAAAGTTTGGCGCCATGCTGTTGCCATCCGGGCCGTGGCAGGCGCCACATACGGCGGCTTTTGCCTGGCCGGCTGCTTTGTCACCAGGTTGTACTGGCTCACCTGCAGCATGGGCCATGCCGGAGATGCCCACGGTCAACAGCAGACTCACGATCAATTTCTTCATCAGCTAATCCAACTACGGCTAAGGGTTAAGAGTTATGGACCGGGCTTACTCGCTCATCCAAAGGATGATGGCTTGGTAATCCTCGGCACTGCAGTCCATGCACAAACCACGCGGCGGCATCGCCTTGAAACCCTGGGTCACGTGTTGCACCAGCGTCTCCATACCTTTCGCCAACCTCGGCGTCCAAGCTTCCTGATCGCCTCTTTGGGGCGCCATGGGTAGTTGGCCGGAATGACAGGCACCACAAACACGGTTGTACACAGCTTCCGGATCCTGTGTAGCCTGAGCGCTGTAAAGCGGCATCAAGACACCGGCAGCTAGCAGCCATTTCGTCATAAAACGACCTTTTCAGGGTTGAGAGCGTGCTGCGTTCTAGTGCGCAATCAAGGTCTGTCGCTCTCGTGAACTTCATCCTACGCTGGGACAAAGCGCACACAAAATCTGCGGCATTATATACTGGCGTCACTGAAACGGAAGCGACACTGCTTGCCGCGCCCATTCCTGGCGCCGCCCACATCGGAAATCCCATGCAACTCAAGAATCCCATCCTCGGTCTGTGCCAACAGTCCACCTTCATGCTCAGCGCCGCCAAAGTCGACCAATGTCCGGATGACGAGGGCTTCGAAGTCGCCTTCGCCGGGCGTTCCAACGCCGGCAAGTCGAGTGCCTTGAACACCCTGACTCATGCCAGCCTGGCGCGCACCTCGAAAACACCGGGGCGCACACAGCTGTTGAACTTCTTCAAGCTAGACGATGAACGCCGTCTGGTCGACCTGCCGGGCTACGGTTATGCAAAAGTACCGATCCCGCTCAAGCAACACTGGCAGCGTCACCTGGAAGCGTATCTGGGTGGTCGCGAGAGTTTGAAAGGTCTGATCCTGATGATGGACATCCGCCATCCGATGACCGATTTCGACCTGCTGATGCTTGACTGGGCCGTGGCTGCCGGCATGCCGATGCACATTCTGCTGACCAAAGCGGACAAGCTGACCTATGGCGCGGCCAAGAACACGCTGCTCAAGGTTCAGGCGGAAATCCGCAAGGGCTGGGGCGATCTCGTGACAATTCAGCTGTTCTCGGCCCCAAAACGTATGGGCCTGGAAGATGCCTACACAGTGCTGGCAGGCTGGATGGAGCTGGCGGACAAGGGTGCCGAGGTAGAAGCCCAATAAGCCACGAAAACTGTCTGGGACGTCCCCCAGGCAGTTTTCTGCAGGCAAAAAAAACCCCGGACTTCTTATGGGGAGGGGGAAGTTCCGGGGTTCAAGCTCTAGACCGCTAGGGCGGGGTCCAGATATCTGCCAACACTTAACACAACATAGGAGCATCGAAGGGCTTCACCAGCCATTCAGTAACTCTGAGTGGTGGTTCGCAAGATTAGTTCAGATTTTTTTCAAATAGCTTTGAAATAACTCTAATAGCCTTCCGGACTAAGCTGTTTGCCCTTCTGCCGCGGCACTATGCCGCAGCAGAACACGATATTTTTCTGTAGGAGCGAGCTTGCTCGCGATGGAATTTCAGTCGAAATCGATGTGTCTGACACTCCATCGCGAGCAAGCTCGCTCCTACAAGAAGAAGGCTCAGTGAGCCTCATCCCAGTTATTTCCAACACCCACTTCGACCAGCAACGGCACATCCAGTTTCGCGGCTTCGCTCATGTGCACGCGAATTTCATCGCGAACCTGGTCGACCAGATCCTCACGCACCTCAAGCACCAATTCATCGTGCACCTGCAAGATGACTTTGGCGTCGAGGCCAGACACGGTCAGCCAGTTGTCCACCGCGACCATGGCTTTCTTGATGATGTCCGCAGCGGTGCCTTGCATCGGGGCGTTGATCGCCGTGCGCTCGGCGGCGGCACGCTCTTGCGGCTTGTTGGAATTGATGTCCGGCAGGTACAGGCGACGCCCGAAGAACGTCTCGACATAACCTTGCTCGGCGGCCTGGGCACGCGTGCGGTCCATGTACTGGCGAACGCCGGGATACCGGGCGAAGTACGTATCGATGTAGGCCTTGGCGGTCTTGGTGTCGACGCCGATGTCCTTGCCGAGTTTCTGCGCACCCATGCCGTAGATCAGGCCGAAGTTGATCGCCTTGGCGCTGCGGCGCTGATCGGAGGTCACGTCGGCCAGTTCGACCTTGAACACTTCCGCGGCGGTCGCGGTGTGTACGTCCAGATTGTGGCGGAAGGCATTCATCAGCCCTTCATCCCGTGACAGGTGCGCCATGATCCGCAACTCGATCTGCGAGTAGTCCGCCGCCAGCAGCTTGTAACCGGTCGGGGCCACGAAGGCCTGGCGGATGCGACGCCCTTCGGCAGTGCGCACCGGAATGTTCTGCAGGTTCGGATCGCTGGAGGACAGCCGCCCGGTGGATGCCACCGCCTGGTGATACGAGGTATGGATCCGCCCGGTACGCGGGTTGATCTGCTCCGGCAGTCGGTCGGTGTAGGTGCTTTTCAGCTTGCTCATGGTGCGGTATTCCATGAGCACCTTGGGCAATCGATACTCGTCTTCCGCCAGTTTGGCCAGCACTTCTTCGGCAGTGGACGGCTGGCCCTTGGCGGTTTTCTTCAATACCGGCAGGCCAAGCTTCTCGTAAAGGATCACGCCAAGTTGCTTGGGCGAACCGAGGTTGAATTCCTCGCCGGCAATCTCGAAGGCCTCACGCTCCAGAGCCACCATCTTGTCGCCCAGTTCGATGCTTTGCACGCCCAGCAGGGCGGCGTCGACGAATGCGCCCTGGCGCTCGATTCGCGCCAGCACCGGCACCAGCGGGATTTCAATGTCAGTCAGCACGCTGGCCAGGCTCGGAATGGCCGAGAGCTTTTCAAACAGGGTCTGGTGCAGACGCAAGGTGATATCCGCATCTTCGGCGGCGTAAGGCCCGGCCTGCTCCAGGGCGATCTGATCGAACGTCAGCTGTTTCACGCCTTTGCCGGCGATGTCCTGGAAACTCACTGTGGTGTGGTCCAGATACTTCTGCGCGAGGCTGTCCATGTCATGGCGCGTGGCCGTGGAGTTGAGCACGTAGGACTCAAGCATGGTGTCGAAGGCAATGCCACGCACGGTAATACCGTTGTCCTGATCGCCGCCGATGGCGCAGTTGGCCAGGATGTTCATGTCGAACTTGGCGTGCTGGCCGACCTTGAGCTTGTTCGGGTCTTCCAGAATCGGCTTGAGCGCGCGCAAGACTGTGTCGCGATCCAGCTGCTGCGGTACGCCGATGTAGGAATGGGTCAACGGGATGTAGGCCGCTTCGTTGGCCTGAACCGCGAATGACAGGCCCACCAGTTGCGCCTGCTGCGCGTCGATGCCGGTGGTTTCGGTGTCGAAGGCAAACAGCTTGGCGTTGTTCAGTTTTTCCAGCCAGGCATCGAAACGCGCCTGATCGAGGATGGTTTCATAGGCAGCTTCAGCAGCGGCGACCGGTGCTTCGGCCTCTGATTCGCTGAACAGATCGGCGGCCGGTGCAGGCTCGGCGGCAGCGCTCAGTTCCAGGCGTTTGGCGTCGCGATCAAGGTCGTTCAGCCAGCTCTTGAACTCCAGCAGGGTGTACAACTCGTAGAGTTTCGCCGGATCTTCCGCGCCCATTTGCAAGTCATCGAGGCCAATGTCCAGCGGCACGTCGACCTTGATGGTCGCCAGCTGATAGGAAAGGAAGGCCATTTCCTTGTGCTCTTCGAGCTTGGCCGGCAGGGTCTTGGCGCCACGAATTGGCAGGGTTGGCACGATGTCGAGCTGCGCATAGAGTTCGGTGAGGCCGCCATTCACACCGACCAGCAGGCCTGAAGCGGTCTTCGGACCGATACCCGGAACACCCGGAATGTTGTCGGAAGAATCGCCCATGAGCGCCAGATAATCGATGATCTGCTCGGGAGCGACGCCGAATTTCTCCTTCACGCCCTCCACGTCCATGCTGCTACCGGTCATGGTGTTGACCAAGGTAATGTGACCGTCGACCAGTTGCGCCATGTCCTTGTCACCGGTGGAGATGATCACCGGACGATCCGCCGCCGCGCTGCTGCGGGCCAGGGTGCCGATCACGTCATCGGCCTCGACGCCTTCGACGCACAGCAGCGGGAAGCCCAGGGCGATCACGCTCTGGTGCAGCGGCTCGATCTGCACGCGCATGTCGTCAGGCATGCTCGGACGGTTGGCCTTGTATTCGGCGTACATGTCATCGCGAAAAGTCCCACCTTTGGCGTCGAACACCACGGCGAACGGACTGTCCGGATATTGCTTGCGCAGGCTCTTGAGCATGTTCAAGACGCCCTTGACCGCACCGGTCGGCAGGCCTTTGGATGTGGTCAGCGGTGGTAGCGCGTGAAAGGCGCGGTACAGGTAAGAAGAACCGTCCACCAGGACGAGGGGGGCTTGGCTCATGAGCAGGATCAACCTTTTCGGCGGGTCCGGCGCTAGAATAGCGGGACCGTTGACGACAAAGGGACAAGGTTATCATGCGCACACCAAATCGCCTGTTGCTGGCTGGCTTGTTTGCAATCGCCCCATTGGCCGTCATGGCGGCGGACGATGCGCCGACACCGGAACCAGATGTCACGATCCGCACGGAAGGGGACAAGCTCATCCAGGAATACCGCCAAAACGGCTTTCTGTATGCGATCAAAGTCACGCCCAAAGGCGGCAAGCCGTATTTCCTGGTACGCGCCGACGGATCAGAAGGTAACTTCATCCGCTCTGATTACCCGGATATGCTGATTCCGGCGTGGGAAATTTTTAAGTGGTAAGTCGTCCTTAACTTTAATCGGCGCTGGCTCAATAGCAGCGCCCGTACTGGCAGTTTAAACATGTCTGTGTTCACCCCCCTGGCTCGGCCCGAGCTGGAAGCTTTTCTCGCCCCTTATGGCCTCGGCCGCCTGCTTGATTTCCAGGGGATTGCCGCCGGTAGCGAAAACACCAATTTCTTTATCAGCCTGGAGCAGGGCGAATTTGTCCTGACCCTGGTCGAGCGCGGTCCGGTTCAGGAAATGCCGTTCTTCATCGAACTGCTCGACGTGCTGCACGGCGCCGACCTGCCGGTGCCTTACGCCTTGCGCACCACCGACGGCGTGGCCTTGCGCGAACTGGCGGGCAAACCTGCGTTGCTGCAACCGCGCCTGGCCGGCAAGCACATCAAGCAAGCCAACGCGCAACATTGCGCGCAGGTTGGTGAGTTGCTCGGCCATCTGCACCTGGCGACCCAGGCCAACATGATCAAGCGCAAAACCGATCGCGGTCTGGACTGGATGCTGGAAGAGGGCACGCAGTTCCTGTCGCACCTCGGTGCCGAGCAGAAAGACCTGCTGCAGCGGGCACTGGAAGAAATCACCCGGCAGAAAGAAAAAATCCTGGCACTGCCGCGAGCGAACATTCACGCCGACCTGTTCCGCGACAACGCGATGTTCGAAGGCACCCACTTGACCGGGCTGATCGATTTCTACAACGCCTGCTCCGGGCCGATGCTCTACGACGTGGCAATTGCCTTGAACGACTGGTGTTCGGACGACGATGGCGTGATCGATGGACCGCGAGCGCGGGCCTTGCTGGGCGCTTATGCGGCCTTGCGCCCGTTCACCGCTGCCGAAGCCGAGTTGTGGCCGACCATGCTGCGGGTGGCTTGCGTACGGTTCTGGTTGTCACGCCTGATCGCGGCGGAGTCGTTTGCCGGGCAGGATGTGCTGATTCACGATCCGATGGAGTTCCAGTTGCGCCTGGCGCAACGGCAGACGGTCAGTACACCGTTGCCTTTCGCTCTTTAAATTGTGGCGAGGGAGCTTGCTCCCGCTGGGTTGCGAAGCGACTCCTTCTTTAGGCCTGCTGCGCAGTCCAGCGGGAGCAAGCTCCCTCGCCACAGGGTTATTGCATTAATTAAAGCGACTCCAGACACCCCGCCAGATCGTTCCCCAACTTTTCCAGCATCTGCTCATAGCCCTGGGCAGTCGCCGGCGTGTACCCGCCCAGCGCATCCAATTCAGCCAGCTTCACCGGCAAACCCGCCACCAGGGTTTCTGCCAGGCGCGGACGCAGTGGTGGTTCGCTGAATACGCAGGTCTTGCCGACTTCCTGCAAACGCGCGCGCATCGCCGCGACATGCTGGGCACCGGGTTGCACTTCGGCTGCGACGCTGAACACACCCGCGTGCTTGAGGCCGTAGGCGTCTTCGAAGTAATCGAACGCTTCGTGGAACACGAAGTAGGGTTTGCCCTGAACATCGGCCAGGCGTTTCTTCAGGCGCGCATCCAACGCATCGAGACGTTCGTCGAAGGCTTTCAGATTGCTCTGATAACGCACGGCATTGTCAGGATCGGCGGCACTCAGGTCAGCCGCCATTTTCGCTGCGATGACCCGGGCGTTAACCGGTGACAGCCACAAGTGCGCATCCAGGCTGCCCGGACGGTGATCGTGGTCGTGTTCGTCGGCTTCTTCGGCGTGGGAGTGGCTATCTTCGGCAAAACGGCGCAGTTTCATGCCCGGCAAATCCTGCACGGCAACGCTGGGCAGCGTACGACCATTGAGCACACGTGGCAGGAAACCTTCCATGTCCGGGCCGATCCAGTACAGCAGGTCCACCGATTGCACCTTGCGCACATCGGAGGGGCGCAACGCATAGTTATGTGGCGAGGCTCCGGGTGGCAGCAAAGCCTCCGGAATCGCCACGCCGTCCTGTACTGCCGCGGCGATCAACTGCAGAGGCTTGATGCTGGTAAGGACCTTGACCTCGGCCTGCGCCGAACCGATCAGCAGAAAACTTGCGATAAATGCGACAAAGATAGAAAAAAGTCGGGACACGATGACCACTCGAAGAGGCGAGAACGGGTAACATAATAACGTCTCTCACAAAACTCGTCGCCGCTCATGCTAAAAACACCGATTGCCAGCCGTCCCCACGACCACTCACATTGCGTTCACAGCGCTTTGTCCGAGGCCGACGCCCTGTGCGCACGTCAAGGCCTGCGCCTGACCGCATTGCGCCGGCGGGTGCTGGAACTGGTGTGGCAAAGCCACAAGCCCCTGGGTGCCTACGACATTCTCGCGGTCCTCAGCGAGCAGGACGGTCGCCGCGCCGCGCCGCCGACGGTGTATCGCGCGCTGGATTTCCTGCTGGAAAACGGCCTGGTCCACCGGATTTCCTCGCTCAACGCCTTCATCGGCTGCAATCACCCGGAACATGCTCACCAGGGTCAGTTCCTGATCTGCCGTCAGTGCCACGCCGCCATTGAGCTCGAACAAAAATCCATCAGCGACGCGATCATCGCCAGCGCCAGGGATGTCGGGTTTATCGTCGAAGGCCAGACCGTCGAAGTGATCGGTCTCTGCTCGGGTTGCCAGGGGGCTTGATGAGCAACGCGCTGATCCGTCTTGAACAGGTTGCGGTCACGTTCGCCGGGCAACCGGTGCTGGACAACATTGAGCTGAGCGTCGAGCCGGGGCAGATCGTGACCCTGATCGGCCCCAACGGCGCCGGCAAAACCACCCTGGTGCGTGCCGTTCTCGGCCTGTTGAAACCGGACAGCGGCAGCGTTTGGCGCAAGCCGAAACTGCGGGTCGGTTACATGCCGCAAAAACTTCACGTCGATCCGACCCTCCCGCTCTCGGTTCTGCGTTTCTTGCGCCTGGTGCCGGGCGTGGACCGGGCGATGGCCTTGGCGGCACTCAAGGAAGTCGGCGCCGAACAGGTGATCGACAGCCCGGTGCAAAGCGTTTCCGGTGGCGAAATGCAACGCGTGTTGCTGGCCCGGGCCTTGTTGCGCGAACCGGAACTGCTGGTGCTCGACGAACCTGTACAGGGTGTCGACGTGGCCGGCCAGGCCGAGCTGTACAGCCTGATCACCCGTCTGCGCGACCGCCACGGTTGCGGTGTGCTGATGGTTTCCCATGATTTGCATCTGGTGATGAGCACCACAGATCAGGTGGTTTGCCTCAATCGTCACGTCTGCTGTTCAGGCCATCCCGAGCAGGTCAGCGGCGATCCGGCTTTCGTCGAGCTGTTCGGAAAAAACGCACAAAGCCTGGCGATTTATCACCACCATCACGACCACGCCCACGACTTGCATGGCTCGGTGGTCAAGGCGCCCGCTTCGGGCCAACCCCATGTTCACGGAGATAGCTGCAAGCATGGCTGATTTTCTGCTCTACGCCCTGCTTGCAGGTCTGGCCCTGGCCGTCGTCGCAGGCCCGTTGGGGTCTTTCGTGGTCTGGCGGCGCATGGCCTATTTCGGCGACACCCTGTCCCACGCCGCATTGCTCGGCGTGGCCCTGGGCTTCCTGCTGGATGTCAGCCCGACCGTTGCCGTGACCGTTGGCTGCTTGCTGTTGGCAGTGTTGCTGGTGACTTTGCAACAACGCCAGCCGCTGGCGTCCGACACACTTCTGGGAATTCTCGCACCCAGCACGCTCTCCCTGGGCCTGGTGGTACTAAGCTTCATGCACGAAGTGCGGATCGACCTGATGGCCTATCTGTTCGGCGACCTGCTGGCGATCAGTCCAACCGATCTGGCCTGGATTCTTGGCGGCAGCGCTGCGGTTCTGGTCTTGCTGGTTGCGTTGTGGCGCCCATTGCTGGCGATCACCGTGCATGAAGAACTGGCCAGGGTCGAAGGTTTGCCTGTGGCGGGGTTGCGCCTGGCGCTAATGCTGCTGATCGCCGTGGTGATTGCCGTGGCGATGAAAATCGTCGGCGTATTGCTGATCACTTCATTGCTGATTATCCCGGCCGCTGCGGCACAACGTCACGCCCGCTCGCCGGAGCAGATGGCACTGGGCGCGAGCCTGCTGGGCATACTCGCCGTGTGTGGCGGGCTGGCGCTGTCCTGGTTCAAGGACACCCCGGCCGGCCCGTCGATTGTAGTGACCGCCGCCGCGCTGTTTCTGCTGAGTTTTGTTCTGCCCCGTCGAGGGGTGTAGACTTGCTCGTTTTTTGCGCAAATAGAGAGTCGCAGGAATGAAGTCGTTCGCCTCCCGTTATCTGCTCCTTGTCGCTTTTTCTTTGCTGCTGGGCGCCTGCCAAAGCACGCCACCGGCGGCCACCGAGGCCGCCGATGCACGGGCCGCGGCCATCGTACAGCTGGAACAAAACATCGCCAGCGATGAACTGGCCACCGCCGAAGACCAATTGGCAGCCTTGCAGGCCGAATCGCCTAACGATGCTTCCCTTGAGCAATACCAGCGGCAACTCGCCGAAGCGTACCTGCGCCGCAGCCAGATCGTGCTGCAAAAGGGTGACGTGGATGCCGCCGCGACCGCCCTGAGCCGTGCCCGCTCGTTGATGCCCAAGGCACCGGCGCTGACAGGCGGCGTCAACGGCTCGATTGCCCAGGCGCGCAAGGCCGAGCTGGAAAAAGCTGAAGCCGCCCTCAAGGCTGCCGAAGCCAAGCCCAAAGCCAAGGTCATCGATCTGTCGGCTGAAAGCACCACGGTCGTGCTGAACATCAACGATATGGGCAAACTGCGTCGCCAACTGGATGCCATCGCCGCCGATGTGGTGAATTTCCAGTGCGACGTGAGCATTCAGGCTCCGCGCACCAACGATTACCCTTGGCTGGCTAATTTGCTGACCAAACGGGTGAACAAGCTCGATCCTCAGTTTGATCTGAAGCTGGAGCGGCAAATTTTGCGCAGTGTTCCGGCGCAGATGGTTCTGAGCCCGCGTAAACCCTGAAAAGCTTCGCGGGCAAGCCCGCTCCCACATTTGATTGGTTGTGAACACAACTGGGGGGGTTCGACACAAATCCAGTGTGGGAGCGGGCTTGCCCGCGAAGGCGTCCTGTCTGGCAGTAAAGCTCTAAGACCTGAATCGCCCTGGCCTTCGCCTCCCTCTCCCAAACTTGGCCATTCCTTTTTTCTCACCTTTGATCGCGTTATTGCCAAATGACAGGACAAATGCGAAATAAATGCTAAGAACCTCTATACGGACAGGCTAAAATGCGCGCCCGGCTAACCGCTGATCCTTTTCTAACGCGCCCCACAAGGTTCGCTACGTGATCGAGTTTCAAAACGTCCACAAAACCTACCGCGTCGCCGGTAAGGAAATCCCCGCCCTGCATCCGACCAGTCTGACGATTGAGAACGGGCAGGTATTCGGCTTGATCGGTCATTCCGGTGCAGGAAAAAGTACCCTGCTGCGTCTGATCAATCGCCTGGAAAACGCCAGCGGCGGCAAGATCACCGTCGACGGTGAAGAAGTCACCGCGCTCGATGCCAACGGCCTGCGCCGTTTCCGTCAGCAGGTCGGGATGATTTTCCAGCACTTCAACCTGCTGGCCTCCAAGACCGTGGCCGACAACGTCGCGCTGCCACTGACCCTGGCCGGCGAATTGTCGCGCGGCGAGATCGACTCGCGCGTGGCCGAGCTGCTGGCGCGGGTCGGTTTGTCCGACCACGCGAAAAAGTACCCGGCGCAATTGTCCGGCGGGCAAAAGCAGCGTGTGGGCATTGCCCGCGCCCTGGCAACCAAGCCGAAAATCCTGCTGTGCGACGAAGCCACCAGCGCCCTCGACCCGCAGACCACTGCATCGGTCCTGCAATTGCTGGCCGAGATCAATCGCGAGCTGAAACTGACCATCGTCCTGATCACCCACGAGATGGACGTGATCCGCCGGGTCTGCGACCAGGTCGCGGTGATGGACGCCGGCGTGATCGTCGAGCAAGGCTCGGTGGCCGAGGTGTTCCTGCATCCGAAGCACCCGACCACCAAGCGCTTCGTGCAGGAAGACGAGCAGATCGACGAAAGCGAACAGCGTGACGATTTCGCTCACGTGCCGGGGCGCATCGTGCGTCTGACCTTCCAGGGCGAAGCGACCTACGCGCCGTTGCTGGGCACCGTCGCCCGCGAAACCGGCGTGGACTACAGCATCCTGGCCGGTCGTATCGACCGCATCAAAGACATCCCTTACGGGCAACTGACCCTGGCTGTCACTGGCGGTGACATGGAAGCGGCCTTTGCCCGCTTCACCGCAGCCGACGTCCACATGGAGGTGCTGCGCTAATGGAAGCCCTGACAAGTTTCTTCGCCAATATCGACTGGTTCGAAATCTGGCTGGCCACTGGCGACACCTTGCTGATGCTCGGCGGTTCGCTGTTGTTCACTGTACTGCTCGGCTTGCCACTGGGCGTGCTGCTGTTCCTGTGCAGCCCGCGCCAGTTGCTGGAAGCCAAAGGCGTCTACGCGATGTTGTCGCTGGTGGTGAACATTCTGCGTTCGCTGCCGTTCATCATCCTGTTGATCGTGATGATTCCGTTCACCGTGTTGATCACCGGCACGTCCCTCGGTGTCGCGGGGGCGATCCCGCCGCTGGTAGTGGGGGCCACGCCGTTCTTTGCGCGCCTGGTAGAAACCGCCCTGCGTGAAGTGGATCGCGGCATCATCGAAGCGACCCAGGCCATGGGTGCAACCACGCGGCAGATCATCACCAATGCCTTGCTGCCAGAGGCTCGTCCGGGCATCTTCGCGGCGATTACGGTGACAGCCATTACACTGGTGTCCTACACGGCAATGGCCGGTGTCGTCGGCGCTGGTGGTCTGGGTGACCTGGCGATCCGCTTTGGTTACCAGCGTTTCCAGACCGATGTGATGGTGGTGACAGTGGTGTTGCTGCTGGTACTGGTTCAGGTACTGCAAACCGTTGGCGACAAACTGGTCGTCCACTTTTCCCGTAAGTAAGACATGAGCCGGCCATTCGCTGGCAGGCGCCAAACGGGCGCCTCACAAGGAGTTAGCTGAATGAAAAAACTACTCGTGGCCTTCGCGGCCGTCGCCGCGTTCTCTGCCCACGCTGAAACCCTGACCGTCGCGGCCACCCCGGTACCACACGCCGAGATCCTCGAATTCGTGAAGCCGGCCCTGGCCAAAGAAGGTGTGGACCTGAAGGTCAAAGTCTTCACCGACTACATCCAGCCGAACGTGCAGGTCGCGGAAAAGCGCCTGGACGCCAACTTCTTCCAGCACCAGCCGTACCTCGATGAATTCAACAAGGCCAAGGGCACCAATCTGGCTTCCGTGGCCGGCGTGCACCTGGAGCCCCTGGGCGCTTACTCCAGCAAGTACAAAACCATTGCTGAACTGCCTGGCGGTGCCAACGTGGTGATCCCGAACGATGCCACCAACGGCGGCCGTGCACTGTTGCTGATGGCCAAGGCCGGCCTGATCAAGTTAAAGGATTCGAACAACATCCTGTCGACCGTGAAGGACATCACCGAGAACACCAAGGACCTGAAAATCCGTGAGCTGGAAGCCGCGACCATCCCGCGCGTGCTGACCCAGGTCGACCTGGCGCTGATCAACACCAACTATGCGCTGGAAGCCAAGCTCGATCCGGCCAAGGACGCGCTGGTCATCGAAGGCAGCGACTCGCCGTACGTGAACATCCTGGTGGCTCGCCCGGATGACAAGGACAGCGAAGCGATGAAGAAACTGGTGGCGGCCCTGCACAGCCCGGAAGTGAAGGCCTTCATTCTCGAGAAGTACAAAGGCGCTGTGGTGCCGGCGTTCTGATCTGATTCGGCAAAAAAAAATGGGGCGCATTGAATGCGCCCCATTTTTTATGCCTGAAACACGGCCCCTTGTAGGAGCGAGCTTGCTCGCGAAGGTGTGTCAGCCACTGCAATGTCGACTGACACTCCATCGCGAGCAAGCTCGCTCCTACAGAGGGATTGTGGCGCTTAATTACGTTTGAGCATCACCGGCAACTGCGCCACCAGCTTCGCATTATTCAACGGTGCCCGGATAAACCCGCGCTGCGTGCCATCCGGCCCGAGCACAGCGAGGTTGCCGCTGTGGTCGACGGTGTAGTTCGGTTTGTTGGTGTCCGCCGGAATGAATGGAATGCTCACCGCGTTGGCGACCTTTTGCAGCTCATCGGTCGACGCCGGGGTCAGGCCGATAAATTGCGGGTCGAAGTAGCCCAGGTACTGCTTGAGCTGCTTGGGCGTATCGCGATTGGGGTCGATGCTGACCAGCACGATTTGCAGCTTATCCACGGCTTCTGGCGGCAACTCGCTCTTGATCTGGCGCAGTTGGGCGAGGGTGGTCGGGCAGATGTCCGGGCAGAAGGTATAGCCGAAGAACAGCAGGCTCCACTTACCTTTCAACTCATTGATCATGACCGGCTGGCCGTCCTGATTGGTCATCGTCACGTCCGGCAGATGACGGCTCTGCGGCAGCAAAATGATGCCGGCGTCGATCAGCGCCGTCGGATCACCCTGGTTTTTCCCGGACAGTACCTTGTTGATGGTCAGGCCCAGGATCAGCGCGATCAGGGCGACGAGAATGAAGACGGTTTTCTGGGTTCGAGTCATAGGTTCAACAGTAAGTAGTGGTCTACGAGCAGGGCAATAAACAGCAGGAACAAGTAATAAATAGAGTACTTGAACGTGCCGATCGCCGCGTGCGGCCGAGTGCCACGGTACAACACCACGGCCCATTGCAGAAATCGCGCGCCCAACCCGAGCGCACATACCAGGTAGAGCATACCGCTCATGTGGATCACATAAGGCATCAGGCTGACGGCAAGCAGCGCGAAGGTATAAAGCAGGATATGAATCTTGGTGTAGTGCTCGCCGTGGGTGACGGGCAGCATCGGGATATCGGCCTTGGCGTATTCCTCCTTGCGATGAATCGCCAGTGCCCAGAAATGCGGCGGGGTCCAGGCGAAGATGATCAGCACCAGCAGTAGCGGTTCGGCGCTGACGTGACCGGTGGCAGCAGTCCAGCCGAGCAATGGCGGCGCGGCACCGGCCAGACCACCGATGACAATGTTCTGCGGAGTCGCGCGCTTGAGGAATCCGGTGTAGATCACCGCATAGCCGAGCAACGAGGCGAGAGTTAGCCACGCAGTCAGCGGGTTGGTAAACGCCAGCAGCATGGCTTGCCCGAGGGCTGCCAATACCAGCGCGAACGTCAACGCGGCGGTCGGCGAAACCCGGCCTTCGGCGAGCGGCCGTTTGTGGGTGCGCGCCATCACCGCGTCGATGCGCCGGTCCACCACATGATTGACCGCCGCGGCGCCACCGGCACACAAGGCGATGCCCAGGTTGCCAAAGATCAGCACCGTCCACGGCACCCCGGCGCGCGTTGCGAGGAACATCCCCACCAGTGAAGTGATGAGCATCAGCACCACGACTTTGGGTTTGGTCAGTTCCAGGTAGTCACGCCAGATCGCCTGACTGGGACGTGCGCCGATCAGAATCGCCATGGCATCTCTCCTTTTATTGTTATGGGCCCGGCTGAGTGTTTACGCGGGCTGAAGTGCCAGCGCGCTTGCTTGACCCGGACCAGACTGGTTCGGGCGTGGTAATTGACCAGCACCATGGTCAGCAACAGCGCCGCGCCGCCCGCGTTATGCGCGACGGCCACCGGCAGCGGCAGATGGAACAGCACATTACTGATGCCCAGGGCGATTTGTGCGCCAAGGGCGACCAGCACCAGGCCTGCCAGGCGCGTCATGCCGACCGCCTTCAATTGCCAGGCCAGACCGAGCAATACCAGGGTGACCAGCAACGCGCCGATGCGATGGGTCAGGTGAATGGCCGTGCGGGCGTCGCTGTCCAGTTGCCCGCCAAGATAGTTCGGGCCGATGTGTTGGGTCAGGTGAAAGCCGTTGGCGAAGTCGGCGGGCGGCAACCACTGGCCGTGACAGGTCGGAAAGTCGATGCAGGCCACGGCGGCGTAATTGGAACTGACCCAGCCACCGAGGGCGATTTGCCCGATCACCAGCAGCAGCCCCGCCGTCGCCCAGTACTGCAAACGTCGTGGCACGGTCAGCGCCGGCAGTACGCCGGACAGGCGCAAGGTCAACAGAAACAACAGGCTCAAGGTCGCGAAGCCGCCCAGCAAATGCCCGGTGACTACCTGCGGCCAGAGTTTGAGCGTTACCGTCCACATGCCGAACGCGGCCTGGCCAAAAACCACCGCCAATATGAACAAGGGCAACTTCACCGGTTGCCCCGGATGGCGACGATGCACCCATGCGCGACCGGCCAACACCGCGATCAACATCCCCAGCGTGCCGGCGAAGTAGCGGTGGATCATCTCGTTCCAACCCTTGTGGGCCTCGACCGGAGCGTCCGGGAAATGCAATTCGGCATGGGCCAGCTGGACTTCGCTTTTCGGTACGCTGATGAAGCCGTAGCAGCCAGGCCAGTCCGGGCAGCCGAGGCCTGCGTGGGTCAGGCGGGTATAGGCGCCGAGCAACACCACAATCAGTGCCAGCAAGGTGGCAAACAACGCGAGGCGAAATCCAGGTTTGGCCATGACGGTGCCCTTATCCGATATTCGACAGTTTCAGCAGGTGGCGCAGGTCGTTGAGCAGGTCCTTGCCCTTCACCGACGGGTCGTAGCGCAGCACCAGATTGCCGTGAGGGTCGATGATCCACAGGTGCGGCGCGTCATTGCCCTGAGCGCCTTTAATGTAGGTCGGCAAGTCCAGTGAATAGCGCTGCAACTGCGGGTACTCGCGTTGAAGTTTAGTCTCGTAATCGCTGTTCAGCGTCTGCGCGGCAGCCAAGGCATGGCTCGCGCGGGATGCATCGCGGCCAAGGCCGATCTGGATCTGCCGCGCCAGGTACACCAGTTGCTGGCAGTCCACCGCGCAATCCTTGGGCGCCGTCACCAGCATCTGCCAGTGATCGTCCTGTGCCTGCACGCCGATATCGGCGCGGGTCTGGCCGTTGCCGATCAGTTCGCCGTGATAACTGCGGCCCTCGGGCACCCAGAAATTCAGCTTGTACATGCCGGTGGCGAGGATCATCGGACCGATCACCCCGAAAAGTATCAGCAGCAGTTGCAAGCGGCCCTTGCGCCGGTTCACCGGCGGTTTCGCCTCAGACATGCTGGGTGGATTCATGGCCGCTCCCATGGTGTTTCTCCTTTGCGTTGTGCCAGCCGAGATAGAGATAAAGACCGAACAGGGCAATCGCCATGGCGAACCACTGCACGGCATAAGCGATGTGTTTTTCCGGGCCCGTGGCGACCACCGGCCAGTCGGCCTGATAGGTGGCAGGGCCGGTTTCGGCGCGCAGTTCAAAGGCAAAGCCGTCACGATTGAGCGCGGCCCAGAGCCTGGCCGGGTCAACAGCGGTCACCAGTTGCGGCCAGGTTGTGCTGTCGGGGTCGGCGTGCAACTGGAAGGCGGCACCGGGAGAGACATACACCCAGGCATCAAGACCCAAGGCTTGATTCGGCGTTGTGAATTGCGGTGGGGTGCGCCGGTCCGGCCAGGGCAGCCAGCCGCGATTGACCAACAGCCAGAGCCCGGTCGCCCGGTCCTGGAACGGCTGCAGCAGTTCGACCCCGACCTTGCCGTCGCGTTGACGGTTATCCAGCAACAGGCTGTGGGCGGCATCGAATTCGCCATGCAGGCGCACCCGGCGAAAGGCCGGATCCTGGGTGTGTTGCAGCTCGGTGCTGGCCATCGGCTCGGCGGCCCGGCGCTCGGCGTAGGTTTGCAGCAGTGCGCTTTTCTCTGCGCCCCGGCTCAATTGCCAGAACCCCAGGGACACCAGCAACGGCAGCAACAGCGCCACCACCAGCGTTGGCACGATACCCGGCCGAAAGCGCTTCATGGCATCGCCAGAAAGTCGGTCATCGCGATAGCTATACTCAAATGCATCGCTTGTCCCCCCGGAGTCTCACCATGCTCAAAGCAGCCATCGTCCTGATGCTGATTGCCACGGTTGTCAGCCTGTTCAGCGGCCTGTTTTTTCTGGTCAAGGACGACAGCCGCTCAAACCGCCTCGTCATTGCCTTGAGTGTGCGCGTCACGCTGGCCGCCATTACCCTCGGTCTGATCACCTGGGGTTTTTTCAGCGGCCAACTGGTTTCTCATGCCCCCTGGTAGCCGTGTAGGAGCCAGCTTGCTGGCGATGGTGTGTCAGACACGTTGATTTCGACTGACACACCTTCGCGAGCAAGCTCGCTCCTACAGTACGTAGACGAAAACGAACAACCCGATCCACACCACATCCACGAAGTGCCAATACCAGCTCGCCGCTTCGAAGCCGAACTGGTGATCGATGTCGAAGTGCCCGCGCATGATCCGCATCAGCATCACGAACAGGATGATGGTGCCGATGGTCACGTGGGCGCCGTGGAACCCTGTGAGCATGAAGAACGTCGCGCCGTAGATGCCCGAGCCCAGGGTCAGGCCCAGCTCGTGGTAGGCGTGCATGTACTCTTCGGCCTGGAAGGTGAGAAACGCGCAGCCGAGCAATACGGTGAGCGCCAGCCAAAGTTTCAGTGCACCGCGATGGCCCTTTTTCAAGGCGTGGTGGGCGATGGTCACGGTCACGCTGGAGCTCACCAGCAACACGGTGTTGAGCAGCGGCAGGCCCCAGGGGCTGATGACTTCCTTGGGCGGCGGAAACAATTTCGAGTCGGGGTTGCTCAGCAGCGGCCAGGTGAACTGGAAGTTCGGCCACAGCATGTGCGCGATGCCTTTGGCGCCTTCACCGCCCAGAGCCGGGCCGGAGATGTGACGCACATAAAACAGCGCGCCGAAAAAGGCGATGAAGAACATCACCTCCGAGAAAATGAACCAACTCATGCCCCAGCGAAACGAGCGATCCATTTGCGCGCTGTACAAACCGCCGCGACTTTCCTTGATCACCGTGCCGAACCAGCCGAATAGCATGTAGGCCAGCAGCAGTCCGCCGACGAAAAAGATCAGCGGCCCGTGGGATTCGGGGCGTGCCGCTTTCAGATCGTTGAACCAGGTGGCCAGGCCGTACACGGTGGTGACCATGCCGAGCGTGGCGATGATCGGCCATTTGCTCTGGGCGGGAACGTAATAATGTTCATGAGTTGCCATTTATTGTTCTCCTTATCGGGCACGCTCAGCCGCCAGTGTTTACAGCTACCGGTGGATGTCGGGCGGTGATATCGAACAGCGTGTAAGACAGCGTCAGGTGCTTCACTTCCTTGGGCATGTCACGGTCAACGATGAAACGTACCGGCATCTCGATTCGTTGACCGGGCTGCAGCACTTGCTGGGTGAAGCAGAAACATTCGGTCTTGTGGAAGTACGCGGCGGCAGTGCTGGGCGCGATGCTTGGCACAGCCTGGGCGCTCATCGGTTTATCGGTTGGGTTGTGAGCGATGAAGATCATCTCGTTCACCGCCCCAGGGTTGGCCGTCAATTCCTCACCCTTGGGATAGAAATCCCAGGGCATGTCGGCGGTATTGGTCGACAGAAACTGCACGCGCACCTGCCGCGAGGTGTCGACCGTCTGCTCACCCTCGTACTGCCCGGCGGTCTTGCCATTGATGCCGAAGGCTTTGCACATCACGTCGTAGATCGGCACCAGCGCAAACCCGAACACAAACATTGCTCCCACTACCAGCAATAGACGGGTGACCAGTTTCTTCAGCGAAATCGAGTCAGCCATGATTCATAACCTCTGCCGGGACCCTGTAGGAGCTGGCTTGCCAGCGAAACCGGTATGTCTGACACACCGAGTTGAGTCCTTCGCTGGCAAGCCAGCTCCTACAGGGCCGAGGCGGTTCATTTCACTTCCGGCGGCGTGGTGAAGGTGTGATACGGCGCCGGCGACGGGATGCTCCACTCCAGGCCTTCGGCCCCATCCCACGGTTTGGCCGGTGCCGGCGGGCCGCCGCGAATGGTCTTGATCACGATGAACAGGAAGAAGATCTGCGTGGCACCGAACATGAATGCGCCGATCGACGACACCATGTTGAAGTCGGCGAATTGCAGGTTGTAGTCCGGGATCCGTCGCGGCATGCCCGCCAGTCCCACGAAGTGCATCGGGAAAAAGGCCATGTTCATACCGATGAACGACAGCCAGAAATGCAGCTTGCCGAGGGTTTCGTCGTACATGTGGCCGGTCCATTTCGGCATCCAGTAGTAGGCGGAGGCGAAGATCCCAAAGATTGCCCCCGGCACCAGCACGTAGTGGAAGTGCGCGACCACGAAGTAGGTGTCCTGGTACTGGAAGTCCGCCGGGGCGATGGCCAGCATCAGCCCGGAAAAACCGCCGATGGTGAACAGGATCACGAACGCCACGGCGAACAGCATCGGTGTCTCGAAGGTCAGTGAGCCTTGCCACATGGTGCTGGCCCAGTTGAACACCTTCACGCCCGTCGGCACAGCGATCAGCAGTGTGGCGTACATGAAGAACAGCTCGCCCACCAGCGGAATGCCGACCACGAACATGTGGTGCGCCCAGACGATGAACGACAGGAACGCGATACTCGCCGTGGCGTAGACCATCGACGTGTAACCAAACAATGGCTTGCGCGAGAACGCCGGAATGATCGAGCTGACGGCACCGAAGGCCGGCAGGATCATGATGTACACCTCGGGGTGACCGAAGAACCAGAACACATGCTGGAACAGCACCGGGTCACCGCCACCGGCGGCGCTGAAGAAGCTGGTGCCGAAGTGGATGTCCATCAACATCATCGTCACGCAACCGGCCAGTACCGGCATCACCGCGATCAGCAGGAAAGCGGTGATCAGCCAGGTCCAGACGAACAGCGGCATTTTCATCAGTGTCATGCCGGGGGCACGCAGGTTGAGGATGGTGGCGATCACGTTGATCGCGCCCATGATCGAACTGATCCCCATCAAGTGAATGGCAAAGATGAAGAAGGTCACGCTTTCCGGCGCGTAGGTGGTCGACAGCGGCGCGTAGAACGTCCAGCCGAAGTTCGGTCCGCCGCCGGGAGTGAACAGGGTCGATACCAGCAGAAGAAACGCCGCCGGCAGCAGCCAGAAGCTGAAGTTGTTCATCCGTGGCAACGCCATGTCCGGTGCGCCGATCATCAGCGGAACCATCCAGTTGGCGAGGCCGACGAAGGCCGGCATCACGGCACCGAAGACCATCACCAGACCGTGCATGGTGGTCATCTGGTTGAAGAATTCCGGCTGGACGATCTGCAGCCCCGGCTGGAACAGCTCGGCGCGAATCACCATGGCGAACGAGCCGCCGAGCAGGAACATGGAAAATGCAAACCACAGGTACAGCGTGCCGATGTCCTTGTGGTTGGTGGTCAGCACCCAGCGCATGAGGCCTTTGGCAGGACCGTGGGCGTGCTCGGTGGCGGTATGAACATGTTCATCGATTACAGCAGTCATGTCCTGTCTCCTGCAAACAGATGGGCTGGGCAGACCGGGGCGAGCTGCCCCGACCGGTTCCTCAAGTACGCAATAGACCGGGTCATTTGCTTTCCGCCTGTTTCAACTCCAGCACTTCTTTGGGAGTGACCATATCGCCCTTGTTGTTGCCCCAGGCGTTACGTTCGTAGGTCACGACCGCTGCGATATCGACTTCCGAAAGCTGCTTGCCGAACGCCGCCATGGCGGTGCCGGGCTTGCCGTGGAAAACAATGCTCAGGTGTGCGTCTTTCGGTCCGGTGGCGATTTTCGAGCCCTTGAGTGCCGGGAACATCGGCGGCAGGCCCTGGCCTTCAGCCTGGTGACAGGCCACGCAGGTGGTGTGATAGATCTTGTCGCCGCGATCCTTGAGCTCGTCGAGTGTCCATTCCTTGCTGGTCAGCTCTTTGAGCTGCGCGGCCTCGGTCTTGCGATCGGCCAGCCATTTTTCGTAATCGGCCTTTTCCTTGACCTCGACCACGGTCGGCATGAAGCCGTGATCCTTGCCGCACAACTCGGCGCACTGGCCACGGTAGATGCCGGGCTTGTCGATGCGGGTCCAGGCTTCATTGACGAACCCGGGAATCGCGTCGCGCTTGACCGCGAAAGCCGGCACCCACCAGGAGTGGATCACGTCGGCGGAGGTCACCAGGAAGCGCACCTTGGTACCGACCGGCAGCACCAATGGCTTGTCGACTTCGAGCAGGTAGTGCTCGCCCTTGGTTTCCTTGTTGTGGATTTGATCCTGGGGGGTGGTCAGGTTGCTGAAGAACTCGACGTCCTGGCCCAGGTATTTGTAATGCCACTTCCACTGGTAGCCGGTGATCTGGATATCGATCTCCGGCTCGCTGGCGTCGTACATCTTGATCAGCGTCGCGGTAGCGGGAATCGCCATGGCCACCAGGATCAGGAAGGGCACGATGGTCCAGAGGATTTCGACGGTGGTGCTTTCATGAAACTTGGCGGCCACCTGCCCTGTCGAGCGGCGGTGGAGAATCATTGACCAGAACATGGCACCGAAAACGAGGATGCCGATCACCACACAGATCCAGAAAATGGTCATGTGCAGGTCGAATACTGCGTGACTGATTTCAGTCGCTCCAGGCGCCATATTCACAGTCCAGGCCGCTTGCGCCTGACCGAAAATCGACCACAACAGGAGGCCCATCCAGACATGTGGATGTCGCATCATTGCGGGTTCCCCTTATCGTTCTTGTTATCCCGCCGGCTTTCACCTGCGGCAAGGGAGCGGCTGCATCAGACTACGAACTTGAATCGCCGCGCCTTGCTGCATATGCAGTCGGGCGTCATCAGCTAACTCCATTCCAACCCGAGTATAGACAGCACCTCTGACCTCGCAACGCGAAGGCGTAAATCATCTGAAACAGCATTAACTTGCTTTGCAGGGCACGAATGGAGAAGGATGCAGACGAGTGGTGGCTAATCGATATAACGGCTCTGTCTCAAGGATGAAATAATTATGACAAATGCGTCTTAGCATTTTTCGTAAGCCAGCTAAGTTATGTCTTCCCTATTTCATTGCCTTGTTTCCTGGAGTTTTCATGAACACCGCCGCATTGCGCGAGCAGATCCAAAAAGCCCAACAACACGAAGCCGAGACCGGCCTGCTGACGCGTCAGCTGGAAAGTAAACTGCCCCATCTACACCCGACGATCCAATTGCCGGAGATCGATACCAACGGCGTACTGACACGGTTTGTCGCCGCCTACATCGAAGAAGTACCCGATCTGCTGGACGCAGCCAATGACGTCGCCAGGGAAGCGGGCATCGAGTCACAGATCAAACCGGTGCTGAATATCGCCGAGCAGTACTTCCTCCAGCCGCCAGCCATCATGGCCGGCCATGTCGGGCTCGACAGCCTGCTGGATGAAGCCTATCTGGCGCACCGCTTTGTCGAAGAGGTCAACGACCTGTACATCAAGCATTTCGGCCAGCCACTGATCCCCTTGGACATGACTGTCGCCAACCTGATTGCTCACCAATTGATCGGTGAGGAATTTGCCAACCAACTGGATGAGGTGGTGCATCACGCCTTTGACGAGATGCTCAACGACGAAAGCTTCGCGCTGGAATCGGTGGAAGCCTACCGTGAGAAGCTCAACAGCCCGGACACTGGCGCCGCGTGGAAACGCTGGCCGTGCATGTCCCGCCGTTTGGGCGTAGGCCTGGAGCTGGATCAGCCGGCGGCTTGATCCACCGGTAAACACAATCCCCTGTGGGAGCGGGCTTGCTCGCGAACTCGGTTAACCCTTCAGCAGATGAACTGGCTGATCGACCGCTTTCGCGAGCAAGCCCGCTCCCACAGTGTTATCTACCCGGCCGCACCAATTCCTGTGTTGGTACGCACCCGCCCCTCAAGCCGACGCTTCAATCCCCGCGATTCGATCAAAAGCTTCGACCCCTTGGCCGCATTCGCCCGCCCCCATTCCTCCAGCAGCTCCAGACACGAGTGATCGATGTAGCTCAGGTTATTGAGCGGCACATGCACCGTCGTACCCGGCGCAATGCTGCCCAGTACCTGAGTCAGCGCCGGCACTTTGAGGAAGGTCGCCGCGCCCACCAGACGCAACTCCATTTCCCCTTCCTGAGGCAGGTCGACCAGGCTTATTTTCAAGCGCGAGGCTTTGAGCGCCAGTTTCACCAGCGTCAGGCCGAAGCCAATCAACACACCCGTCAGCAGGTCCGTGAAAACGATGGCCAGCGCCGTTGCCGCGTAAGTGAACATCGGCGCCCGACCATACCGGCCCAAGCCGCGAAAGACCTTGAGGTCCACCAGTTTGAAACCGGTATACACCAGCACGCCCGCCAGGCTCGCCACCGGAATGCTTTGCAGGACACTGGACAGCAACAGCACGAACGCCAGCAGCCACAGGCCATGGAAAATGGTTGAAAAGCGCGTGGTTGCTCCGGCCTGAACATTCGCCGAACTGCGCACGATAACGCCGGTCATCGGCAACGCCCCAAGCAGGCCACACAGCATGTTGCCGATACCTTGCGCCGACAATTCCCGGTCAAAGTCCGAGCGCTGGCCGCTGTGCATGCGGTCAACCGCCGCGGCCGAGAGCAAGGTTTCGGCGCTGGCGATGAAGGCCACTGCAAACGCGGCGATCAGCAAGGTCGGATCCGCCAGGTTGAGCAGATCCGCCGGTTTCAGCCAGTCGATGGCCTCCGCCAGGTTGGCCGGCACCTCAACCCGTTTGACCTGCAACGCCAGCACCAGGCTGGCAAGCGTGGCCAGACCGACGCCGAGTAGCGCCCCGGGAATGAAGCGCAGGGGTTGCGGACGGAGTTTTTCCCACAACCACATGACGGCAATCGTCGACAAACCGAGCAAACCGGCTTGCCAGCCAACCGTGGGCAACGCCTGAGCCAGTGCCGCCGGGAAGGCTGCCAAGTTATCCAGGCCCGAAGGTTTGGGCACCGCATCCAGCATCACATGCACCTGAGACAG
This sequence comes from Pseudomonas sp. GW821-FHT01C01, assembly GCF_059422645.1. Taxonomy (NCBI): domain Bacteria; kingdom Pseudomonadati; phylum Pseudomonadota; class Gammaproteobacteria; order Pseudomonadales; family Pseudomonadaceae; genus Pseudomonas; species Pseudomonas sp. GW821-FHT01C01. The sequence goes on along the minus strand of NZ_JBWKXF010000043.1, from coordinate 8,466 downwards.
GATGATCAGCACGCCAATCCCCGCCAGCATGCCGTACACCACCGCAGGCGCCGTCACCCGAAACCAGCAACCCAGCTTCAAACGACCGGCCAACAGTTGCAGCAAACCCGCCAACACCAGAATGGGCCCGAGCATGGCGATACCGTGTTGGCGAACCAGTTCGAATACCAGAACCGCCAGGCCCGCCGCCGGGCCGCTGACTTGCAGCGGCGAGCCGGCCAACCAACCGACTACCAGGCCACCAATGATGCCGGTGATCAGACCTTTGGCCGGAGGCAGCCCCGAAGCAATCGCGATGCCCATGCACAGGGGCAGGGCAACCAGAAACACAACCACCGAAGCCAGCAGCTCCCGTGGCAGAACAGCTTTGAGTCGAGCAGCACGCATGGTGAGTCTCCCGAAGTTTTCTTCAGGCATGGCAAAGCCAGGCTGCCTGAACGGCAGCCTCGACTGAACCACACAACGATTTAGGAGGATTTAGAAGCGCGCTTTGGGCGTCGCCACAGGAATTGGCAGGCTGCCATTGAGCGGCAGGAAACAGCCTTGATCGGCGTCGTAGGCTTTGATTTCGCTGGTTTCGATGTTGTAGACCCAGCCGTGAATAAACAGCTGACCGTTGGCCATGCGCGAGGCCACCGACGGATGGGTGCGCAGATGCTGCAACTGGGCGATCACATTCTCTTCGGTAAGGATGTGCATGCTTTCGCTTTCGTTAGAGCAGTTGCAGTTCTCCTGCACCATGGTCTTGGCCACTTCGGCATGACGCAGCCAGGCTTTGACCGTGGGCATTTTTTCCAGGCTTTGCGGGTTAAGCACCGCGCGCATGGCGCCGCAATCGGAGTGCCCGCAAATGATGATGTGATGCACTCCCAGAGCCAGTACGGCGTACTCGATGGCCGTGGAAACACCACCGTTCATTTGCCCGTAAGGTGGTACGACGTTACCGACATTGCGGGTCACGAAAAGATCGCCTGGGGAGCTTTGGGTGATCAATTCGGGAACGATGCGTGAATCGGCGCAGGCGATGAACATCGCTCGCGGCCGCTGGGCCGTGGCGAGTTTCTTGAAGAGCTCTTCCTGCTGGGGAAAGATCTCATGATGAAAATGCAAAAAACCGTCAACGATATGCTGCAACGCTGCATCGGCGGTTTCCGCCTCGGGTTCGGGCGAAGCCGATGCAGCCAACGGCTGTTTATCCTTATCACTCATGATTCATCCTCATTGACGGGCTCAGGGAGCCATCCCGTGTTGTCCGGTGTGAAGCCAGTGGCTGGTTGAAAAACATCCAGGTCAAACATCTCGACCCATCAGTCACTCGATGAACAAGTTAGCGACCGAATCTTAATTGAAACTGAATGAAACGCTCTAGGACGTGTGTTCCAGGTCACAAAAAACGTGACCGGCCTAATGCGTGAGCGTGATCTTCAGTACTCAACCATAGGCCAATTGTCCTCAAATCAATGACATCTGGCGACCCGGCGGACAAAAGGCGTCGCAATCCAGGTTAAAGCCTTCCCGTCGATTGAGCCCCAGGCGCTTGATGGTTTTGGCAAAGCGCTGTGCCAGCAGGTCGGCGAAGGGGCCTTCGCCGCGCATTCGAGCGCCAAAGCGGCTGTCGTAGAGTTCACCGCCACGGCTCTGGCGAATCAGGCTCAGCACATGCGCCGCCCGTTGCGGATAGTGGGCACCCAGCCATTCTTCGAACAGCGGCGCCACTTCCAGCGGCAGGCGCAACATCATGTAAGCAGCACTTTGCGCCCCGGCCGCATGGGCCTCGGCGAGCAGGCTTTCGAGCTCACTGTCGTTGATCATCGGAATCATCGGTGAACACAGCACGCCCACCGGAATGCCTGCATCGCGCATGACCCTGATCGCCCGCAACCGGGCCTTGGGCGCTGCGGCGCGCGGTTCGAGGATGCGCTTGAGTTCGTCGTCCAGGGTGGTCAGGCTGATCATTACCGCCACCAGTCTTTGGCTGGCAAGCTCGGTCAGAAGGTCCAGGTCGCGAAGAATCAGCGAGCCCTTGGTGACGATGGTCACCGGGTGCCGGTAACGCAGGAGTACCTCGAGGGTTTGCCGGGTGATCTTGTATTCACGCTCGATCGGCTGATACGGATCGGTGTTGGAACCGAGGTTGATCGGTGCACATTGATAGCCACGCTTGGACAGCTGCTCCTCCAGCACATCCACGGCGTTGGTCTTGGCGATCAGTTTTGTCTCGAAATCCAGCCCCGGTGACATGTCCCAATAGGCGTGACTGGGGCGCGCATAGCAATAAATGCAACCGTGCTCGCAGCCGCGATAGGGATTGATCGAGCGATCGAAGGGCAAATCCGGCGACGTGTTACGGGTAATGATGGTTTTCGCCGTTTCAATGCGCACCTCGGTGCCCTGGGTGAGCGGTACTTCCTGGTACCAGCCGTCGTCCTCAGTCACCGAATGGCTGGGGGCGAAGCGGTTGTGCGGGTTGGTTGCGGTGCCGCGGCCACGGGGAGGCAGAGAGCTAACCATCGGCGGACTCCTTTATCTGTATATCCATACAGTAACCGACACCGCACCTGGCGACCAGTACCGCTCAGCCCTTCATCTGGCAGCATGGTCGTTGTCATTAGCTTACTTGTCCAACAAACGAAGAGAAAACTAAGGAAACATATAGTCAGTGGCTGAATTCAATACCCGCCCGTATATTCAACCCAACAAGCAACACCCTCAACAGCAAACTAATAAAAGGATTTATTAATGTCTTTCTTCAATCAGCGCGGTATCTTCCTGCAACTTATGCAACCAAGTCCTTCGGAGCCCAATACACTGGTTTCGCTACAACTGGCTCGAAAAGAACTAAGTTGGGACGCGGAAAATGAAACCCAAGTTGAAAGTTTGGTCGACTCGGAGTTTTACACGGCTGTTTCCACAGACCGTGGAAGTTCGTTCAGTATCAGGTCCGTTGGCAAGGATGTCGATGGAGACGGGACCATCGGTGCAACCGACAAAGCCAAGCTGCAGGCGCTGGCCAAGGCCTACGCCAGCATCGTCAACCCTTGACTCCTGACCGTTGATTTCGGCTGTCATAGAGTCGTTTCGGATGCATGTGGACGACTGCATGCATTCAAGATAATCGCGAGGATAAAATGCCAATATTCACCAAAACAGGCGCTTTCTTGCAACGAATAGAAACATCAAACGATGTACAAATACTTATAAAATTAATAAGACCAAACAACTATTCCGACGCAACAAATCAACACCTCCCCGATATCCTCACCCACGCTCCTACTCTGACACTCCATGTAAGTAATTACGACAAAACAGTAAGACTGGACTTTGACCCATGGTCTGACATCAATATTAATTCAGACAATAGCATTGACGAAAAAGATATCGGTATCGTGACAAATCTCGCGCTCGCCTATTATCATCAAACATTAATAACTTCTGAATTCGCAGGCTATCTCTATCGCCTTCCCGCTGACCCGCCCGAGTTTCGAATAGGCGTCGAGATATTGGAGCTTGATGAAGATGATCAAAAATTCTACAGCTACGATGTTCTCGAAACCGAGTCTCTGGATTCCGGTTCCCGGTTTCAGGGCGCGCGCCGTAACCCTCAGACTGGAACGGTTTATGAGTACGGGACGGCCCTGGAGGCATTGCTCAAGGCATTCATCAAGTTGGAACTGTAGGCCCGGTCAGGCGTAGCGACTTCCGGGCAGGGACTTCACGATTCTTTGACGGTCCGCTCACAGGCCTTTGACCGCGTATGGCTGATCCTTGTCAGCATCTTCCCGTCCCTTTCTGAACGGTCGCTCAAGCATGCCTCTATCACGATTTTTATCTGCAATATGCCTGTCGCTGGTCGCACTCGTTAACCTGACACCGGCATTTGCTGACGACAGCGCAATGCACCGTCCGGCAGACTGGGCTCAACCGGTCGAGAAGCAATACAACCTCTTTCAAATGTCGCCAACCCTCTATCGCAGCGCCTTGCCGGACAAAGGGGCGGTGCCGCTGCTGGAGAAGCTCAAGGTCGGGACGGTGATCAACTTCCTGCCGGAAGCGGACTCCAGTTGGTTGTCCACGCCAGGCATCACTCAAGTACAGCTGCCTTATCGCACCAACCATGTGGATGACGCCGATGTGCTCAAGGCCTTGCGCGCCATCAAGTCTGCCGAAGCCAAAGGCCCGGTACTGATGCATTGCAAACACGGCTCCGACCGTACCGGCCTGATGGCGGCCATGTACCGGGTTGTCATCCAGGGCTGGACCAAGGAAGAGGCCCTGAACGAAATGACCCAGGGCGGCTTTGGTGACAGTACCCACTTCAAGGACGGCATTCGCTACATGATGCAGGCCGACGTGGAAAAACTGCGCACGGCTCTGGCCAACGGCGATTGCAGCACCAGCCCGTTTGCCGCGTGCTCGATGAAGAGCTGGTTCAAGTCGGCTCACATCGAGTAAAAAAGTTCTTCACGCAATCCTGGGAAACTGTAGGAGCCGGCTTGCCGGCGATGGACTCCAGTGCGCCGCGTTTATCCAGTTCACACGCGTTATCGTTAACGACCATCGCTGGCAAGCCAGCTCCTACAAAAGACCGCGTCCGAGTCCAAACCAGTGAAGGAACCAAAAAACCCCCCGTTGCATGACGCAACGGGGGCTTTTTCACTCAGTGTTGTTCGTCAGGCTTTTTTGTCAGTTTCGGGTTCGGGAAGAACTGAACCGTCTGAACTTTGGTGTCTGCCGCCTTCGGCGCAGTCGTATTGACGCGCGTACCCAGCTCTCTGGGCACCGACAGCCCTTGTTCATTGAGTGTGTCGGAGTAGCCGCAGGCCACGCACTCACGGTGCGGCACCTGGTCTTCGTTCCACATCATCAACTTGTCCGGCTCGCTGCATGCCGGGCAGACCGCCCCGGCGATAAAGCGTTTTTTCGTAATCACAGGTCCCTCACTCATGCTGCCGCGTCCTCACTCAGGCCGCTGTGGCGCAAGAGTGCGTCAATCGATGGCTCACGGCCACGGAAGTCGACGAACAGCACCATCGGTTCCTGGGAACCGCCACGCGCCAGGATCGCTTCGCGGAACGCGCGACCGGTGTCGGCGTTGAGCACGCCTTCCTCTTCAAACTTCGAGAACGCATCGGCCGAGAGCACCTCAGCCCATTTGTAGCTGTAGTAACCCGCGGCATAACCGCCGGCGAAGATGTGCGCAAAGCTGTTGGGGAAGCGGTTGTAAGCCGGCGGACGCATGACCGAAACCTCGTCGCGCACGCCTTCGAGTACTTGCAGCACACTGCGACCATCGCCGTGGCTGGCGTGCAGTTCGAAGTCAAACAGCGAGAACTCCAGTTGGCGGACCATCATCAGGCCCGACTGGAAGTTTTTCGCCGCGAGCATTTTCCCGAGCAGGTCCTGAGGCAGCGGTTCGCCGGTTTCATAATGACCGGAAATCAGCGCCAGACCTTCCGGCTCCCAGCACCAGTTTTCCATGAACTGACTTGGCAGTTCGACGGCATCCCAAGCCACGCCGTTGATGCCGGACACACCAGCATGCTCAACGCGGGTCAGCAGGTGATGCAGGCCGTGACCGAATTCATGGAATAGGGTGGTGACTTCATCGTGGGTCAGCAGTGCAGGCTTGCCGCTGTCGGCCGGGGTGAAGTTGCACACCAGGTTCGCCACCGGACTTTGCAACACGCCGCCAGCCGTGCGGCGACGGTCGCGGGCGCCGTCCATCCAGGCACCGCCACGCTTGTTGGCGCGGGCGTAGAGGTCGAAGAAGAAGCGGCCGACGTGCTGGCCGTTTTCCTTGATTTCAAACAGGCGCACATCCGGGTGCCAGGTGTCGAAGCCTTTGAGTTCGGCGATCTCGATGCCGTACAGACGCTGGACGATGGCAAACAGGCCGCTGAGCACCTTGTCGATCGGGAAGTAAGCACGCAGGGCTTCCTGGGCGACGCTGTAACGCTGTTCACGGAGTTTTTCGCCGTAGAAACCGCTGTCCCAGCTTTGCAGATCCGGGCAGCCTTGTTCGGCAGCGTAGGCCTTGAGCTGTTCCAGATCCTGGGCGGCGAATGGCTTGCTGCGCTTGGCCAGGTCGCGCAGGAAGCTCAGCACCTGATCGCTGGATTCGGCCATTTTGGTCGCCAGGCTCAGCTCGGAGAAACTGCTGAACCCCAAGAGTTTTGCCAGTTCCTGACGCAGGTCGAGGATTTCTTCCATGACCGGGCCGTTGTCGTTCTGGCCGGCATTCGGCCCCTGGTCCGACGCACGGGTGCAGTACGCGGCATAGACCTCTTCACGCAGGGCGCGGTCCTGGGCGTAGGTCATCACCGCGTAATAGCTCGGGAATTCCAGGGTGATCAGCCAGCCGTCCAGATCCTTGGCCTGAGCCGCGGCAGCCATTTGCGCCTTGGCCGAATCGGTCAGGCCAGCGAGGGCGGCTTCATCGGTGATGTGCCTGGTCCACGCCTGAGTAGCGTCGAGCAACTGGTTGGAGAAACGGCTGCCCAGTTCGGACAGCTTGCTCTGTACTTCGGCGTAACGCTTCTGTTCGGCTTCCGGCAGGTCGATACCCGACAGACGGAAGTCACGCAGGGAGTGTTCCAGGATAGTTTTCTGCGCCACCTCGAAACCAGCGGCTTCAGGACTGCTGGCCAGGGCTTCGAAGGCCTGGAACAGTTCGCGGTTCTGGCCCAATTCGGTGGCATAGGCGCTCAAGGCCGGCAGGCACGACTCGTAGGCTTCACGCAGTTCGGCGCTGTTGCACACGGCGTTGAGGTGGCTGACCGGACTCCAGGCGGCGCCCAGGCGGTCGTTGAGTTCATCCATCGCCAGCACCAGGCCAGCCCACGTTGGCTGTTTGGCCTGGGTCTTGAGGATCTCGACGATGGCGGCGCGGTTGTCAGCCAGGATCTGTTCAATGGCCGGTTGTACGTGTTCGGCGCGGATGGCGGAGAACGGCGGCAGGTCATAGGACTGCAAAAGAGGGTTGTTCACGCTCACGGTTGATACCTTGGCTGGAGAAACATGTAGCCATCTTAATTACAATCGACGTTCACCGCAGCTATCAGCAACAGAGAGAAACCCTATCGTGAACCTTCGCAAGTATCAGAACCACACGCCGCTGCTGGGTAAAGGCGCTTTTGTCGATGGCTCGGCAGTGGTGATTGGCGACGTCGAAATCGGCGAAGACAGCTCGGTCTGGCCGCTGACGGTGATCCGTGGCGACATGCACCGCATCCGCATCGGCGCGCGCACCAGCGTGCAGGATGGCTGCGTGTTGCACATCACCCATGCCGGGCCGTTCAACCCCGATGGCTTTCCGTTGCTGATCGGCGATGACGTGACCATCGCCCACAAGGTCATGCTGCATGGCTGTTCGGTGGGCAGCCGGGTGTTGATCGGTATGGGCAGCATCGTCATGGACGGCGCGGTGGTCGACGATGACGTGATCATCGGTGCCGGTAGCCTGGTGCCACCAGGCAAGCACCTGCAAAGCGGCTTCCTGTATGTGGGCAGCCCGGTGAAACAGATCCGCCCGCTGACTGACAAGGAGCGCGCCTTTTTCACCTACAGCGCGGCGAACTACGTGAAGCTCAAGGACCTGCATCTGGCCGAAGGCTACGACTCGCTTTGACCCAGCCTCGTTATTCAGGATTCAACATGCATTACCAAACCGTTTTGTTCGACCTCGATGGCACCCTGACCGACCCGCGCGAAGGTATCACCCGCTCGATCCAGTTCGCCTTAAGCAAACTGGGCATCGATGAGCCGGACCTGGCCAAACTTGAACACTTCATCGGCCCGCCGCTGTTGCAGGCGTTCATGCAGTTCTACGACTTCGATGAAGCCCGCGCCTGGGAGGCGGTGAATTTCTATCGCGAGCGCTTCAAGGTCACCGGCCTCTACGAAAACCGCGTGTTCGACGGCGTCACGCCGCTACTGGAAACCCTGAGCGGACAAGGGCGGCAGCTGTACATCGCCACTTCGAAGCCGTGGGTATTCGCCCGGGAAATCGCCCGGCATTTCGATTTTGCCAGGCACTTCAAAGTGATTTACGGCAGTGAACTGGATGGCACCCGGACCAACAAAATCGAGCTGATCGCACACCTGATGGCCGAAGAAGGCCTGGACCCGGCCAACACTCTGATGATCGGCGACCGCAAGCACGACCTGATCGGCGCACGCAGCAATGGCCTGGATGCGGCGGCGGTGGGTTACGGGTTCGGCAGCCGCGAAGAGTTGAGTGCCGAAGCGCCGGCGTATCACTTTGAAACGCTGGAAGAGCTGCATCAGGCGTTTTTGCAGCGCTGATAAGGCCGACACAAATCAACTGTGGGAGCGGGCTTGCTCGCGAAGAGGGTGTATCAGGCAACGTTAATGTCGACTGACACGCCCTCTTCGCGAGCAAGCTGAACTGGCCTAATAATTCCGGACACCTCTTAAGGGCGATATGATTTCGCCAACTTGGAGGTT
>NZ_JBWKXF010000042.1:0-53189 GCF_059422645.1 Pseudomonas sp. GW821-FHT01C01 | reverse complement strand
CGCGAAGGCGGTGTGACAGTTGGCATTGTTATCGACTGACACACCGCCTTCGCGAGCAAGCCCGCTCCCACAGGTTTGCGGTGTCTGATCGTCAGTCTTTGATTCAGTGATCAAGCTCGTATAGGGTGGCTTTTTTAGCCTACCAGGGAGCTGGCCATGTTGCGTCTGAGCGCGCTGTATCGTTATCCGTTGAAATCCGCCAAGGGCGAGACGTTGCAACATATCGGTCTCGATAAACTTGGGCTGGATGGCGATCGACGCTGGATGCTGGTGGATGAAGCCAGCGGGCGCTTCCTGACCCAGCGTGCAGTGGCGCAGATGAGTCAGTTGTCGGCGTTGTGGAATGCCGAGGGCGGCTTGACACTCAGCGCGCCGGGCCATTCGCCGATCGATATCGCCTTGCCCGATAGCGATGCAGAGCTGCGTGGCGTGACGATCTGGCGCGATACCTTGCGAGTCCCCGATGCCGGCGATGAAGCAGGAGCCTGGGTCAGCGAATTTATTGGTAAACCGACCCGTCTGGTGCAAGTGCCGCTTGATCGGGCGCGGATGACGGAGGCTGGCTACGGCAAGGATGACGATCAGGTGGCGTTCGCCGATGGCTATCCGTTGTTGCTGATTGGTCAGGCATCCCTCGAGGACTTGTCGCAACGGGTCGGGCGTCCGTTGGAGATGCTGCGTTTCCGGCCAAACCTGGTGGTCGAAGGCAGTGAAGCGTTCGCCGAAGACGGCTGGAAGCGTATCCGCATCGGCGAGGTTGAGTTCCGCGTGGTCAAGTCCTGTTCACGCTGCATCCTGACCACCATCGACCCGCAAACCGGGGAGCGCAGCGACGACCGCGAACCCCTTGCAACCTTGCAGAAATACCGTTCGCAGGCCGACGGCGCAATGTTCGGCCAGAACCTGGTCAACGACGGCAACGGTCGGCTTGAAGTCGGTATGCCGGTAGAGATCCTCGAATAATTTTCCGCAGAATAAAAAATGCCCGTGTCGAAAAACACGGGCATTTTTTATTGCGGTGACTTCTATTTGGGTGAAGCCCCGCAGGTTTAGGCGCGGTATTCGCACAGGTAAGCGGTGTCGACGGCTACCTTCAGCTGGAACTTACTGTTAGCCGGCACGTTGAACTGGCTGCCGGCGGCGAAGGTTTCCCAGTCGCTGCTGTCCGGCAGCTTGACGGTCAATGCGCCGCTGACCACGTGCATGATTTCACGCTGGCTGGTGCCGAATTCGTATTCGCCCGGAGCCATGACGCCGATGGTCGCTGGACCTTCTGCGGTGCCAAAGGCGATCGACTTGACGGTGCCGTCGAAGTACTCGTTGACTTTAAACATGGGCGATTCCTCGAAAAGGGCTAAAAAGGGCCGGCCAGTATGCACAAGGCCCTGGGTGTCGTCACCTGTCTAAAGCGGAAGAACCAGCGGCAGCAGTCGTGCGGTATTACGCGCATCTTCCAGCGCCCGGTGTTGCTGGCCGGTGAACTGCAGGCCGGCCAGTTGCAGGGCACCGTTGAGCCCCAGCGGGCGTTCCAGTCGCCGGGCCTTGGCAAAGCGCTGCTTGAGGTTCATGTGCGGCACGTTGGCCAGCACACTGGCGAGCCCCAGCCGCTGCCATTCCTGAAGCAGTTGTTTGCGATCGTAATCGCCCCAGCTGACCCAGCCTTCAAGTCGCGTGTGGTGTTGGCCGAGCCAGCGTTCAAACGCCGACCAGACTTCGTCAAGCGGTTGCGCGGCATCAATGTTGGCTTGGGTGATGTGCGTCAGCTCGCGGCAAAACGGCGTCAGCAGCGGCCGCCGCAAGGGGCGGACGAAGCGCTGGAAGTGGTCCAGCTCGCGTCCTTTGCGGTCCACCAGGGTGGCGCCGATTTCAATGATTTCCATATCCGTTACGGGCCAACCACCCTCATCGGTGGTGGCCTCCAGATCAATGACCAGCCAGTGAGGCATTGCAGGGTTCCTGGTATCCGCGTCCTGATAGGCTTTGAGCGTAGCCAAACCCGGCGGTTCCGCCTAGCTGCTTATTCGATCTCCAACAGGACCTGCCGGTTTTTCACCTGATCCCCGATTTTGACTTGCAAGCGTTTGAGAACACCGTCGATGCCCGATTTCAACGGGTGCTCCATTTTCATTGCCTCCAGTACCACCAGCAGTTGGCCCTTGGTCACCGGGCTGCCTTCATTGACCAGGACGTCGATAATCGCCCCGTCCATCGGTGCCTTGAGGGTACCGGAGCTGACACTGGCCTGGCTGCAGACCTGCGCCTGAGTGCGATCCGCGAACTGCAGACTGCCCGGACGGGTAAACAGCCAGAGATGCCCGGTCTCCAGGCGGTAAGCGTGGCGTTGGCGAACGCCTTCGATTTCGAGGGTGGCCCAGCGTCCGTCGCTGTGGATGATCTTCAGTTCGAGGCTGTGCTCGGCGACCTGAATGCGCAACGGCTCGCCCGGGATCGCCTGCAACGCTACCGGCCAGTCCCGATCCTCAAGGCCGATGCGATAGTGCAGCGGCACACTGGCGTTGTTGCGCCAACCGCAAAGCGGGGCCGGATGAGCCTGCGCCGAAGCCTGATAGAACAAGGCGGTGGCGATCGCCAGGTGTTGCGCGCTCGGGACGTGGGAATGCAGGCAGGCATGCTCGGAAAAATGCTGCGGGATGAACCCGGTACTGAAATCACCACAGGCGAACTGCGGGTGTTCCAGCAGGCTGGCCAGCAGGCGTTGATTGCTTTGCAGACCCAGCAGCACGCTGTCTTGTACCGCACGCAACAATTTGCGTCGGGCTTCTTCGCGGGTGGCGCCGTGGGCGATGAGCTTGCCGAGCATCGGGTCGTAGAAGGGACTGATGACTTGACCTTCGATCAGACCGTGGTCGATCCGTACACCGTCCCGTAACTCCGGTTCCCAGGCCACGACGCGCCCGGTTTGCGGCAGGAAACCCTGAGCAGGATCTTCGGCATACAAGCGCACTTCCATGGCATGGCCCTTGAGTTGCACCTGCTCCTGGCGCAGCGGCAATGGTTGCCCCTCGGCAATGTTGAGTTGCCAGGCCACCAGGTCCAGTCCGGTGATCAGTTCGGTTACCGGGTGTTCCACTTGCAGCCGGGTGTTCATCTCCAGGAAGTAGAACTGTCCGCGCGCATCCAGCAAGAATTCAACAGTGCCCGCGCCGACGTATTTCACCGCTCGCCCGGCCTTGAGCGCCGCTTCGCCCATGGCCTGCCGCAACTCAGGGGTCATCACCGGGCAGGGCGCCTCTTCGATGACTTTCTGATGCCGGCGCTGGACCGAACAATCACGCTCACCGAGGTAAATCAGGTTGCCATGCCGGTCACCGAACAGCTGAACCTCGACGTGACGTGGTTCGACCAGTGCCTGCTCAAGAATCAGTTCGCCGCTACCAAAACCGTTCAGGGCTTCAGAGCGCGCGGTGCGAATCTGCTCCAGCAAATCGCCGGCGTCGTGTACCAGGCGCATGCCGCGTCCACCGCCGCCAGCGCTGGCCTTGATCATCAACGGATAGCCGATGCGTTCGGCTTCGCGGCTCAGGGTGGCGTCATCCTGCTCGGCACCTTGATAACCGTCGATGCAGGGCACACCTGCTTCGATCATGGCGATCTTCGACAGGCGCTTGCTGCCCATCAGTTCGATGGCCTCGGGGCTGGGGCCGATGAAGGTGATGCCAGCGTCCCGGCAGGCGAGGGCAAACCCGGCGTTTTCCGAGAGGAAACCGTAGCCAGGGTGGATCGCATCCGCGCCCGTGCGCCGGGCCGCGTCGAGGATGGCCGGGATGTTCAGGTAAGACTGTTGCACCGGGGCCGGGCCGATGTTGACTGCTTCGTCAGCCATCTGCACGTGCAGTGCATCGGCGTCGATGTCGCTGAACACGGCGACCGTGCGATAGCCCAGCGCCTGGGCCGTGCGCTGGATACGGCAGGCGATTTCACCGCGGTTGGCGATGAGGATTTTTTTCAGTCCGGGCATGGGGTGGTCTCTCAGGTTGTGCGGTGTCTGTTCGGGCCTCTTCGCTGGCAAGCCAGCTCCTACAGTGGATTTATGTCGCACACAAACCCTGTAGGAGCTGGCTTGCCAGCGAAGCTTTCAAGAGGCCCACCCCGGTTTGCGTTTTTGCACGAAGGCCAGCGTTCCCTCGACGCCTTCTGCTCCGGTCACCGCTTCGCTGAACCATTCGGCAGCCTGATCCAGCAATGCATCCGAAGGCTGTCCGGCACTCGCCAGCAACAGTTTCTTGGTCATCGCATTCGCTTCTGGCGCACAACACAACACATGGGCCAAGACCTCATCGAGACGTTCGGCCAAGGCCTGCGGATCATGCTCGACAAAATGCACCAGCCCCATGCGCCGTGCCTGGTGACCATCAAAACGGGCCGCGGTCAGGGCCAGGCGCCGGGCCTCGGTCAGGCCGATGCGCTGGACCACGAATGGCGCGATCTGCGCCGGCAGCAGGCCGAGGCTGGTTTCCGGCAGGCCGAATTGCGCCTGGTGATCGGCCAGGGCGATATCGCTGACACAGGCCAGGCCGAAACCACCGCCGAGCACCGCGCCTTGCAGCACGGTGATCACCACTTGCGGGGTGTGTTGCACCTCTTGCAGCAGCGCACCGAACAGCCGATTCAAATCACGCTGAGCGCTCGAACCTTGAGCGCGGGCGTTGGCCATGTCCTTGAGGTCGCCGCCGGCACAGAAGTGGCCGCCGGCACCGCCGATCACCAGAGCGCGAACCCCGCGGTCATCGCGCACGGCTGCCAGCACCGAGCGCAACTCGGTGACCATCTGCAAGCTCATCGCATTGCGGCTTTCCGGGCGATTGAGGGTGATGTGCAATACGCCGTTGTGCAGCTCCAGCAGCAAGGTCTGGCAAACCGGCAGGCTGCTCATTTCTTTTTCCCCGGCAGAATGCCCATCAACTTGCAGATGATCCCCAGCATGATTTCGTCGGCGCCGCCGCCAATCGATACCAGCCGTACATCGCGGTAAGCCCGGGCCACCGGGTTGTCCCACATGAAGCCCATGCCGCCCCAGTATTGCAGGCAACTGTCACTGACTTCGCGGCCCAGCCGACCGGCCTTGAGCTTGGCCATGGAGGCCAGGCGCGTGACGTCCTGGCCTTTGACGTATTGTTCGGTGGCCTGATAGACCAGCGCCCGCAGGCATTCGATTTCGGTTTGCAGTTCGGCCAGGCGGAAGTGGATCACCTGGTTGTCGATCAGCGCATTGCCGAAGGTTTTGCGTTCCTTGCAGTATTCGATGGTGCTGTCGACGCAGTACTCCAGGCCCTTGATCATGTTGGCCGCGCCGAACAGGCGTTCCTCCTGGAACTGCAGCATCTGCATCATGAACCCCGCGCCTTCATGACCGATGCGGTTGCGCTGCGGTACGCGCACATTGTCGAAAAACACCTGGGCGGTTTCCGAACTGCGCATGCCGAGCTTGTCCAGGTGTGAACTCAAACTGATGCCCGGTGTGTTCATCGGTACCATGATCAGCGACTTGTTGATGTGTGGTTTGTCGTCCGAGGTGTTCGCCAGCAGGCAGATGAAATCGGCGCTCGGCGAGTTGGTGATCCACATTTTGCTGCCGTTGATCACGTAGTCGTCGCCGTCCTTGCGCGCGGTGGTTTTCAGCCCGGCGACGTCAGAGCCGGCGCCGACTTCGGAGACGCCGATGCAGCCGACCTGCTCGCCGCTGATGGCGGGGCGCAGGAACTCGTCGCGCAACTCATCGGAACCGAAACGTGCCAGCGCCGGCGTGCACATGTCGGTCTGCACGCCGATGGACATCGGGATGCCGCCGCAATGAATGGTGCCGAACTCCTCGGCGGCAACGATCGAATAGCTGTAGTCGAGCCCCATGCCGCCGAATTTTTCCGGTTTGGAAATGCCCAGCAGCCCGAGGTCGCCGGCCTTGCGGAAGATGTCGTGGATGGGGAAGCGCCCGGCCTTTTCCCACTCTTCGACGTGCGGGTTGATCTCGTGTTCGACGAATTGGCGCACGGTGCGGCGCAGTGCTTCGTGTTCCTGGGTGAAGATCATTTTTATTGTTCTCCTTGAGCCGGCCTAGAGCCGGGCTACGCCAAAACTGTTGGCTTGCAATGGCCGCACCTCGGCCTCGTGACAGATATCCAGCAGATAACCCAGCAAGGTCCGGGTATCGCGCGGGTCGATCAAACCGTCGTCCCACAGGTTGGCGCTGCCATAGAGCGCCGTGGACTGGCTGTCGAGTTTCTGCGCGGTGACCTGTTCCAGCATGTCGAGCATTTTCGGATCGGGCACCAGGCCGTCCTTGGCCTGTTTGGCCTCGGTGACGATGCGCAGCACTTTTCCCGCTTGCGCGCCGCCCATCACGGCGGTACGGCTGTTGGGCCAGGCGAAGATGAAACGCGGATCGAGGCCGCGTCCGCACATCGCATAGTTACCCGCGCCGTAGGAGCCACCGACGACGATGGTCAGCTTCGGCACCCGGGCGTTGGCCACCGCTTGAATCATCTTCGCGCCGTGTTTGATCACGCCTTGTTGCTCCGATTCGGTGCCGACCATGAACCCGGTGGTGTTGTGGAAAAACAGCAGCGGCGTGCAGCTTTGGTCGCACAGCTGAATGAACTGGGCGGCCTTGCTCGCACCCTTGGGCGTGATCGGGCCGTTGTTACCGATGAAGCCGCAGGCGCGCCCCTGAATTTTCAAGTGGCCGCACACGGTCTGCTGATCGAACTCGCCTTTGAATTCAAGAAAGTTCGAAGCGTCGGCGAGACGGGCGATGATTTCGCGTACGTCGTAGGGTTTTTTCGGGTCATCCGGGATCAGGCCCAGCAATTCGTCGATGGGGTAGAGCGGCTCTTCCCAATGCCGTTCGGGCAGGCGAGGCAACTGCTGGTTCCACGGCAACAGGCTGACGATCTCGCGCACCTGGCGCACGCCGTCGGCGTCGTTCTCGGCCAGGTATTCGGCGGTGCCGGCGGTTTGTGCGTGCATCTCGGCGCCGCCCAGTTCCTCATCGGTGGCGACTTCGCCGGTGGCGGCCTTGAGCAGCGGCGGGCCGGCCAGAAACAGCTTGGCCTTGCCGCGCACCACCACCACGTAATCGGACAGCCCCGGCTGATAGGCACCGCCCGCCGTGGCCGAGCCGTGCACCACGGTGACCTGCGGCAAACCCATGGCCGACATCCGTGCCTGATTGGCAAAGCTGCGTGCGCCTTCGACGAAAATCTCCGCCGCGTAATTGAGGTTGGCGCCGCCGCTTTCGGCGAGGGTGATCACCGGCAGTTTGTTTTCCATGGCGATCTGTTGCAGGCGCAGGGATTTTTTCAAACCGCTGGGGGAGATGGTCCCGCCCTTGATCGCGCTGTTGTTTGCGACTACCAGCACACGCACACCAGACACGTAGCCGATGCCGGCGATCAAACCGCCACCGGCGGAGCTGCCGTCCTTGTCGTCGTGCAGCTTGTAGCCGGCCAGGCTCGCCAGTTCAAGAAACGGCGCGCCGGGGTCGAGCAGCAGATTGAGACGCTCGCGGGGCAGCAGTTGGCCGCGCTTTTCGAACCTGGGTTTGGCTTCGGCAGCCTTGTTCAGTTGGTTCTGTTCGAGCACGCGAACTTGCTCGATGGCGCTCAGCATCGCCGCACGGTTCCGGGCGAACGGCTCGCTGTGGGGGTCGAGTTGCGACTGAATCACCGGCATGGGTTATTCCTTGTCCTTCAACACGTCTGGTACGTAGGCGCGGTGGAAGCCGTTATACGACTCGCTGTTGGTAGCCTTGTGAATCGGCCAGGCACGCCCGCCGAGGCTGGCGGCGCCGTCGATGCGCAAGGTGCTGCCGCTGACGAACGCCGCTGCCGGGCTGAGCAGAAAAACAATCGCCGCGCTGACTTCCGACTCGGTGCCGATGCGCTTGAGCGGTACGTGTTCGCGCAAGGTCGGGATCGCGGCCTTGAACGCGCCTTCGTAAGTGTCCATGCCGCTGGAGGCAATCCAGCCCGGCGCCACGGCGTTGACCCGCACCCCGGCATAACCCCATTCGTACGCGGCGGTCTTGGTCAGGTTGTCCATGCCCGAACGTGCCGCGCCGGAGTGGCCCATGCCGGGCATGCCGCCCCACATGTCGGCGAGCATGTTGACGATGGCGCCGCCGTGCTTGCTCATGGACTGGTTGAACACTTCCCGGGCCATCAGGAAACCGCCCACCAGATTGGTGCGCATCACGGTTTCGAAACCCTTCTGATTGATCGAGGCCAGGGGCGACGGGTACTGCCCGCCCGCATTGTTGACCAAGCCATGAATGGGGCCATGTTTGCGGATCAATTCGCTGACCAGGTGCTGCACCGACTCTTCCTCGCGGATATCGCAAACCGCCCAGTCGGCCTTGCCGCCGTCTTCGGCGATTTCCGCTGCAACGGTTTTCAGTTTGTCGGCCTTGCGCCCGACCAGCAGCACATGGGCGCCAAGGGCCGCCAGTTCGTGAGCGGTGCAGCGGCCGATGCCACTGCCGCCCCCGGTGACGATGATGTTTTGGCCGGCAAACAAATCGGATTTGAAAATCGAATCGTAGGCCATGGCGGCACTCCTCTAATTGAGCTGGTCGGCGATGCGCTGCGGCACCGGGATCTGGATTTCCAGCAACTGCTGGGCGAAGGCCTTGCCTTGCGGGTCGATTCGCAGGCTGGCGACACCGCCGCCGCCAAGGGCGTTTTCCAGCAGGAAATTCAGGCTGTGGCTGGCGGGCAAGTACCAGCGTTCAACCCGTCCGTGGATTGGATCGAGGACGTGGCCCATCCAGTCGACGATCACTTCCGGCGTCAGCGCTTCGGCAATCCATGGCAGATATTCGGGAGCGCGGGCCATGACGCCGATGTTGCTGTGGTTGCCCTTGTCGCCGGAACGGGCGACCGCGAGTTTGACCAGGGCCACGCTGGCGTCGGCCTGGCCAATCGGTTTCGGCGCGGCGAGCGGGACTGGCAAGTCCAGCGGGTCGAGCACATCGAGGGTGGGCAGGGCACACGGGTGGCGCTGGCCCATGAAATCAATGTCCAGCGTGCAGGCGGTTTTGTCGATGAGGAACGAGAACAGCCGGATCAGCGGATACACCGTCGGCCGCCCACCGACAATCCCGGTCAGCCCCGGCGCCATGCCCGTGGCTGCCTGGGCGATTTCCCGGGAGAACACGATCAATGCCTGCTTGTCCGGATGGCGCACGGCGAGTTTGATAACCACTTCGCGGCTGTCCTGACGCTGGCCGTGGGGGCCGTAGGTGGCCTCGCTACCCAGCAACTCGATACTCACGTCGCTGTACGGTGCCCAGCCGCGCTGGCGGAACATTTCCGAGGTCTTGTTGATGATCGCATCGCTGACTCGCCGCGCCTTGTCGACGGCATCGATGCCGGCAATCAGGCAACTGGCGGTGCAGCGAAAACCATCGGGGTACGTGGCGCTGACCTTGTATTGAGCCGTCGGCGGCAGGCCTTTGGCACCGTGCACCTGCACCGCGTTTTTGCCTTGTTGCAGCAGTTTGACCTGAGTGAAATCGCACACCACGTCGGGCAGCAGATACGCCCGCGGGTCACCGATTTCGTACAACATCTGTTCGCCCACCGTCAGCGGCGTGACCAGCCCGCCGGTACCTTCGGGTTTGCTGACGATGAACTGGCTGTCGGCGCTGACTTCGACGATGGGAAAACCGATGTGTTCGTAGTCGGGCACGTCGCGCCAATCAGTGAAGTTACCGCCTGTGCACTGGGCGCCGCATTCGATGATGTGCCCGGCCAATGCTGCCTGGGCGAGCTTGTCGTAGTCGTGCCACGACCAGCCGAACTCATGCACCAGCGCGGCGCTGACCACGGCACTGTCGACCACGCGCCCGGTGATCACAATGTCCGCCCCCAGACGCAAGGCTTCGACGATGCCGGGAGCGCCGAGGTAGGCATTGGTCGAGACGCACATCGATGGCAGGGGTGCGCCGCTGAACATTTCATGAATGCCCAGGTTGCCCAGCTGTTTGAATTGCGGTTGCAGGTCGTCACCCAGCAGCACGGCGATCTTCAGGGCCACCCCGGCCTTGTCGCAGGCTGCTTGCAGGGCGGCGGCGCAGGCTTGGGGATTGACCCCGCCGGCATTGCTGATGACCCGGATGTTTTGCTGCGCGAGCTGCGGCAGCAAGGGCGCGAGGACTTCGATGAAGTCGCCCGCATAACCGGCCTGGGGATCTTTCATTCGCGCACCGGCCATGATCGACAAGGTGATCTCGGCCAGGTAATCAAAGACCAGATAGTCCAGTTGCCCATGATTGACCAGTTGCGCGGCGGCGGTCGAGGTATCGCCCCAGAAGGCGCTGGCGCAACCGATGCGAATTGTTTTAGGCGCAGTCCATTCCATAGCCACCTCCAACCGAAGTGCGTCGACATTACCAAGCAAGCGCTTGGTTTGTAAATGACTTGATTATCTTCTGCCCGAGCGCTTGCTTGGTTGCATCCATGAGCTTAAATTGCCCGCGCAACCCCGCTGTTTTCGGGGGGATCGCGTTACTGATTGATCGACTGTAGGAGAGAACGGGTGGACGAGCAAAAAGCCCTGAGGGTTATGCGTGAATTGGTGGACAACGGCCAATTGACCGACCCGGACAGCGCCCGTGGCAAGCTGCTGCAAGTGGCGGCCCACCTGTTCCGCAATAAAGGCTATGAACGCACGACCGTGCGCGATCTGGCCGGCGCCGTGGGCATTCAGTCCGGCAGTATTTTCCATCACTTCAAAAGCAAGGACGAAATCTTGCGCGCCGTGATGGAAGAAACCATACGCTACAACACCGCGATGATGCGTGCGGCCATCGCCGAGGCCGGCAATGTGCGCGAGCGGGTGCTGGCGCTGATCCGGTGTGAATTGCAGTCGATCATGGGTGGCAGCGGTGAGGCCATGGCCGTGCTGGTCTACGAATGGCGCTCGCTGTCCGAAGATGGCCAGGCCAAGGTCCTGGCGCTGCGGGACATCTACGAAGACATCTGGCTGCAGGTACTGGGCGAAGCCAAGACCGCCGGGTTTATCCGTGGTGATGTGTTCATTACCCGACGGTTCCTGACCGGCGCATTGTCCTGGACCACGACGTGGTTTCGCGCCGGCGGTAGCATGAGCCTCGATCAGTTGGCCGAAGAGGCGTTGATTCTGGTGCTGGAAGAGCGGCAATAAAGTTGTATTGGCCAGCATTAAACTGGCTAACTGGACGAAACCGCCTAGCTTGAATGCATTGATGCCGTTTTATTGGGGAGTGGGGTCGTTTTGATGGGTTTGCCAATTCGGACAGCCTCGCAGCTTTTGCTGGCGATGCTTGCGGCGTCAACGGTGATACCGTCCCAGGCTGCGCAACTGGTGCGCATTGGTGCCGCGCACTTTCCACCCTACACCGTGCGCCCGGAATCCGGGGCCGATACCGGGTTGTTGCCGCAACTGGTCGAGGCCCTGAACGCATCGCAAAGTGACTACCAGTTTGTCCTGGTACCCACTTCCATTCCCCGGCGCTTCGGTGACTTCAAGCAGGGTCGGGTCGACATGGCCATCTTCGAAAATCCCGCCTGGGGTTGGGAGGAGATCCCCCACACGGCCGTCGACATGGGGCTGGAGGACGCCGAGATTTTTGTTGCGCAACGCCTGCCCGATCGACAGCAAAGCTATTTTGCCGACCTGAACGACAAGCGTCTGGCACTGTTCAGCGGCTATCACTACGAATTCGCCAACTTCAATGCCGAGCCCGAGTACCTCGCGAAAAACTACAACGCCACGCTGACCTATTCCCATGACAGCAATCTGCTGATGGTGTTACGCGGTCGCGCCGATATCGCCCTGGTCACGCGCTCTTACCTGAACGACTATTTTTTGCGCAATCCGAATGTCGCCAAGGAGTTGTTGGCGTCCGATCGCATCGATCAGGTCTATCACCACTACGCAATTCTGCGTCCGACCGCGCCCATCAGCGGCGAGGCCTTCGGCAAGTTGTTGCAAGGCTTGCGGGACAACGGCCAGATGCTGAGGATTTTCGATCCGTACAAGATTGCGATTGTGCCGATCCCGCACAACGAACCGGCTGCACAGGTCGCCAAGTGATGGTCTTTTCCTAAATTTCCCGCCCTGGCTCACGTCACCTCGTTGAACTGTCGACGATTATCGTGAGCCTGATCCATGCCCAATCTGAATGACCTGACTGCCCTGTGTCTGCCGACAGGCAGTCGTCTTGCCGCTGATGAAACGCAAAGCCGCCTGAGCCTCAGCCTGGAGGGGCAGCCGTTGCTCACCCTGCGGCTGATGCGTGGCCCCGAATTGCACGTGCAACTGGAAGAGCATTTCGGTCGCCCTGAAGGGCAGGCGTTGTGGGCGGCCTGTTACTGGCTGTTCGCCCGCGACCCCGACTGTCAGCGCCTGGTCTGGCAACTGCAAGACGTGCCGAACGAAGCGCTGTTCAGCGGCTTGCTGATTCCGACCTCCATAAGCGGCCAGTATCACTGCGAGCGAACGTTGTTCTGGCAATTGCCGCAGCCGTGGCTCGGGCATTCACTGACCGGCAACTATCCGCAGCAAATGCTCATGAGCGGCGACAAGCGTCATCCACGGCGGCCGGTCAAACCCCGGGGTGAAGTATATCGACGCTTCGATGCGCGGCTGGGCGCCTGGGTTTCCCTGCGCGCGCTGGAAATCGAGCAAGACCTGGCACGCTTCAACCGTTGGCAGAACAGCCCGCGCGTCGCGAGTTTCTGGCAGGAGGAGGGCAGCCTCGAACAGCATCGCCAATACCTGAACAAACTCGAGGCCGACCCGCACACGCTGACGCTGATCGGTTGTTTCGACGATCAGCCGTTCGCTTACTTTGAAGCCTACTGGGCCAAGGAAGATCGCATCGCGCCGTTCTACGGGGCCAACGATTACGACCGCGGCATCCACATGCTGGTGGGTGAGGAACATCATCGCGGTCCGCACAAGGTGGCGAGCTGGTTATCGGCGCTGGTGCATTACCTGTTTCTCGATGATCCGCGTACGCAGTGCGTGGTTGCCGAGCCTCGTGCCGATAACGCGAAGATGATCGGGTACATGCAGAACCAGTGCTTTCACTGCGAGAAAGAGTTCGACTTCCCGCACAAGCGGGCGGCCTTGATGGTGTTGGGGCGGGAGCGGTTCTTTGATCGGTGCAGACTGGCTTGATACTTGAGGCTCAAGATTCGTTGCGGTCTTGAGTCAGCCTTCGCGAGCAAGCCCGCTCCCACAAGGATTGTGCTGAACCTGTGGGAGCGGGCTTGCTCGCGAAGGGAGCGACGCAGATTTCAGATCTTATTGGCGGGAAGTCGTATCGCCACGCTTGCCCGACACCTTGCGGCAGTGCACCAGCGCATCACGAATCATGAAGTTCACCAGGGTCGGCGAGACGCCGAGTTCCCTGGCGATGTCTTTTTGCGGTACGCCGTGCAGGCGATACATCTCGAAGGCGTAGCGGGTGCGGCTCGGCAACTCCGTCAACGCATCGGCAATGTGTTCCAGCGTCGAGAAGTTGATGTGCGAAGTTTCCGGTGACGCACCCTGGATCACCACATTCAGACCTTCCTCTTCAGGGCCGGAATACTTCTGTTCCAGCGCCTGCTTGCGGTAGTGGTCGATGGCCAGGTTGCGCACGATCTGGAACAGGTAGCTGAGCTGGGCCTTGATCGAACTGGTGATGGGCGGGGCCGATTGCAACCGGAAGAATGCGTCCTGCACAACATCTTCGGCACGTGAGCGGCAACCGGTAATTCGGGCTGCAATCTTCACCAGAATCAGTCGATTGTCGACGAATGCCTGAAGTAGCGGTGTATCGCACCTGCTTGTGGATACTGGTTCCATCATGGAAATCACCCTGCTGCCAAAAGGTTGGTGGGACGGCGAAAAAACCGGGGGGGCCGTCCTACACATCGAGCGACAAATTAGGCTTAATGATAATGATTGTCAAATGAGAAAAAGAACTAGTGCGCTGCGGCGCTGCAGAGTGAGAACTGCGACACGCTGACTCCTCCTTCAGCCCGCCTGGCGACTAATTACTTCAAGACGTCATCCGTTCTCAGTGGTGAATGGCACAGCGCAATCCTCATAACCCTGTAGGAGCGAGCTCGCTCGCGATGGTCGTCAACGATGGCGATGGGCGTCTGACACTCCGCGGCGTTCTCCTTTTTTTCGCGAGCAAGCTCGCTCCTACAGCCGAATTCAGGCAGGAAACCTCATGACCGACGCGTTCGAACTCCCCAGCACAATGGTCCAAGCCCTTCAGCGCCGCGCGGCCCTGACACCGGATCGGGTGGCCCTGCGTTTTCTCGCCGAAACCCCGGAACAAGTGGTGGTGCTCAGCTATCGCGAACTGGATCAGCGGGCGCGGACGATTGCCGGCGCGTTGCAGGCTCAAGCGGAGGTTGGCGACCGCGCCGTGTTGCTGTTCCCCAGCGGCCCGGATTACGTCGCGGCGTTCTTTGGTTGCCTGTATGCCGGGGTGATTGCGGTGCCGGCCTATCCGCCGGAGTCGACGCGGCGTCATCACCAGGAACGCCTGTTGTCGATCATCGACGATGCCGAACCGCGCTTGCTGCTGACCAGCGCCGGGCTGCGTGAGGCATTGCAGCAAATCGACGGGGCGCCGCCGTTGCTGTGTGTCGATACTCTCGACGGTGCACTGGCCGAGCGCTGGGTCGCGGCGGATTTGCAGGACGATCACATCGCCTTTCTGCAATACACCTCCGGCTCCACCGCGCTGCCCAAAGGCGTGCAAGTCAGCCACGGCAATCTGGTGGCCAACGAATTGCTGATTCGCCACGGTTTCGGCATTGATCTGAATCCCGACGACGTCATCGTCAGCTGGCTGCCGCTGTACCACGACATGGGCCTGATCGGCGGCCTGTTGCAGCCGATTTTCAGCGGCGTGCCTTGCGTATTGATGTCCCCGGCGTACTTCCTTGGCCGGCCGTTGCGCTGGCTGGAGGCGATCAGCGAATACGGCGGCACCATCAGCGGCGGGCCGGACTTTGCCTATCGCTTGTGCAGCGAGCGGGTCAGCGAGTCGGCCCTGGAACGGCTCGACCTGAGCGGCTGGCGCGTGGCGTATTCCGGTTCCGAACCGATTCGCCTCGACACCCTGGAGCGCTTCGCCGGGAAGTTCGCAACCTGCGGCTTCACCGCGGACTGTTTCATGGCCTCCTACGGACTGGCCGAAGCCACCTTGTTTGTGGCCGGCACAGTGCGCGGCCAAGGCATCGGCAACCTGCGGGTGGACGATCAGGCCCTGGCACAGAACCGTGTCGAAGCGGGCGATGGCAGCCCGATCATGAGTTGTGGCATCAGCCAACCGGGTCACGCCGTACTGATCGTCGACCCGGTCTCGCTCACCGAACAGGTCGACAACACCGTCGGTGAAGTCTGGGCCAGCGGGCCGAGCATCGCACTTGGTTACTGGCGCAACCCCGAGGCGTCCGCCAAGACCTTCGTCCGGCACGCCGGCCAGACCTGGCTGCGAACCGGTGACCTGGGCTTCATGCGCAACGGTGAACTGTTTATCACCGGGCGCTTGAAAGACCTGCTGATCGTGCGTGGGCACAACCTGTACCCGCAAGACATCGAGCAGACCGTCGAGCGCGAAGTGGAAGTGGTGCGCAAGGGCCGGGTTGCCGCCTTCGCCGTCACGGTTGATGGTCAGGAAGGCATCGGCATCGCCGCCGAAATCAGCCGCAGCGTGCAGAAAATCCTGCCACCGGAATCCTTGATCAAAGCCATTCGCCAGGCTGTCGCCGAGGTGTATCAGGAAGCACCGAGCGTGGTGGTGCTGCTCAATCCGGGAGCGCTGCCCAAGACGTCCAGCGGCAAATTGCAACGTTCTGCGTGCCGCAATCGCCTGGCGGACGGCAGTCTCGATTGCTACGCGGTGTTCCCGTCGACCAACACCGAAAGCGCAGGCCGGATCGAGTCGGGCTCCGAGCTGCAAAGCTTGATCGGCCGCATCTGGTGTGAGCAGTTGCAGGTCGGGCGGGTGGACGCCGACGATCATTTTTTCCTGCTCGGCGGCAACTCCATAACGGCGACACAAGTGGTGGCGCGCCTGCGGGAAGAACTGGGTCTGGAGTTGAACCTGCGCCTGCTGTTCGAAGCACCGACCCTTGGCGCATTCGTCGATGGGGTGGCCCGCCAGCAACAGGATGGTGGCCTGGCCCAGGGTGCGATCACGCCGTTGTCACGCGCTGCAGCGCTACCACAGTCCCTCGCGCAAAACCGTCTGTGGATCACCTGGCAACTCGATCCCCAAAGCAGCGCCTACAACATTCCGGGTGCCTTGCGCCTGCGTGGCGAACTGGATGAGCACGCCTTGTGCGCCTGCTTCCAGCAGTTGATTGAGCGCCACGAATCCCTGCGCATGCGATTCTTCGAGCGTGATGGCGTGGCGTTGCAACAGGTTGATCCGGTCGGTCAGTTCAACCTGCAAATGATCGACATCAGCGATTTGCCGGTGGCCGAACGTGAAGCCCACGCGCAGCAGATCCGCGAGGATGAAGCGCGTACCCGGTTCGATCTGGAGAAAGGTCCGCTGCTGCGGGTGACGCTGGTGCGCCTCGACGATGAGGACCACCAGTTGTTGGTGACCCTGCACCACATCATTGCGGACGGCTGGTCGCTGAATGTGCTGATCGACGAGTTCTCGCGCCTGTATGCGAGCGCCTCCCAGGGGCAACAAGCAGTGCTGGCGCCGTTGCCGACGCAGTACGCCGATTACGCCAGCTGGCAGCGCCAATGGCTGGCGCAAGGGGAGAGCGAGCGGCAACTGGCGTACTGGAAAGCACAGTTGGGCGAGGCGCATCCAACGATGAGCCTGGCCACCGATCATCCGCGTTCGGCGCAACAATTGCGCAGCGCTGCGCGCCACACGGTGCGTCTGGACGCGCGCCTCAGCGAAGCCATTCGCCAGACCGCCCAGGCCCATGAATCCACACCGTTCATGCTGCTGCTCGCGGCGTTCCAGAGCCTGTTGCACCGCTACAGCGGTCAACGGGATATCCGCATCGGCGTGCCCAATGCCAACCGTCCGCGCCTGGAAACCCAAGGTCTGATCGGCTTCTTCATCAATACCCAGGTGCTGTGCGCTGAAGTCGATTCGCGCCTGCCATTTGTCGAACTGCTGGCCCAGACCCGCCAGGCTGCACTCGGCGCGCAGGCGAATCAGGACCTGCCGTTCGAACAACTGCTCGAAGCCTTTCCCCAGGCGCGCGAACAAGGTCTGTTCCAGGTCATGTTCAACCATCAGCAACGTGACCTGAGTGCGCTCAAGCGTCTGCCGGGCCTGCTCGCCGAAGAGCTGCCGTGGCACAGTCGCGAAGCCAAGTTCGACCTGCAATTGCACAGCGAAGAAGACCGAAACGGTCGTCTGACGCTGTCCTTCGACTATGCCAGCGAACTGTTCGACGCCGCGACCATCGAGCGTCTCGCCGAGCACTTCACGAACCTCTTGCGCGAAGTCTGCGAGCGTCCGCAACAAGCCATCGGCGATCTGCAACTGCTCACCGTCAACGAGCACAATCAGCAAAAAGACTGGAGTGTTGCCCCGTGCGCTCCAGCACAACAATGGCTGCCGGAACAGCTCAACGAACAAGCACGCCTGGCCCCGGAACGCACCGCGTTGCTGTGGGACGGCGGCAGCCTGGACTTCGCCGAACTGCACAGCCAGGCCAACCGTTTGGCCCATTACCTGCGCGACAAAGGCGTTGGCCCGGATGTCTGCGTGGCGATCGCCTGCGAGCGTTCGCCGCAACTGTTAATTGGCCTGCTGGCGATCATCAAGGCTGGCGGTGCTTATGTACCGCTGGATCCGGATTACCCGGCCGAGCGCCTGGCCTACATGCTCAGCGACAGCGGCGTTGAATTGCTGCTGACGCAAACCCGATTGCTCGAGCGCTTGCCGGCCAGCGAGGGCGTCAGTGTGATCGCCATGGACACCTTGCATCTGGACCGCTGGCCAAGCCATGCGCCGGGGCTGCATCTGCAGGGCGACAACCTCGCCTATGTGATTTACACCTCCGGTTCCACCGGCCAGCCCAAAGGCGTCGGCAACACCCACGCGGCGCTGGCCGAGCGCCTGCAATGGATGCAGGACACGTATCGCCTGAACGAAAGCGACGTGCTGATGCAAAAGGCGCCGATCAGTTTCGACGTGTCGGTGTGGGAGTGCTTCTGGCCACTGATCGCAGGTGCACGCCTGTTGATTGCCGGCCCCGGCGAACACCGCGATCCGCATCGTATTGCGCAGCTTGTGCAAGAACACGGCGTGACCACGTTGCACTTCGTGCCACCGCTGCTTTCGTTGTTCATCGACGAACCGCTGAGCGCTGAATGCACCAGCCTGCGCCGGCTGTTCTCCGGGGGCGAAGCCTTGCCCGCGGAGCTGCGCAACCGCGTGCTGGCGCAGTTGCCGGCGGTGCAACTGCACAACCGCTACGGACCGACTGAAACCGCGATCAACGTCACGCATTGGCAGTGCTCCAGCGCCGACGGCGAACGCTCGCCGATCGGCCGGCCGCTGGGTAATGTGATCTGCCGCGTACTCGATGACGATCTCAATCCCGTTCCAGCCGGCGTGCCGGGTGAGCTGTGCATCAGCGGCGTTGGATTAGCCCGTGGTTACCTCGGTCGCCCGGCATTGACCGCCGAACGATTCGTGGTCGATCCATTGGGCGAGCCGGGTGCGCGTCTGTACCGCACCGGCGACCGGGCGCGCTGGACGGCGGACGGCGTGATCGAATACCTCGGCCGTCTCGATCAGCAGGTCAAACTGCGCGGGTTCCGGGTCGAGCCGGAAGAAATCGAAGCGCGTCTGCTGGCCCGGGAGGAGGTTGCGCAAGCCGTGGTGCTGGTGCGCCAAACCGTGGCCGGGGCGCAGCTGATCGGTTACTACACCGCTGCGGACAAGGCAGAGGACGAAGCCGGTCAAACCGCGCGCCTGAAAAGTGCATTGGCCGCCGAACTGCCGGATTACATGGTGCCGGCGCAACTGATGCGCCTGGAAGAGATGCCCCTCAGCCCGAGCGGCAAACTCGACCGCCGCGCCTTGCCGGAACCACAGTGGCAGGTTCGCGAACACGTTGAGCCCGTGACTGAACTGGAACAACAAATCGCCGGTATCTGGCGCGAAGTGCTGGGTTTGACACAAGTCGGCCTGCACGATGATTTCTTTGCACTCGGTGGTCACTCATTGCTGGCCACGCAAATCATCTCCCGCACCCGCCAGGCTTGCGACGTCGAGCTAGCGTTGCGGGTATTGTTCGAACACAGTGAGCTGGGTGCATTTGTCGAACAGGTTCGCTTGATCCAGGCCAGTGGCCGCACCAATAAACAGTTGCCAATTGAACAGGTCGACCGCCGCCAGGCGGTGCCGCTGTCCTATTCCCAGCAGCGCATGTGGTTCCTCTGGCAGCTGGAGCCGGACAGCCCGGCGTACAACGTTGGCGGCATGGCGCGGCTGCGCGGTGTGCTAGACGTGGCGCGCTTCGAGGCCGCTCTGCAAGCCCTGATCCTGCGTCACGAAACCCTGCGCACTACGTTCCCGAGCGTTGACGGCGTCGCTCGCCAACAGGTGCACATGGAGACCGGCGTGCGCATGGCGTGGAAGGATTTCACCGCGCTGGATGCCGAAGGCCGCGAGTGGCAGGTCCAGCAACTGGCCGACGATGACGCGCACAAGCCGTTTGATCTGGAAACCGGTCCGCTGCTGCGCGCGTGCCTGGCCAAGACCGCCGAGCAGGAACACTACCTGGTGCTGACCTTGCACCACATCGTCACCGAAGGCTGGGCCATGGACATCTTCGCCCGGGAACTCAGCGCGCTATACGAAGCGTTTGTCGACGACCGTGAATCGCCGCTCGCGCCGTTGCCGGTGCAGTACCTGGATTACAGCGTGTGGCAGCGCCAGTGGCTGGAGTCCGGCGAGCGTCAGCGCCAACTCGATTACTGGACCACGCAACTGGGCCGTGAACATCCGTTGCTGGAGTTGCCGGCTGACCGTCCGCGTCCGCCGGTGCAAAGCCATCAGGGTGAGTTGTACCGGTTCGACCTGAGCGACGACCTCGCGGCACGGGTCCGCGCCTTCAACGCGCAACACGGCCTGACCCTGTTCATGACCATGACCGCCGCCCTGGCTACGCTGCTGTACCGCTACAGCGGCCAGAACGATTTGCGCATCGGCGCACCGGTGGCCAACCGCATTCGCCCGGAAAGTGAAGGGCTGATCGGCGCGTTCCTCAATACTCAAGTGCTGCGCTGCCAGCTCGACGGGCAGATGTCCGTGGGCGAGCTGTTCGAGCAGGTCCGGCACACGGTGATCGAAGGCCAGTCCCATCAGGACCTGCCATTCGATCATCTGGTGGAGGCCTTGCAACCACCCCGCAGCGCGGCCTACAACCCGTTGTTCCAGGTGATGTGTAACGTGCAGCGCTGGGAGTTCCAGCAAAGCCGAACACTGGCCGGCATGACGGTCGAGTACCTGGCCAACGATGCCCGCGCGACCAAGTTCGACCTCAACCTGGAAGTCACTGACCTCGACCATCGCCTGGGTTGCTGCCTGACCTACAGCACCGACCTGTTCGACGAACCGCGCATCGCCCGCATGGCCGGGCATTGGCGCAATCTGCTGGAGGCGCTGATTGCCGATCCGCAACAGCGCTTGAGCGAGCTGCCGCTGCTGACGTGCGGCGAACAACAACTGCTGCTCGACAGCCTCGGCGTCGAGCCGGGCGAACATCGGCTGGATCAGTGCATCCATCACCTGTTCGCCGAACAAGCCCTGCTGCGCAAAGACGCTCCGGCCCTGACCTTCGCCGGGCAGACCTTGAGCTACACCGAACTCGACCGCCGCGCCAATCGCCTCGCGTGGATGCTGCGTGAACGCGGTGTCGGTCCGCAGGTGCGCGTGGGCCTGGCGCTTGAGCGTTCGCTGGAAATGGTTGTCGGCCTGCTGGCGATCCTCAAGGCCGGCGGCGCTTATGTGCCGCTGGATCCGGAATACCCGCTGGACCGCTTGCACTACATGATCGAAGACAGCGGCATCGGTCTGCTGCTCAGCGATGCGGCGATGTTCAAAGCCCTGGGCGAGTTGCCGGCGACCGTCGGCCGCTGGTGTCTGGAAGAGGATGCCGCTGCACTGGTCAACTATCCGGCCACCGAGTTGCCATTGATCAGCCTGCCGCAGCATCAGGCCTACCTGATTTACACCTCGGGCTCGACCGGCAAACCGAAAGGTGTGGTGGTGTCTCACGGCGAAATCGCCATGCATTGCCGCGCCGTGATCGAGCGTTTCAGCATGCGCCCCGACGACTGCGAGCTGCACTTCTATTCGATCAACTTCGACGCCGCCACCGAACGTTTGCTGGTGCCGCTGCTCAGCGGTGCGCAAGTGGTGCTGCGGGCTCAAGGGCAGTGGGACGCCGAAGAAATCTGTGGCCTGATCCTTCGTCATCACATCAACGTCCTCGGTTTCACGCCGAGCTACGGCAGCCAGTTGGCGCAATGGCTGGCAACGCAAAATGAAACCCTGCCGGTCCGTACGGTTATCACCGGTGGCGAAGCGCTGACCGGTGAACACCTGGCGCGGCTTCGCGCAGCGTTCCAGCCGAGCCAGTTCTTCAACGCCTACGGCCCGACCGAAACCGTGGTCATGCCGCTGGCCAGCCTCGCCCCTGAAGTGCTGGAAGAGGGTGCCGGCAGCGTGCCGATCGGCAGCGTGATCGGTGACCGCGTGGCCTACATTCTCGACGCCGATCTGGCGTTGGTGCCGCAAGGCGCGACGGGTGAGTTGTACGTCGGCGGCGCGGGTCTGGCCCAGGGGTATCACCAGCGTCCGGGGATGACTGCGGAGCGGTTCGTGGCCGATCCGTTTGCCGCCAGCGGTGGGCGTATCTACCGCACCGGCGACCTGGTGCGTCAGCGGGCCGACGGCCTGGTGGAATACCTCGGGCGGATCGACCACCAGGTGAAGATCCGTGGTTTCCGTATCGAATTGGGCGAGATCGAAACCCGTCTGCTGGAGCATGCGTTGATTCGCGAAGCCGTGGTGCTGGCACTCGATGCACCGAGCGGCAAGCTACTGGTCGGCTATCTGGTAACGGATATCGCTGGACAAGACGAAGCGCAGCAAACCGCTTTGCGTGAATCGCTCAAGGCCTGTTTGAAAGCGCAACTGCCGGATTACATGGTGCCCACGCACCTGATCCTGCTGGTCAGCATGCCGCTGACCGCCAACGGCAAACTCGACCGCCGCGCACTGCCGGCGCCGGACCCGGAGCTCAATCGCCAACACTACGTGGCGCCGAGCAACGAGCTCGAAGTCATGCTCGCGCAGATCTGGTGCGAAGTGCTCAACGTCGATCAGGTTGGCCTCAACGACAACTTCTTCGAACTGGGTGGTGACTCGATTCTGTCGATCCAGGTGGTCAGCCGGGCACGGCAGCAGGGCATTCACTTCAGCCCGCGCGATCTGTTCCAGCACCAGACCGTGCAGACCCTCGCCACCGTGGCCACCCGTAGCGAGCAGGTCAGCGCCGAGCAAGGCTTGATCATCGGCGAGTCGCGCCTGACGCCGATCCAGCACTGGTTCTTCGACACCGATATCCCGCAACGCCAACACTGGAACCAGGCGTTGTTGATGCAACCGGCCATGACGCTGGAACCCCATCGCCTGGAGCAAGCGTTGTTGGCGGTGATCGAACAGCACGATGCTTTGCGTCTGCGTTTCAGCAACGTTGCCGGTCAATGGCAGGCCACACACCAGTCGATTTCCGATGCGCCGGTACTGTGGCAGGTACGCGTTTCGTCCATGGACAAATGCGCGGCCTTGTTCGCCGATGCCCAGCGCAGCCTCGACCTGGAAGGGGGGGCTTTGCTGCGCGTGTTGCTGGTCGATGGGCCCGAGGGCCAGCAACGCCTGTTCATCGCCATCCACCACTTGGTGGTAGACGGCGTGTCGTGGCGGGTGCTGCTGGATGACCTGCAAACCGTGTATCGCCAACTGGACGCGCAGCAGTCGGTGAAGCTGCCGGCGAAAACCAGCGCCTTCAAGGATTGGGCCGCACGCTTGCAGGCTTACGCCGGCAGCGAATCCCTGCGTGAAGAATTGGGCTGGTGGCACGCGCAACTGACCGGGTCGAGCGCCGAATTGCCGTGTGATCGTCCCGAGGGCGGACGACAGAACCGGCATGCGCAAACCGTCAGCGTGCGCCTCGACAGCGAGCGCACCCGGCAACTGCTGCAACAGGCACCGAGCGCCTATCGCACCCAGGTCAACGACCTGTTGCTGACCGCGTTGGCCCGCGTGCTGTGCCGCTGGAGCGGTCAGCCATCGGCGCTGATTCAACTGGAAGGCCACGGCCGTGAAACGCTGTTCGACGACATCGACCTGACCCGCACCGTCGGCTGGTTTACCAGCGCCTATCCGCTGCGCCTGACCCCGTCAAACATCGAAGAAGCCGCCGGGCAAAGCGCCTCAATCAAGGCGATCAAAGAGCAATTGCGTGCCGTGCCGCACAAAGGCCTGGGTTATGGCGTGCTGCGTTACCTCGTCGATGACCAGAGTCGCCACAGTATGGCGGCGTTGCCGGTGGCACCGATTACCTTCAACTACCTCGGGCAGTTCGACCAGAGCTTCGGGGCGGATGCGCTGTTTCATCCACTGGATGAAGCCATCGGCGCGGCCCACGATGCCAATGCACCATTGCCCAACGAGCTGAGCGTCGACAGTCAGGTGTATGGCGGTGAACTGGTGCTGCGCTGGACTTTCAGCGCCGAACGCTTCGATGTGCAAACCATCGACGAGTTGGCCGATGCCTACCTCGGTGAGTTGAGCAGCCTGATCGAGCATTGCCTGCGCGACGACGCGGGTGGCCTGACGCCGTCGGACTTCCCGCTGGCGCAGCTCAGTCAGACGCAACTGGATGCGCTGCCGGTCCCGGCCGCCGTCATCGAAGACGTCTACCCGTTGACCCCAATGCAGGAAGGCATGCTGCTGCATACCTTGCTGGAGCCGGGCACCGGCCTGTATTACATGCAGGACCGCTACCGCATCAACAGCGAACTCGACCCGCAGCGTTTCGCCCAGGCCTGGCAAGCGGTGATTGCCCGCCATGAAGCGTTGCGCGCATCGTTCTGCTGGAACGTCGGTGAAGCCATGCTGCAAGTGATCCACAAACCGGGCAGCACGCCGATCGAGTATCTGGACTGGAGCGCTATCGCCGAAGCCGAGCAAGAGCCGAAGCTGCAAACCTTGCTCAAGACCGAGCGCGAGGCCGGGTTCGATCTGCTCAACCAGGCACCGTTCCACCTGCGCCTGATCCGCGTCGGCGCGGCGCGCTACTGGTTCATGATGAGCAACCACCACATTCTCATCGATGCCTGGTGCCGTTCGCTGCTGATGAACGATTTCTTCGAGATCTACAGCGCCCTCGGCGAAGGCCGGGAAGCGCAGCTTGGGCTTGTGTCACGTTATCGCGACTACATCGGCTGGCTGCAGCATCAGAGCCTCGCCGAAGCTCGGCAGTGGTGGAAAACCAACCTGCAAGGTTTCGAACGGACCACGCCGATCCCGAGCGACCGGCCATTGCTGCGCGAACACGCCGGCGACAGCGGCGGCATGATCGTCGGCGACTGCTACACAAGGCTCGATGCCCGTGACGGTACGCAACTGCGAGAACTGGCCCAGGCGCATCAGCTGACGATCAACACCTTCGCCCAGGCGGCATGGGCCCTGGTGCTGCGGCGTTTGAGCGGTGATCGCGACGTGTTGTTCGGCGTTACCGTGGCCGGGCGTCCGGTGGACATGCCGCAGATGCAGCGCACCGTCGGCCTGTTCATCAACAGCATCGCGCTGCGGGTGAAAATGCCCGAGGATGGCCAGTGTTGCAGCGTGCGCCAATGGCTCAGCGGTCTGCTCGACCACAACATGCAACTGCGTGAATACGAATACCTGCCGCTGGTGAACATCCAGGAACAGAGTGAACTGCCCAAAGGCCAGCCGCTGTTCGACAGCCTGTTCGTGTTCGAAAACGCCCCGGTGGAAGTCTCGGTGCTGGACCGTGCGCAGAGCCTCAACGCGACGTCGGATTCGGGCCGCACGCATACCAACTTCCCTCTGACGGCCGTGTGCTATCCGGGTGATGACCTGGGCTTGCACCTGTCCTACGACCAGCGCTATTTCGATGAAGTCACGGTCGAGCGCATGCTCGGCGAGTTCAAGCGTCTGTTGCTGGCGCTGGTAGCGGGATTCCATGGCGACATGGCCGACCTGCCGTTGCTGGGGACCGAGGAGCGGGAGTTCCTGATCCATGGCTGCAACCAGAGCGAACACCCGTATCCGCTGGAGCAGAGCTACGTTGCATTGTTTGAAGCGCAGGTCGCCAGGCACCCACAGCGGATCGCCGCCCGTTGTCTTGACCGGCAGTACAGTTACCTTGAGCTGAACCAGCGCAGTAACCAACTCGGTCATGCGTTGATCGCTTCCGGTGTCGGGCGCGATCAACCGGTAGCGTTGCTGGCCGAACGCAGCCTCGATTTGCTGGGAATGATCATCGGCAGCTTCAAGGCGGGTGCAGGTTACCTGCCACTGGACCCGGGTTTGCCGAGTCAGCGTCTGAGCCGGATCATCGAACTGAGCCGCACGCCATTGCTGGTGTGCACTCAAGCGTGCCGTGAACAGGCGCAGGCCTTGCTCGACGAGTTCGGCTGCTCCAGCCGGCCACGGCTGTTGGTCTGGGAGGAAGTTCAAGCCCTTGCGCTGTCAGCGGACAATCCTGGCATCTACAGCGCTGCGGACAACCTCGCCTACGTGATCTACACCTCCGGTTCCACGGGGTTGCCGAAAGGCGTGATGGTCGAACAGCGCGGCATGCTCAACAACCAATTGAGCAAAGTGCCGTACCTGAACCTGAGCGATGCCGACGTGATCGCGCAAACCGCTTCGCAAAGCTTCGATATTTCGGTCTGGCAGTTCCTCGCCGCGCCGTTGTTCGGCGCGCGGGTGGACATCGTGCCGAACACCATCGCCCACGATCCCCTGGGCTTACTGGCCCATGTGCAGAGCCAGGGCATCACCGTGCTGGAAAGCGTGCCGTCGCTGATCCAGGGCATGCTCGCCCAGGAACGCATGAGCCTCGACGGCCTGCGCTGGATGTTGCCAACGGGTGAGGCGATGCCGCCGGAGCTGGCGCATCAATGGCTGTTGCGCTATCCACAGATCGGCCTGGTCAATGCCTATGGCCCGGCGGAGTGCTCGGACGACGTGGCGTTCTTCCGCGTTGACCTGGCCTCGACTCGTGGCAGTTACCTGCCGATTGGTACGCCGACCGACAACAACCGGTTGTATCTGCTCGATGGCGCACTGGATCTGGTGCCGTTGGGTGCAGTGGGTGAACTGTGCGTGGCGGGTACCGGGGTCGGTCGCGGCTATGTCAGCGATCCGCTGCGCACCGCACCGGTGTTTGTGCCGAACCCGTTCGGCGCACCGGGTGAGCGCCTGTATCGCACCGGCGACCTGGCCCGCCGTCGCAGTGACGGCGTGCTGGAGTACGTCGGGCGCATCGACCATCAGGTGAAGATTCGCGGTTACCGCATTGAGCTGGGTGAAATCGAAGCACGCCTGCACGAACAACCGGAAGTCCGCGATGCGGCGGTCGGTGTGCAGGAAGGCGCGAACGGCAAGCATCTGGTGGGTTATCTGGTGGCGGCCGATTCAGCGCTCAATCCTGCTGAGCGCCTTGAGCGCATCAAGCAGCGCCTGCGCGCCGAACTGCCGGAATACATGGTGCCGCTGCACTGGCTATGGCTGGACAAGCTGCCGCTCAACACCAATGGCAAACTGGACCGCAAGGCCCTGCCGGCGCTGGAGATCGGCCAGATGCACAGCCAGGATTACCAGGCGCCGCGCAATGACCTGGAGCAGACCCTGACAGACATTTGGGCCGAGGTGTTGAAGGTCGAGAGAGTGGGTGTTCGCGACAACTTCTTCGAGTTGGGCGGGCATTCGCTGCTGGCCACGCAGATCGCCTCGCGGGTGCAGAAAACCCTGCAACGGGATGTGCCGTTGCGGGCGATGTTCGAGTGCAGCACGGTGGAAGAGTTGGCCAGGTACATCGACGGGTTGGCGGCGACGGATATCACCGAGGAGAAGGTGGATCGCTTGAATGATCTGATGGCGGAGCTGGAGGGGCTGTGATTCTCTAGTGTTTGTACCGGCCTCATCGCGGGCAAGCCCGCTCCCACAGGGATTTCTGGTGTGCACAAATCATATGTTCACCACTACCCCTTGTGGGAGCGGGCTTGCCCGCGAAGGCATCAGTACTGTCATCGCAAATCTGAAGGTAGATCTACTTCGGCCCGAGAATCTTCACCAACTTGTCCAGCGACGGCGCGCCTTGCTGCTGTTGCAGATCGCCCTTGTCGTCCATGTAGAAAATCGCTGGCGTCGCCTGCAGCTCCAGCTCTTCCATCAATTGCATGTTGGCCGCGAATTTTGCCTGAATCGCTGGCGGCACTTCCTTCAAGGCCTTGAGCGAGCTGTCCTTGCCAGCGGCTTCGTGATCCTGCAGGGCTTTTTCCGGGTCTTTGGCCGCGAGCAGTGCGGCGGATTTCCCCGGGCTGTCTTCGCGGATGATGCCCACCATGATGTGACGCAATTGCACCTTGCCAGCCTTGACCCACGGTCGGGCCTGTTCCCAGAACATATTGCAGTACGGGCAGTTGGGGTCACTGAACAGGTACACCACGCGCGGCGCATCCTTTTTGCCGTCGCCGATCCAGTTACTGGTTTCGAACTTGGCCCAGACTTCCTTGGCCATCGGCGCATACACCAGTTTCTGCAATGGCGCGCTGCTCAGGTCATTGCCTTCGGCGTCATACAGATTACCCAGCAACACGTGTTTGCCATCCGGAGTCAGGTACAGCGCCATGCCGCGGCTCTGGTATTGCGCGGCATAACCGCGCAAGCCGTCGGGAGCGTCGAACTGACCGACGATTTTCGCGCCCTTGGCCTCGATTTTCTTGATGGCATCGGGCAACTCTTCGGCCTGTACCGACGGCAGGTGCAACAGGGCAGCACCGAGGCTCAGGGTCAGCAGGTGGCAGAGGCGGGGCATGGCGGTTTCCTTGAAGAGGTGGCGGGTACGGTGTCGAAGTTTTCCAGCGCGCGGGCCAGGCTGGCTTCCGACAGCTCGCCCAGATGACTGCCCAGCAGGCGACCTTCGGGGCTATAGAACAGCGTAGTCGGCATCACCATGGAACCGACGGCCTGGCTCAGACGCCCGCCGCCGTCGAACAGCACGTTGGTCAGGCTCAGGCCCTGGGTTTCCAGAAAGGTCGCGACGCTTTGCATGCTTTCCGCCTGATTGACGAACAGGAACGTCAGGTCCGGCCGGTGTTGCTGGGCGTTTTCCAGCACCGGCATTTCACGGCGACACGGCGGGCACCAGGTGGCCCAGAGATTGATCACCAGCGGACCGCCCTGATAGTCGGCCAGTTGCACGACCTCTCCGGCGGCGTTTTTCAGGGTGATTTCCGGCAGGCGTGTGCCTTGTTCATAAATCGACAGGGAGAATGTCGCCAACAGCCAGAACGCCAGGCCGCTGGCTACGCCAAAGCCCAATGGACGCCGCAAGCCCGGGCGACGCCAGCCGCGATACAGTGTGGCGAGCAAAACGACAATCACCCCCGGCCAGGCGAGGAAACCACCATCGCGCAGGTCGATGACCTGCCATGGATCGTTGCGATAGTGCGCCCAATAGACCGCCACGAAACTGATTCGGGCCGCGAGCATGCCCATTAGAAACAGGCTGAACAGTACCGATTCGGGGTTGTCTCCCCCACGCCTGGCCACCCGCCAACCGACAAAAGTGGCCAGCGCCAGCGCACTGATCAACAGCAGGTGATTGAGCGCGATGGCAAAGGTGCCGAGGGTAAAGGTCAGCATTAACGGGCGTCTCGGGTGGTGGTCCAGCGTTGCAGGAAAGTATCGGCATCGACCTCGCCGGTGATGCGCTGGCTGCGCCGCTCTTCACCGTCAGCGCCAATCCACAGCAGGCTCGGTGGCCCTGGCACTTTGTAACGGCCGAGCAGTTCGCGGCTGGCGGCATTGTCGGCGGTGACGTCCAGCCGGAGCAAGCGCACATCGCTCAAGGCTTCGAGGACACGGGTTTTGCCGAAGACCTGTTTTTCCATGACCTTGCACGACACGCACCAGTCGGCGTAGTAGTCGAGCAGCACCCACTGGCCTTGAGCCTGCGCGGCGTCGAGTTCCCGTTGCAGTGCCTGCGGATCCTTGATGGTGGTGAAGGCGTCGTGGCCAACCGGCACGGCGGCCACAGCCTGGTTCGAGGCGCGGTAGACCTGCAATGGCTTGAACGGATCATCGGCGCCACCGGCCGCACCGATCACCAACATTGCCCCCCATAAACCGAGCAGCAACGAACTGGCGCCGAACAGGTGCGCGACGTGGCCGAAACCTTCCGATTGTTTCCAGGCGCTGTAGGCCGCGATCAACAGCAGCGCACCGCACAAGCCGACCCACAGGGATTCGTCCAGCACCGGGCGCAGCATCAACAATGCGGTGGCGAGGAACAGGAAGCCGAAAATGCCTTTGACCAGATTCATCCAGGCGCCAGGCTTGGGCATGAAGCGATTGCCGACAGTCACCAGCAACAGCAGCGGCACACCGATGCCGATACCCATGGCGAACAGAATCAATCCGCCATGCAATGCGTTACCGCTTTGCGCGATGTAAAGCAGCGCGCCCGCCAGCGGTGCGGTCATGCACGGGCCGACCAGCAGACCCGACAGGGCACCCAGCGCACCTGCGCCAATCAGACTGCCGCCGCGTTGATTGCGCGAGACGTTTTCCAGGCGATCGCGCACGGCCACCGGCAGTTGCAGTTCGAAGTAACCGAACATCGGCAGTGCCAGC
The DNA here is from genome assembly GCF_059422645.1 of Pseudomonas sp. GW821-FHT01C01. NCBI lineage: Bacteria > Pseudomonadati > Pseudomonadota > Gammaproteobacteria > Pseudomonadales > Pseudomonadaceae > Pseudomonas > Pseudomonas sp. GW821-FHT01C01. Next base: position 23,224 of record NZ_JBWKXF010000042.1, on the reverse strand, counting down.
AGCACGAAAATCGCCGCGAAACTCCCCAGCAGCCAGGGGTTCTGCAACCAGGCTTGCAGGTTCGCCCCGAGGGATGCAGCCAGCACACCCATCGCCGCATACACCAGTGCCATGCTGACCACGTAACTGCTGGCCAGGGCGAAACCACGCTTGGGCGAGGCGCCACTACCGACGATCAACCCCGCCAGAATCGGCAGCATCGGCAATGAACAGGGGGTGAAAGCCAGCAACAGGCCCAGGCCGAAGAACAGCAAAAGGCTCCAGCCCAGCGCCCGTTGTTGCAGGCCGCTGGCCAGCGCTTGGTCCGGTGCTTCAGTGGTCGTGTTCAACGCATTGGTAGTGCCCAGGTCCACGACTTTGGTTTGCGGCGGATAACACAAGCCGGCATCGGCACAGCCCTGGTAACTGACCTTGATCTGACCGCTGGCACCCGCCGGAATCTTCAGTTCCAGGCCTTGGCGGTAGACTTGCTGTTCACCGAAAAACTCGTCGCTGTGGGCTTCACCCTCGGGCAACGCGGGATGCTGCGCGACAGGCAATCCGTCGAACTTCAAACGTTTTTGATACAGGTAATAGCCGTCGGTAATTTGCCAATAGAGCTGGGTTTCGCCGGATTCCAGACGTTCAAAGGTAAAGGTGAATGCTTTATCAACCGGGAGAAACTCAGGTTTGGTGTCGAACGGATTGGTTCCCGCCTGGGCCAGGCCCGCGATCAAGAGGGTAAAAAGTACAAACAGACGACGCATGGATAAGCCTTTGCCCTGTGCTAATGAGGTGCACAGTGGCGGGTGGCGATTAACCGATGATTAACCGGCTCGGCCTTGTGGCGGTGGCGCTTGCGGCATAATGTCGGCTTAATCGGTCAACGGCTTAATCAGCATTATTTTTACGAGGCTCCCCATGCACGTACTGGTTTGCGAAGACGATGAGCTGATCGCCAGCGGCATCGTCGCCGGCCTGACCGCCCAGGGCCTGACTGTGGAACACGTGGCCACGGCGTCCGCCGCCCGGGCAATGCTCAAGGTGGCGGAGTTCGACGTGATGGTGCTCGACCTTGGCCTGCCGGACGAAGATGGCCTCAAGCTGCTGCAGCAGCTGCGCCATCAAGGCCTGGAGTTACCGGTTTTGATCCTCACCGCGCGTGATTCGGTCACCGACCGCGTCGATGGCCTGCAAGCCGGTGCCGACGACTATCTGCTCAAACCGTTCGACTTGCGTGAACTGGCTGCACGCCTGCATACGCTGTTGCGACGGGTGGCGGGGCGCAGCGTCAACCTGATCGAACACGGAGCCCTGACTTACGACCCAAGCAGCCGCGAAACCACACTCGCGGGGCGGCCGGTGGACCTGTCGCGGCGCGAGCAGTCATTGCTGCAAGCGTTGCTGCATAACCGTGGCCGGGTGCTGTCCACCGAGCAACTCAAGGACAGCGTCTACGGCTTCAACGACGAACTGGAGAGCAACGCCCTCAACGTCCATATCCATCACCTGCGGCGCAAACTCGGCAATGGCATTGTCGAGACCGTGCGCGGCCTGGGCTATCGCCTGGGGCCGGCTGATGGCGGAGAAGAATCGAAGTGATGAGTCTGCGTTTGCGCCTGAGCCTGACGCTCGGCGCCGCCTTTGCGTTGATCTGGGCCCTGGCCGCGGCCTGGATGCTCAGCGATTTGCGCAATCAAATGATGTTTTCCCTGGACCAGCGCCTGGTGGCGTCGGCGCGCATGGTCGCCGGCCTGATGGAGCAACTGCCGCCCGTGCCGAGCAAGGGCGAGGGCACCCACTTCAGCGCCGAACAACTGAACATTCCGGGGGGCATGGCGTGCCAGGTCAGCTCGTTGCGCGGTGAAATCCTTGCTCGCAGTCACACCGATCCGCAGCAGGCACTGGAGGCCGAAAAACTCGGTTTTCACGATCAGATGATCGACGGCGCGCCGTGGCGCAGCTTTACATTGGCCCGGGGCGATCTGCGTATCACCACCGCCGACCGGCAGATCGAGCGCGAGGCCTTGAACATGTCGATCCTGCTGGCCGCTTCGGTGCCGGTGGGCGTGGCGCTGCTCGGCTGCCTGTGCCTGCTCTGGCTGGGCATCGGCCAGGGGCTGGCGCCGCTCAACCGCATGCGCGATGCTTTGATGCGCCGCAGTGCCGACTCCCTCGAACCCTTGCAGATCCAGCCATTGCCCAGCGAGTTGCAACCCTTGCTGGAAACCCAGAACCAGTTGCTCCAGCGCATCGGCAAGACTATCGAGCGCGAACGTCGCCTGACCGGGGATGCGGCCCACGAACTGCGCAGTCCGCTGACCGCGATCAAGACCCACCTGCAAGTGGCGCGAATGACTGAAGGCAGCGCCCGGGATCAGTCCCTGGCCCGGGCCGAAGAGGGGGCGGACCGCATGCACCGGACCCTCGAACAGTTGCTGCTGCTGGCGCGAGTCGAGGGCAGTCTGTCGTTCGACGACGGTGTGCAATGTAACGCCGAACAAGTGGCGAAACTGGCGATCCAGGACGCGGCGAGCGGCGATCGTCAGCGCATCAGGTTCCAGGCCCCGGGCAAGGTTTCCGCTGCGCCGGTACAAATGCCCGCCGTGCTGTCGATTGCCGCGCTGCGCAACTTGCTCGACAACGCACTGCGGCATACCCCGGCCGACAAAGCGGTGGAGTTGAGCCTGGAAACCACCGGCAATCGTGTGCAGTTCGTGGTGCGCGACCATGGACCGGGGATTGCCGAAGAAGATTTGCAACACCTGACCCAGCGCTTCTGGCGCAACGGTCAGAGCACCGGTTGTGGTCTGGGGCTGGCGATTGTCCAGGCCATCGTTCAGCGTTGCGGTTGTACGCTGCATTTCGATAGCCGGCCGGACGGTTTGCGGGTCGAGCTGACGATGCCACTGCAACCGTCCTGAAAAACACCACCACACCCTGTGGGAGCGGGCTTGCTCGCGAAGAGGCCATTACATTCAACATCATTGCTGACTGTAATACCGCCTTCGCGGGCAAGCCCGCTCCTACAGGGTATTGCGGTGACCGCCAAGAAAGTAGATTCAAAGTCTAAATCCCTACCTCGCTGATGCGTTTCCAGAACAGGAAAACCTTATTGAGGGGTCGAGAGATGTCAGTCGCTACCAGCCTTATCGAAGAGCAGCCGGCGGCGCCCGCCGAGACGCTTTTTCAATTCAACGAATCGCCATTGCTCGCCCGTCAGAGCCGGCAGGAATCCAACGCCCGCAGCTATCCGCGACGCATTCCCCTGGCACTCAAGCGCGCCAGGGGCATTTACGTCGAAGACGTCGAAGGCCGCACGTTCATCGACTGTCTGGCCGGTGCCGGGACCCTGGCCCTGGGGCACAATCACCCGGTGGTGATCGAAGCCATTCAACAAGTGCTGACCGATGAATTGCCCCTGCACACCCTGGACCTGACCACGCCGGTCAAGGACCGGTTCGTCCAGGATCTGTTCGGTCTGCTGCCACCTGCCTTGGCCGCAGAAGCGAAGATCCAGTTCTGTGGTCCCACGGGCACCGACGCCGTGGAAGCCGCACTGAAACTGGTGCGTTCCGCCACCGGCCGCAGCACCGTGATCTCGTTTCAGGGCGGTTATCACGGCATGAGTCAGGGCGCGTTGAGCCTGATGGGCAGCCTGGGGCCGAAAAAGCCCTTGGGCGCCTTGCTCGGCAGCGGCGTGCAGTTCATGCCGTACCCTTACGATTACCGCTGCCCGTTCGGGCTCGGCGGCGCGCAAGGGGTCAAGGCCAATCTGAGTTATCTGGAAAATCTGCTCAACGATCCCGAGGCCGGCGTGCAATTGCCGGCGGCGGTGATCGTGGAAGTGGTGCAGGGCGAAGGCGGGGTGATCCCGGCGGACCTGGACTGGTTGCGCGGTGTGCGGCGGATCACCGAAGCGGCTGGCGTCGCGCTGATCGTCGATGAAATCCAGAGCGGATTCGCCCGCACCGGCAAGATGTTTGCCTTCGAGCACGCCGGGATCATTCCCGATGTCGTGGTGATGTCCAAGGCCATTGGCGGCAGCCTGCCGCTGGCGGTGGTGGTCTACCGCGACTGGCTCGACACCTGGCTGCCGGGCGCCCACGCCGGGACCTTCCGTGGCAACCAAATGGCCATGGCCGCCGGTTCCGCGGTGATGCGTTATCTGGTCGAACACAAGGTCTGCGAGCATGCCGCCGCGATGGGCGAACGCCTGGCCGGGCACTTGCGCATCCTGCAGCGGGACTTTGCGCAACTGGGGGACATTCGTGGGCGTGGCTTGATGCTCGGCGTCGAACTGGTCGACCCGACTGGCGCGCTGGATGCCCAAGGTCACCCGCCGGCCTTCGCCCGCCTGGCACCGCTGGTACAGCGCGAATGCCTCAAGCGTGGCTTGATCCTGGAGCTCGGTGGCCGGCATGGCGCGGTGGTGCGTTTCCTGCCGCCGCTGGTGATTACCGCTGAGCAAATCGATCAGGTGGCTGAGATTTTCGCTCGGTCCCTGGCCGCCGCCACGGTCAATCCTTAAATTTTCCACCTTGCGCAACGTTCCTTCTACATAACGGCTGCGCACACAGCGCAGCCCACCCGATAACGATGGAGAGACACCATGACGTCAGTATTCGACCGCGAGGACATCCTCTTTCAGGTCGTGGTCAACCACGAAGAGCAATACTCGATCTGGCCCGACTACAAAGCCGTGCCACAAGGTTGGCGCACCGTGGGTAAAAGCGGGCTGAAAAAGGAATGCCTGGCCTACATCGAAGAAACCTGGACCGACATGCGTCCGCTAAGCCTGCGGCAGAAGATGGACGAGCAGGCGGCTGTGGCGCACTGAGTTGTTGCCAATAAAAGAGCCCGCTGAACCGGTAAGGTCAGCGGGCTTTTTCATGTCTGGAGTTTTTGCACAGGAAATTTGTGTGCGACGCAGAACCTGTAGGAGCTGGCTTGCCAGCGATGGACGTTAACGATGACGAGTACTTAATGGATGAACGCGGTGCCTATGAGTTCATCGCTGGCAAGCCAGCTCCTACAGGTTTACGTGCCGCTCAACCCCTTGATGACCAGATCCACATTCCCTTCCAGTTCAGCCACCGGATCCTCGGCATCGGTACTCAACACCACCCACCGGCTACCCGACTCGACAATCACCGCTTTCAGTGCGTCTGACGGCTGCCGATGATGCAGCACCATCGCCACGTCATTGTCCTTGAGCGTCATGACCAACTGCTTGAGCGCTTCGGGTGTCCACTCGGCATCGGGGCGTGCGTCCTGGCCGATCAACTCCAGATTGAGACTGCCGATCAGGTAGCCAAAGTGATCGCTCAGGCTCATCACACTGAGTTTATCGACGCTCGCCAGGCGCGCCTCGCTGGTGGCGCTGAGTTTGAGCAAACGCTGCTTGAGCGCTGCCAGGTTGGCGTCGATTGTCGGCTTGGCTTCAGGGGCCAGGCGCACCAGGTCCGCCGCCATCACGTCGGCCATTCGCCCCATGTTATTGCTGGAAAACCACGGCTGACTGTTCAGCCCGTCGACCTTGTTGCCAGGTTGCACGGCAATGCCGGGCAGGGCGCCGTCGACGGGGCGGGCGGCGTCGACTTCGACGATACGGATATTGCTGCGGCGCGCGATCGGGTACAGCGGGTCATCCGGCCACAGTGAGCGCAGGCCGATCACCGCATCGGCATCGTTCGCCAGTTTTTCCAACGCCGGGGCGCCACGGCCAGTGAAGTAGGCAGTCTGGCGGCTACCGGGCAGGTTGGCCGGGGCTGCACGTTCGAGGCTGACATCGGTGCCCTTGAGCAACACTTCACCCAGCCCATAGGTAATCGGCAAGGAGGCCAGCACACGCAGCGGTTTAGCGTTTTCAGCGGCGAAGGTCGTAGTGGCCAGTCCGCACAGGGCAACGGCCAGGGTCAGTTGGCGCAGTGAAAAAATCATTTATCCAAGATTCCCTTTCAGGCTGGGGACGACGCCGCGCGCGAGGGCGGCCAAGGCGAAGGCGATACCGGCCACGAGGATGATCGCGGCGCCGGACGGGATCGGCAGGTCGAAGACAATCGGTGCGAGAATCCCGCACAGCGTGCTGACGGTGGCGATCAGCACCGAACAGCAGAAAAAGCCCTTCAGCGATTGGCTGAGCAGGCGTGCCGCGGCGGCCGGAATCACCAGCAGGGCGCCGACCAGAATTGCGCCGATGACCTTCACGGCAGCGACGGTGATCAGCGTCACCAGAATCACGAACAGATAATCCAGGGCTTTTACCGCCACTCCCCGCACCGCCGCCAGTTGCGGATTGAAACTGGCGAGCATGATGCGGTTGTACAACGGCAAGGCCAGGGCCATCACCAGCGAACCGACGATGGCCAGCACCAGCAGGTCATTGCCGTTGACCGTCAGCACTGACCCGAACAGTACGTTTTCCAGAATGTGCACGTTGATCTTGCCCGCCAGAATCAGCAGCAGGCTCGCCCCTAGCGCCAGGGACACCGAGAGGAATACGCCGATCAAGGTGTCCGGCGCCAGGCCGGTGCGGTTGCGCAGGTAATTGAGCAGGATGCCGAACAGCAGGCAGTAGCCGAACAGGCTGCCGTAGGGGCCGCTGTAGGGTTCACCGAGCAGGATGCCGATGGCCACGCCGGTCAGCGCAGCGTGGCCGACCGCCTCGGAGAAAAACGCGAAGCGCTTGACCACCACCAGCGTGCCCAGACCACCCAGCACCGGGCCGATCAGCAGGCCGGCGAGCAGGGCGTTGACCACAAACCCATAGGCCAGCGCCTCGGGCAGATAACCCGACGATGCCCAACCCTGGACCATCAGGCGAAAAGCTTCGTAACTCATCAGGCAAGGCTCCGTGGGTGGGTCGAGAACAGCGTCAACAGACGCTCCGGTGTCAGCGCCTGTTGCGGCGTGGCGTCGAACAGCACCCGGCGATTGAGCCCGGTGACGTGATCGGCCAGACGGCCGACCGCTTCCAGGTCGTGCTCGATCCACAGCACGGTGATGCCCGCTGCTCGCCAGTCGCCGAGCAAGCGCTCGAACACCTGAATGCCGGCCTCATCGAGGGCCGACATCGGTTCGTCGAGTACCAGTAGCTGCGGAGGCGGGATCAGCCCCTGGGCCAGCAACACCCGTTGCCGTTCGCCGCCGGACAGCGCGCCCATGCGTCGCTTGCGTTTGTCCTGCATGCCGACCCGTTCCAGCGCCTTGCCAATCGCCGCCGCGTAGTGTTTGCTCAAACCGAGAAACGCCGGGCGGCGCTGGCACATGGCGGCCATGAAATCGTCGACGGTCATCGGCAAGCCCCGGTCGAACTCCAGCGCCTGTGGCACATAGCCGATGGTCCCCGGCTCGGCGGGCCATTGCAGGCTCAAGCGGCCCTGATGCGGCATTTGCCCGAGCAGAGTCTTGATCAGCGAGCTCTTGCCACCGCCGTTGGGGCCGACCAGTGCATGCACGCTGCCGGGGCGGACTTTGAAGGTCACCTTGTCGAGGATCGTCGTGCGTCCGAGGGTCAGGCTGACGTCGGAAAAATCCAGAGTCGGTCCGGGAAACTGTGGGAGCGGGCTTGCTCGCGAAAGCGGTGTGTCATTAAACGATGATGTTGACTGACTGGGCGCCTTCGCGAGCAAGCCCGCTCCCACAGGGTATTCGGCGTTTGGGGTGGTGAGCGTTTCTTTCGATGTCATGCCCCCGACTCCTGAATCGCTCGCACCACGGTGTCGAGGTTGCCGGTCATTTCCTTTTCGTACTTGTCGGCGGCGTATTCGCCGTAGGAAATGTGCGACAGCGGATACAGCTTCACCCCGGATTCGCGCTGGATGGTGTCGACGTAAGTGGACGGAAAATCCATCTCCGAGAAGATCACCTTCACGTCCAGCTCACGCAGTTGGTCGATGGTCTTTTTCAGCTGGCTAGGGCTCGGCTCGATACCGTGGGCCGGCTCGACCACGGCCGTCACTTCCAGGCCGAACTCGCGCAGCAGGTAGTCGTAGGCCGCATGCACCGTGGCCACCCGCAGTTCGGCGTTCGGCGCCTGGGTCAGTTTGGCCAGGGCGTCGGCGCGCATCTTGCGCAGGCGCTTGCCGTAGGCGCGGGCGTTTTCGGCATAGATTTTGGCGTTGGCCGGGTCGAGCTTGCCCAGCTCGCGGGCGATGTTGTTGACCTGGGCAATCGAGGCGCTGATCGACAGGAAGGTGTGCGGGTTCACCACTTTGCCCGCCCCCCTGGCGGCAATGCCGGTGGCGGCCAGTAGCGGTACGTTTTCGTTGGCTTCGATCACCGGGACATTTGGGGTTTCGCTGGCGGCGATCATGCGGTCGGCGAAATCATCATGGCCGACGCCGTTGAGCACGATGACGTCGAGGCCGCTGATGCGTTTGATGTCTTCGGCGCGGGGTTCGTAGGCATGCGGATTGAAACCGGCCGGAATCAGCGGCACTACGTCAGCCTTGTCGCCGACGATGTTCGCCACATAGCTGTAATAAGGGTGCAGGGTGATGCCGATGCGCAGGCGCCTGGCTTCGTCGGCGCTGGCCAGAGCTGGCAGCAGGCAAGCCAGCAGGCCCGCCAGCAGCAGTCGCAGGAAAGAACGTTGAGATGAAATAGGCATGGGAAAGCGGTCTTCTCTCGGGTGAGGGTTCAGTGCCGGTGCTGGCGGGTCACGCCGGCATCGAATTGCGCGACGATCTGCTGCCAGCCGGCGCTTTCGAGCGCGGCGTCGCTGAGGTCGGCCGGTGCCGTGAGGTTGCCAGCGCGGTTGAGCCAGATGTCCGGTGCGGCATCGTCGGTTGCGCTCAGGCGCATCAGGAATGAGCCGGCGACAGTCGGCGCCTGGCTCAGGCCGAAGTAGGCTTTGGCGTCGAGCAATTGCCAGGCATGGCCGCCCCGGCTGACAGAACTGGCGTCCTGGGCGAACGGGGAAAAACCTTCCTCGGCGAGGGCCTCGGGTGTCGCCAGCGTTTGCTGTTCCTGGCGCAGCACATGAATCTCGTCCAGCGTCACGCGCAAATCGGCGTAGATGCCTTGCTCGGATGCACTGAGGTCACGGCGCGCGTCCAGTTGGTGGCTGTTGACGCTGGTCACTTCATGGGTTTCACCGCGCCAGAGCACCACAGTCCCTGCGACCGCGAGGATCACCAGGCACAGCAGCAGAACGTAGACGGTTTCTTGACCTGCGCCGGCCGGGCGCACGACTTGGGTCGTTGGAGTGCTCATGGCGTTTCGATGTCCGCCTGGTCAATTTCCACGACGTGACCGGGGCCGGCATCGAACAGCACATAGAACTCGGCGTCGGGCTTCTTGAAGGTCAGGGTCGAGTCAGGCCCGAGCTTGCCCGGCACCAGAATGGTTTCGTCGTAGCCGATCACATCGAGGGTCACGCCCGGCGCACCGCTGCCGTCGGAAAAACCGCCGGTGCACTGGATCTGGTCGGCGTCGATGGCCTTGCATTCGCACATCGGATTGTGGGCCAGGGCGCCGGCGCTAAAACCGGCGCAGAGCATCAGCAATACGGCGTTGAGCGGGCGAAGAGGGTTGATCATGGTTTGCTTCCTTGTTTGTTCAGCCAGGCAATGGTGGCGGGGGATGCCTGACTCAACGGAATGGATGCCTGATGCAGGGCGCCGTCCCAGCCTTCCATGGTGATCCACAGCTCGGCGTCGGCAGTGGTCTTTTCCGGGACAGGCAGCGAGGCGCCCATGCGGTACGGGGCGCCGAAGAAGATCACCCCGGCGGCGCGCAGGCTGCGGGGCTTGCCGATACGCAGGTAAGTGGCCTTGACCTGTCCGATACAGGCATCGCACAGCGCGGCGTTGAAGCCTTTCATGTAACCGGCCGGTCCTTCGAGCATCGGGGCTGAATTGCGCAATTCCGCCAGGCGCAGGCTCCAGGGGCCGACCTGTACTTCTCCGATTTCCCGTTCACCCAGGCCGCTGTCGCCACGCATCAACGCTTCGTCGGCGAAATACTTGGGCATGAAACCCAGTGGAATCAGCAGCAACAGGACATTCAGGTGAAAGCGCCATTTGAGCCAGAACGCGCTCAGGCGCGAGGGGTGAGAGGCCGCAGTGACTTTGCTCACAGGTTGGCCTCCGACGTTTCGTTGCTCGTGGCTGGTTGCTCCGCGGTGCCGCGCTGTTTCTTGTGACTGCGCTTGAATGCATTGGCCGTGGCCAGTGCCGTGCGTTTGCTCCAGATCAGCAGGCCGCTGAGCACCATCATGCTCAGCAGCAGGCCGAAGAATGCCCAGATCAGCTTGATCCACAGTCCGCCGAAGTCTCCGGTGTGCAACGGGCGCATGGACTCGGTGACGAACTCCAGGGCCGAGCGGTCGGAGATCAGGCGCGAGGCGGCGATTTCGCCGTTGTACGGGTTGATAGTGGCGGTCTGGAACATCAATGGATACCAACCGCGTCCGCCGACATCCAGGTGGCTGTAGGCATTGCCCGGCAGGCTGACGAAGCTGGCTTCCAGGCCGGAGATTTTCTGCGTGGCGATTTCAATCGCGCGGTCGAGGTCGATACGTGGCGGGGGTGAGCCATCGGGCGACAGCGGCACCGCTTCGCGGGACATCGCCGGGATGATCTTTTCCGTGGAAATGGAAATCTGGTTATCGGACAGCAATGCCTGGATCAGGAACCAGGTGCCGGTGATGGAAATCACTGCGATGAACCAGATCGACCAGATGCCGCTCAAACGGTGAAAGTCGCCCCAGAAAATCCGCGCGCCGTGGCGAAAACGCAGGGTCGGGCGGAAAAAACCTTTCCAGAATCGTTTGTAGACCACCAGCCCGGTAACCAGCGACGCCAACAGCGGCAGACCGAGAAACGACACCAGGTACCAGCCCCAGCTGTAACCGTTGGTGAACGGCACCAGCCACCAGGCGTGCAAGGCGCGGGTGAAGGCGCGGAAGTTGAATTCCGGCGCGACACCCTGGATCACGCCGCTGTACGGATTGACATAAATCACCACCGAGCGCCCGTCGGGGTAGCTGACTTCGACATCCAGGGCAAAGTGCGATTCGTCGGGGCGACTGATGCTCTGCACCACGGTCTGCGGTTCGGCCCTGTTGATGGCCTCGATGACCTGCTGGTAACTGAGCAGCGGTGCATCGTCCGAGGGTTGGGTGGCACGCATTGACGGGTTGGCCAGCCAGACGATTTCCTGACTGATGACGGCCAGGGTGCCGGTCACGCACACGATCAGTACGAAAAACCAGATCGGCAGCGCCAGCCAGCTATGGACCAGGAACCAGATTTTTGAACGGGACTTCTTTGACATGTTGGAGGTCTTGCCTGGATGAGTGGCCACTCGGCTGCGGGCTTCGCAGGGCTGAGTGCCGTAAAGGTCCAGTCGTGGCTTTTGCCTACGCGACAGGACTGCATCTAGGTAGGACGGATGAGCAGGGGAAATCCCGAAGGGGGAAATGAAAGAAAATGTTTCGCGCGAGGCATAGAGGCAGAGCAATCCGCGCACGGCCGGCCGCAGGATTTACATTCACTGAAGATCAAACAGTGGGAGCGGGCTTGCTCGCGAAGGGGCCGGCACATTCAACATCCACGTCGCCTGACACTCCGCTTTCGCGAGCAAGCCCGCTCCCACAGGCTCCTTCAGTGATCACAAGTCCCGCGTAAGATCGGGGACCCACTGTGGGAGACTCTATGGTTGGGAAAAAGGTCTCAACCCTGACTGAACATCTCCTTCGCCCGTTGCTCTATCTGCTCCTGGGTCAGGTCTTCCTTGCGCGTAGCCAGGAACCACACGTGCCCGTAGGGATCCTTCAAGGTGCCCGTACGGTCGCCGTAAAACTGATCCTTGACCTCGGATACAACGGTTGCGCCGGCATCGATGGCTTGTTTGTAGGACTTGTCGACATCCGTCACGTACAAATGCAGACCCACGGACGGCGAATTGTCCGGATTGCTCAGCGGCCCTTGGTCGCACGGTGTGCCCAGCATGATCGGGCAATCGCCAATGCGCAGTTCGGCGTGACCGACACCGCCATCGGGCATGGCCAGGCGCATGACTTCAATGGCGCCGAAGGCTTTCTTGTAGAAAGCGATGGCTTCGGCAGCTTTGTTGATGCCCAGGTAAGGGGTGATGCTGTGATACCCCTCTGGAATGGGTTTGACGCTCATGATGGATCTCGCTGTTCTTGTTGTGTGAATAGACAGTGCCTGCGCCGTTACTCGGCCGAATAAATATAGGCCAGCCTCTTTCGCCTCACCGAGCGCCCGACGAGCAGCAGCGCCACACAAGTGCCATCAAGTCAGCTCCAGCCAGTGCGCTCCCGGCCCGCGTTCCCCCAGCACATCGCCTGCGTTGCGCAATGGGCAAGCCTCCATCGACAGGCAACCACAACCGATACAGCCATTGAGGCGATCGCGCAGCAGCGTCAATTGGTTGATGCGCTCATCCAGTTCACGGCTCCATTGCGCCGAGAGTATTTTCCAGTCCGCCGCCGTCGGCGCCCGGTTGTCGGGCAGTGACTTGAACGCTTCGCCGATTTCCGCCAAAGGAATCCCCAGGCGCTGGGCCACCTTGATCAATGCCACCCGCCGCAGCACCTCCCTTGGATAGCGACGCTGGTTGCCTTGATTGCGGTTGCTCTTGATCAGCCCCTTGGACTCATAGAAATGCAGCGCCGTGACCGCCACACCACTGCGCGCCGCGACCTGGCCGACGGTGAGTTCCTTATGCAGGTTTTCCGGGGTGATCATTTAAAAATTGCCTCTTGACCTTTACTTAACTAGAGGTTTTACCCTGCACGCCTTCGGATCGCAAGATTCGCCTGACCTGTGAGTGGGGACATTTCATGCAAGCCTCAGCGAACAATCGCAGCTTTACCCAACTGATCGAGTTCCAGATCGAGCCGCATCAACAACCCGCGCTGGTGTTGGCCTTGTCGACACAGACCGAGTATCTGGCCCGGCAGCACCGTGGCTTTCTCAGTGCCAGCATCCAGGCCAGCGAAGATGGCCGCCGCGTCCTCAATTACCTGCAATGGCAAACCCGCGAAGCAGGGGAGGCCGCGTTCCGGGCCTTTGAAAACGGCGAACAGGATTTCTGGCAGTTGATCCGCGCCCATCAGGCGAAGGCAGTGACCTTCGGATCGTTCCAGGTCCTGCACAGTCTGGAGCTCAGCCACGACAACGCATTGCATTGCAGTCTGGTGGGCTGGCGCTGATAAGGACAATGATCGCCATTTCTTGATAGCCACTATTGAAAGCGTTGATTTCTGCTGCCCGGGAGGCGCGGGTAGCCTGTGTTCATTGTCTCGAACCCAGTCGCCAGGACGCCAAAAATGAAACCGATGATTGCCACTTTGCTGATGCTCGCCGTCTCCGTACTCGCCGGATGTGCCAGCCATGTTTCCCCGGAGCTTTGGCCTTACACGGCTGAAGAGAGCAAGGAACTGGCGCTGGAGGCGCTGAACCGTCGCGGATTGTCCTTCGACGAATACCATGCGAAAAAAGCCGAACTGCTCGGCCAGCCACAAAAGTCGTTCAATTTCGACAACCAAGGGGAAATGAACGCCGGGCGATCTGTACAGCTTCACGGTCGTCCAAGCTGAGGCAAAACTGTACCGCTCCAAGTTTCACTCAACTGTCCGTGGGTTTCGCCCAAGGTGTGCGGTAGGGTCAATACCTGACCGACCCTGACGGACTGCCACCCATGACGCTCTCACTCGATCTGCTGCTGGGCTTCGCCCTGTTTGCCCTCGTTACCTCGATCACGCCCGGCCCGAACAACACCATGTTGCTGGCATCCGGGGTGAACTTCGGATTCAACCGCACGATTCCGCACATGCTCGGCATCACCTGTGGCTTCTTCGTACTCGTGGTGGCGGTCGGTTTTGGCCTTGGCGCGGTGTTCCAGGCTTACCCTTTGCTCTACACCGTACTGCGTTATGTGGGGGCGGCGTACTTGCTGTATCTGGCCTGGAAAATCGCCCATTCCGGACCAATGTCGGAGAGCCAGCAGGGCGAGGCGAAACCGATCAGCTATCTGGGCGCCGCCGCGTTCCAGTGGGTCAATCCCAAGGCCTGGATCATGGCCATTGGCGCCATCAGCACCTACACGCCGATGCAGGGTTACTTCACTAATGTGATCGTGATTGCGGCCGTCTTTGCGATCATCAACCTGCCGAGCGTCGGTGTCTGGGCCGCTTGCGGCACGCTGTTGCGCAACGTTCTGAAGGACCGCCGCTGGCTGCGCCTGTTCAATTGGGGCATGGCCGCGTTGCTCGTGGGTTCGCTGTATCCGCTGTTACTCGAAAGCTTTAGCTGACGCATTGCTTCAACCGGTTGCCCGATGCCTGTTAAGCTGACTTTTCAGGAGCGTTCCTACGCACTATTAAATGAAGTAGTTCTTCTTTAACGGCATCCGATCAGGTATTGGTAACGTTCTGAAAACCGCGCGCAGCTCACAAGGCTGCGCTTTGCCGTTTGCAGTTACGAGCTTCCTGATCCCGGAACACGCTCTGCGAGTCTTTTATGAATAAACGTCCGTTGTATTTCGACTACGCCGCCACCACGCCGGTGGATGAGCGGGTCATCAAGGTGATGGTCGAGTGTCTGGGCTTTACCGGCAATTTCGGCAACCCGGCCTCCAGCTCCCACGCATTCGGCCAGCAGGCCCGGCAATCGGTTGAGCAGGCGCGACGCCAGGTCGCCGAACTGGTCGGCGCGACGCCCGAGCAGATCGTCTGGACCTCAGGCGCCACCGAATCCAACAACCTTGCGCTCAAGGGCGTGGCCCAGGCCCGGGGCGTTGGCGGTGGCCATATCATCACCAGCCAGATCGAACACAAGGCCATTCTCGATACCGCGAAGCAACTGCAGGATGCCGGTGTAGCGGTGACTTATCTGGTGCCGGACGCCGATGGCCTGATCACCGCGCAAGCAGTCAGCGAAGCCATGCGCGAGGACACCTTCCTGGTCTCGCTGATGCTGGTCAACAACGAACTGGGCACCCTCAACGACATTCCCGCCATTGGTCAGGTCGTGCGTGATCGCGGGGCGTTGTTCCATGTCGACGCCGCACAGGGCGCGGGCAAAGTGGCAATCGACCTCGCGCAGTGGGCGGTGGACCTGATGTCGTTTTCCGCACATAAACTGTACGGTCCCAAAGGCATCGGTGCGTTGTACGTCGGTCCGCGTGCACAACAGCGTTTGCAGGCGCAGATCCATGGCGGCGGGCATGAGGGCGGTTTGCGTTCCGGAACACTGGCGACCCATCAGATCGTGGCCATGGGTTCGGCCTTTGCACTGGCGGCGGCTGCGTTCGATGAAGAGAAAGCCACCATCGTGCGTTTGCGTGAACGCTTGCTCGAGCAATTGCAGAGTATTCCCGGCGTGCGTCTCAACGGCAGCCCGACCCGGCGCATTCCCCATACCCTGAGCCTGACCTTCAGCGAAGGCGAGTTCAACTCGGCAGCACTGCTGGCTTCGATCGCGTTTTCCGCGACCTCGGCCTGCAATTCCGCCAGTAATACCCCATCCCATGTATTGCTGGCCCTGGGGCATGATGCCCGCTCGGCCAGTCGCACCATCCGCTTGAGCCTCGGGCGTTTCACCACCGAGCAGGATATCGACCAGGCGGTTCAACTGATCAAGGCAGCCTGCGCCAGTGCTCCGGCATTCTGGCAATAGGGCGACGAAGTGCCGACGTTGATCGGCCCTCAACAATAATGATGAAGTGGTTAGCAGGAGACACGATGAATACGCAGCTTTCGATCAATGGATCGGTGCCCCAGCGCCTGGAGCAAACCCGCGAACTGATGAGCCGGGAGGGCATTCACGCCTTGCTGGTGCCGTCGGCCGACCCACACCTGTCCGAGTACCTGCCGGGTTACTGGCAAGGGCGCCAGTGGTTGTCGGGTTTCCATGGTTCGGTCGGCACCCTGATCGTGACCCCGGATTTTGCCGGCGTCTGGGCCGACAGCCGTTATTGGGAGCAAGCGACCAAGGAACTCAAGGGCAGCGGCATTGACCTGGTCAAGCTGCAACCGGGGCAACCCGGGCCACTGGAATGGCTGGCCGAGCAAACCCCGGAAGGTGGCGTTGTCGCCGTCGATGGCGCGGTCATGGCCGTGGCTTCGGCACGGACCCTGGGCGGTAAACTTGAAGAGCGTGGCGCCCGTCTGCGCACCGACCTCGATCTGTTGAGCGGAGTCTGGAGCGACCGCCCAAGCCTGCCGAACGAACCGATCTATCAACACTTGCCACCACAGGCGACCGTCAGCCGTGGCGAAAAACTCGCCAAACTGCGTGAAACCCTTAAGGCACGGGGTGCCGACTGGCATTTCATCGCTACCCTCGATGACATCGCCTGGCTGTTCAACCTGCGTGGCGGCGACGTGTCATTCAACCCGGTGTTTGTTTCTTTCGCCTTGATCAATCAACAACAGGCCACGCTGTTTGTCGCCTTGAGCAAAGTCAGCGCCGAGTTGCGCGCAATCCTCGAACAGGACGGTGTGACCTTGCGCGATTACAGCGAAGTCGCTGCCGCACTGCGCGCCGTGCCGAGTGGCGCGAGCCTGCAAGTCGACCCGGCGCGGGTCACGGCGGGGTTGCTGGACAACCTCGACAGCGGGGTGAAACTGATCGAAGGCCTGAACCCGACCACGCTGGCCAAGTCGCAAAAAAGCCTGGCCGATGCTGATCACATCCGTCAGGCCATGGAACAGGACGGCGCAGCGCTGTGCGAATTCTTCGCCTGGCTGGACTCGGCGCTGGGCCGCGAGTGCATCACCGAACTGACCATCGACGAAAAACTCACCGCCGCTCGTGAGCGTCGTCCGGATTATGTGTCACTGAGCTTCAATACCATCGCTGCGTTCAACGCCAATGGCGCGATGCCGCACTACCACGCCACCGAAGAAGAACACGCGGTGATCGAAGGGGACGGTCTGTTGTTGATCGATTCCGGCGGCCAATACCTGGGCGGCACCACCGACATCACGCGGATGGTTGCGGTGGGCACCCCGACCGATGAGCAAAAACGCGATTGCACCCGCGTGCTCAAGGGCGTGATTGCCTTGTCCCGCGCGCAGTTCCCGAAAGGCATTCTGTCGCCGCTGCTCGATGCCATCGCCCGCGCGCCCATCTGGGCGGAAAATGTCGACTACGGTCACGGCACCGGTCATGGTGTCGGTTACTTCCTGAACGTACACGAAGGTCCGCAAGTCATCGCTTATCAGGCTGCGCCTGCGCCACAAACGGCGATGCAGCCTGGCATGATCACGTCCATTGAACCGGGCACCTATCGTCCGGGTCGTTGGGGTGTGCGCATCGAAAACCTGGCGATGAACCGTGAGGCAGGCAAAAGCGAATTCGGTGAATTCCTGAAGTTCGAAACGCTGACCCTGTGCCCGATCGACACACGCTGCCTGAAAACCTCGCTGCTGTCCGAAGAGGAAAAACAGTGGTTCAACGCCTATCACGCCGAAGTGCGCGAGCGCCTGAGCCCATTGGTCGAGGGGGCGGCCCTTGAGTGGCTGAACACTCGTACCGCGGCTATTTGATTGCTTTCAGTTCGGGCGCTGTCTCCAGCGCCTGGCTCATGTAGTCAACAAACGCTTTGACCCTGGCGGATTGGCGACGATTCGCCGGGGATACGGCATGTATCGGCAGCGACAGCGTGCTGTAGTCCTGCAAAATCGCGATCACCCGGCCAGCTTTCAGGTCTTCGCTGAACAGCCACACCGGTGACAGCGCAATCCCCAATCCCCCCAGCACCAGTTCGCGGATCGCCTCGGAATTGTTGCTCTGCGCATTGCCCTTGATCCGCACTTCGTGACGTTGGGTGTCTTTTGTATACACCCACAGGTTTTGACTGCTCAGCAGATTGAACATCAGGCAGTTGTGCCTGCTCAGTTCCTGCGGTGTTTGTGGTTGGCCGTTTTGCCTGAGGTAGTCAGGTGATGCGACGGTTACTCGATGTGTGCTGCCGACAAGGCGCGCGATCAGACCACTGTCGTCCAGGGCACCGATCCTGAATGTGACGTCCAGCCCTTCGCTCACCAGATCCTGATTCTGATCACTCAATTGCAAGTCAATCTGTACGTCAGGGTAGTGTTTGAGAAAGCCCGGTAAACGGGGGGCGATCTGCAAGCGTCCGAAACTGACCGACGAGCCGATTTTCAACGGTCCGGCGACCCTTTCCCGACCGGATTGGAAGCTATGTTCTGCCGCATCCACGGCGGCGAGGATGATTCGGCATTCGTTGTAGTACCGCTGACCTTCATCTGTCAGGGATAACTTGCGGGTGCTGCGGGCAATCAGCTTTCCACCCAGCTGTGTTTCCAGCGCTTGCAGCACTTTGCTGATGGTTGGCTGACTGGTCTGCATCTCCCGGGCAACGGCAGAAAAGCTACCGCGTTCGACCACTCGCACGAAAATCGCCATTGCATTGAGCTTGTCCACGGGGTTCCTCATTGATGCTTTTTCGGAATGCTCACTATAGCGATATAGCGTCTTATCGGCATGAGTGGGTCGAGGCAAGATTGGTCCTACATTCACTTCTGATGGGATTTTGCGAAATGACTGACTCACTGGATATGCGCGCTCTGATGGTCGAGTCGGCCAATGCGCCGTTACGCTTGATTTCCATTGCGCGGCCTGTGCCGCAGACGGGGCAGGTATTGGTCAGGATCAAGGCCAGTGGTGTGAATCCGCTGGACGGCAAAATTCGCTCCGGGCAGGCGGCTCATGCGGGTCAACCGTTGCCGGCGATATTGGGTATGGATCTGGCCGGAACCGTAGAAGCGTTGGGGGAGGGCGTCAGTGGCTGGTTGCCGGGGGATGAGGTGTACGCCATGGCCACCGGCATTGGTGGTATTCAAGGTTCATTGGCCGAATACGCGGCAGTTGATGCACGGCTGTTGGCTCGCAAACCGCACAACTTGAGCATGCGCGAGGCTGCCGGATTGCCGCTCGTGCTGATCACCGCTTGGGAAGGTCTGGTGGACCAGGCTCGCGTTCGGCCCGGGCAGAAGGTATTGATTCATGGTGGCGCCGGTGGCGTCGGACATGTCGCGGTGCAAATCGCCCGCGCTTTTGGCGCTGAGGTTTTTGCTACAGGCTCGGCCGCACAACAGAAAACGATCGAGGGCTTTGGTGCGACATTTATCGATTACAGGCAATCTTCGGTTGAAGACTATGTGACAGAGCATACGGCTGGTGAGGGATTTGACATTGTCTATGACACCGTAGGGGGTGAAACGCTGGATGCGTCATTCAAGGCTGCACGGATGTATCACGGCCATGTGCTCAGTTGTCTTGGTTGGGGTCAGCACAGCCTGGCACCGCTTTCTTTTCGTGGGGCGACTTACTCCGGTGTTTTCACTTTGCTGCCGCTCCTGACGGGCAAGGGGCGTGAGCATCACGGTGAGATTCTGCACGAGGCGGCGCAGTTGATTGAGGCGGGTAAGCTCTTGCCGTTGCTTGACCCGCACTCCTTCACATTGCAGACCGCAGAAGCCGCCCATGTGCTGATCTTGTCAGGAGCGGCAAAGGGGCGGTTGGTGGTCGAGATTTAACTCAAGGCTTCGAGCACGAAATCCAGTCGATCCTGGCCGAAGTACAGCTGGTTGTCGACAAACATGCTCGGCGCTCCGAACACCCCTCGCTGCACAGCTTTTTCGGTGTTGTCCTTGAGCACGGCTTTGACTTCTTCATCAGCGGTCAGGGCTAGCACTTCTTGTGGATCGAAAGCGTTTTCGCTCAGCACTGCCGCGACGGTTGCCGGTTCATCGAGATTCCGACCGTCGACCCAAATGGCTTTGAACAGGCAATCGATGAACGCGGCAAAGCGTTCAGGGTGGCGCAACTGCATGCCTGTTACGGCACGCATCAGCATCAAGGTGTTGATCGGGAAGTGCGGATTGAATTTCAGAGGCACACCGTAGCGTTTGGCGTAGCGGTCCAGATCCTGAAACATGTAGCGGCCCTTTGCCGGGACAGTCACAGGGGAGGCGTTTCCGGTGGCTTTGAACACCCCGCCTAACAAGAGCGGAATGTAGACCAGTCGGGTATCGGTCTGTGCGCAGATTTTCGGTAGCTGGGTGTAGGCCAGATAGGTGGCGGGGCTGCCGAGGTCGAAGTAGAACTCCACGGTTTTGCTCATGTTCCAGGCGCTCGTCTTGTTGTTATTTGGGGGTAATTACCAGCGTTCGCTCCAGGGGCGAAGGTCCAGCTCGAAGGTCCAGGCATCGCGGGGCTGGCTGTGCAGGTACCAGTAGTTTTCGGCGATATGTTCGGGATCGAGGATGCCATCCTGATCCTTGGTGGCGTATTTTTCAGGGAAACTTTCGCGGATGAAGTCGGTATCGATGGCGCCGTCGACGACGACATGGGCAACGTGAATGTTCATCGGCCCGAGCTCCCGGGCCATGCTTTGCGCCAGTGCACGAATACCGTGCTTGGCACCCGCAAATGCGGCGAACCCGGCAGCGCCACGCATGCCTGCGGTGGCACCGGTGAACAGGATCGTGCCCCGCTGGCGCTTGGCCATGCGCTTGGCCACTTCACGCGCGTTGAGAAAACCGGAAAAACAGGCCATTTCCCAGATCTTGAAATACTTGCGGGCGGTTTCTTCGAGAATGCTGCACGGCACGTTGGCGCCGATGTTGAAGACAAATGCTTCGATGGGGCCGATCTGGGTTTCGATCTGCTCGACCAGCGCGATCACGTCCTCCTCTTTACGTGCATCGCAGGCAAAACCGTGGGCCTCGCCACCATCGGCCTGAATGGCATCCACCAGTGGCTGGAGTTTGTCCGCACTGCGGCGAGTGACGCAGGCGACAAAACCCTCCCGCGCAAAACGCTTGGCAATGGCGCCGCCCGTGGCATCACCTGCACCGACGACCAGTACGACCTTCTTGTTATTCATGGGTAGATCCCTTTTGGTAAACGATCGTTAGCTAAACGAACGTTATGCTACGATTCGACAGGCGTCAAGGTGAGCAATCAAGGGAGAAGGGCAATGCGTTATTCGGCCAGTCATAAGCTGGAAACCAGGCAAAGGCTGCTGGAAAGCAGTGCGGTATCGGCCAAGAAGTCCGGATTTTCAACGGTGGGCGTGGACGGCCTGATGAAAGCGATTGGCTTGAGTGGAGGCGCTTTCTACAGCCACTTCTCGTCGAAAGACGAGTTGTTCGCAACCATTGTCGAGCGTGAGTTGTGCCAAAGCCTGGCGCGACTGGGGGAAGGGCAGGACCGTGACAAGCTTGAGCGCTGCTTGAAACTGTACTTGAGCATGTCGCATGTCGAGAATCCGGAAACCGGTTGTGCATTACCAGCTTTGGGGGCGGAAATTGCCCGTTCCGACGTGGCTGTCCGCCAACAGGCAGAGCGCTGGATTTGTCGGCTTCAGGAAAGTTGGGCGGGTGTTCTGCAAAGCGACAGCCTGGCGTGGGCGATTCTGTCGCAATGCATTGGCGCGCTGGTTGTGGCGCGTATGCTCGCTAGCCCGGATATCCAGCGTACAGTGCTGAAGTCCAGCTACGAAGAAATTGGCCGTCAGATCGCAAGTCCGAGAACCTGACGCGACGGCCCTGACTATTTGCAGATGACAATCATGCTGCGACTGGTATAGCCCGCAGGATTGAGGCCAAACGGATAGTCGCCGGGCTCTTCCACAGCATCTCCCGACTTGGCAATGACCTTGTAGCCCTTGGGTGCGCAGGAGTTGGCTGCGCTGGCGTAGCACTTGTCCCAGGATGAAGACAGTCCGGAACAGTTGATATGTAGCCCTTTCTTGCCGTGCTTGATCTGTGTTTTTGATGTCGCTGCGCAGCCCGCAATTGCAAGTACGGCGATCACTATCAAAATTCGTTTCATTACTGTCCTTAACGCGTCCCCGGATCTTGTGCCCGGGTCTGGCTGCATTCGCTTGCACTTGAAGCGTGCCGATATCCCTATCTGGAATTGTCCATGGTATGACTCTGGGTGCGGGGCTAAACATGGCCTAATTGGGCGGCAAATACCAGACCTACGTCATATCTGCATTCAATCTGCCGCTACTGCTGGTTTGGTGGCAGTGCTCATGGTCATGGTTGCGCCGACGGATGCCAGGATGATGCAGATGATGGCCATCCACTGTGACAGCGAGAGGTATTCATGCAGGAACAGTAAGCCCGACAACGCGCCGACGGCGGGCTCGATACTCATCAGTGTGCCGAAGGTTCTGGCCGGCATGCGGGTCAGAGCGACCATCTCCAGCGTGTAGGGAAGGGCAGTGGACAAGAGGGCAACGCCGAGGGCCACAGGGATCAATGATGGGGTCAACAGAGCTGAACCGGCATGGACAATACCGATAGGGGCTACGAATAGCGCAGCGATCATTACCCCCAGCGCGGCGGTTTGCACGCCATTATCGGCCCCGGCTTTTTGGCCAAACAAAATGTACAGTGCCCAGCAGACACCTGCACCCAAGGCATAACCGGCGCCTATCAGATCGATTCCTGCGGTCGCTTCTCCCGTCGGTATCAATAACAGTAAGCCGACGGCAGCCAGGGCGATCCACAAAAAGTCGATTGCGCGACGGGAGGCATAGATCGCCACCGCCAATGGGCCCGTGAATTCAAGAGCCACCGCGATACCCAGCGGGACTGTTTGCAGTGACATATAGAAGAGGAAGTTCATGCCGCCCAGCGCCATCCCGTAGACGACGACGGTGCGCAGGGATCTTGCGGTGAGTTTTGCCCGCCATGGACGCAGTATCAGCATCATGATCACGCTGGCGAAAATCAGACGTAATGTTGTCGTCCCCTGAGGGCCAACAACGGAGAACATGCTTTTGGCCAGGGAGGCTCCGGACTGGATCGATGCCATGGCTATGAGCAGTAGCCCGACCGAGAACAGGGTAGAGGCTAGGCTGCGAGGCTGATCATTCATTACGTGGCATCGTCCGAAAATAGGAAGTAAGGGCATTTCTCTTCGTGATGGGCAATATACTGCGCATTCGCTGCCGGCGCGTCTATATATAAGCAGCGTTTTTGCACATGTCGGTAGAAAACCAAAATCAGTGCTTGACGGCAGATTCTGGAGGCCTATAATTCGCCCCACTTCCGGCGCAGTCGAAGCGGAAAACTCCTTGATAAACAAAGAGTTACATAGTTTTCGACAGTGAGTTGCTTCAGGTCATCGAAGCCGAAAGGGAGTTGAAAAAGAGGTGTTGACAGCAGCGAGTAACGCTGTAGAATTCGCCTCCCGCCAACGAGAGATCGAAGGCGCAA
>NZ_JBWKXF010000041.1:0-54957 GCF_059422645.1 Pseudomonas sp. GW821-FHT01C01 | reverse complement strand
CTACACTGGTATACCATCTTCGGCGGCGTCAGAGGGGTAGAAGAGACAGAGCAAGCCCGCTCCCACATTGGAACGCATTCTCCTGTGGGAGCGGGCTTGCTCGCGAAGAGGCCGGACCAGACAACATCAAAACCGGTAGGCAAAAAAAGCCCCGCACTTCTTTCGAAGGCGGGGCTTTTCATCATTACTGCAATCAGAACAAATCGATCGGTGCCGCTTCATCCGCCGGCAGCGGGCTGCCCGGTACATTGCCGTTGCCCAGTTCGTTGACCGACGGGGGCGTGTCTTCAGCCTTGAACAGCTCGAAGTAGGCGCCAGGCGTGCCCGGGCTGGCTGCGCGCCCGCTGACCGGGTCGACGCGCAGGCTCAGGATGCCTTCCGGCTCTGGCTGCGTGTGCGGCGGTTTGCCTTTGAGCGCGGCGCCCATGTAGTTCATCCAGATCGGCAGCGCGACGGTGCCGCCGAATTCCTTGCGGCCCAGGCTTTCCGGCTGATCGAAACCGGTCCACACGGTCGTCACGTAATCGGCGTTGTAACCGGAGAACCAGGCGTCCTTCGATTCGTTGGTCGTGCCGGTCTTGCCGGCAATGTCAGGGCGGCCCAGGGCCAGCGCGCGGCGACCGGTGCCGAGCTTGATCACGTCCTCAAGCATGCTGTTGAGAATGAAGGTGGTACGTCCGTCGACAATGCGTTCGGCCACGGCCGGAGGTTGTGGCGCCGGCGTGGTGCCCGGGGCATCACCCGGCGTCACGTTGACCGTGAAGGCCTCGGCGACCGGTGCAGCAATGCCGTCACTCGCCGCGCCACCCTTGGGCACGCTTGGCGGGTTGGCGACGAACAGCGTGTCGCCGTTGCGGCTTTCGATCTTGTCGATGATGTACGGGGTGATCTTATAGCCACCGTTGGCGAAGGTGCTCCAGCCAGTGGCGATCTCCATTGGCGTCAGGGTCGCGGTGCCCAGGGCCAGCGACAGGTTGGGCGGCAGGTCCTGCTTGTTGAAACCAAAGCGCGTGATGTAGTCAATGGTCTTGCCAACGCCCATCGCCTGCAGCAAGCGGATCGACACCAGGTTGCGCGACTTGTACAGCGCTTCACGCAGGCGAATCGGGCCGAGGAAAGTGTTGGTGTCGTTTTTCGGGCGCCATACCTTGTCCAGGTACTCGTCGACAAACACGATCGGTGCGTCGTTCACCAGGCTGGAGGCCGTGAAGCCGTTATCCAGTGCGGCGCTGTAGACGAACGGTTTGAAGCTCGACCCCGGCTGGCGCTTGGCCTGCAATGCGCGGTTGTAGTTGCTCTGCTCGAAGGCGAAACCGCCGACCAGCGAACGAATGGCGCCGTTCTGTGGGTCCAGGGAAACCAGCGCGCCCTGGGCCTGCGGGATCTGGCTGAACTTCAGTGAATTGTCCGGCTGACGCTGCACGCGAATCAGATCGCCGACCTGCGCAACATCCGAAGGCTGCTTCGGATTGGCGCCCATGCTGTTGGTGTTCAGGAACGGACGGGCCCATTTCATGGTGTCCCAGCTCACGTGTTCCTGGCCGGTGCGGGTCAGTACTTGCAGGCCATTCTTGTCGACCTGGGTCACGATGGCCGGTTCCAGGCTGCTGATGGTGCGTTGTTTGGTCAGTTCGGTCGCCCAGGCTTCGCGAGTCTTGCCCGGCAGGCGCGACTCAGGCCCGCGATAGCCGTGGCGCTGATCGTAGGTCATCAGGCCTTCATGGACCGCGGTGTTGGCCAGCTCCTGGAGGTCGCTCGGCACCGTGGTGGTGACGCGGAAGCCTTCGGTATAGGCGTCGCTGCCATAACGTCCGACCATTTCGGCACGGGCCATTTCGGCGATGTACGGGGCGTTCACTTCCGGGGTCGGCACGTGATAGCTGGCGTTCAGTGGCTCGTTGACTGCAGTGGTGTAGTCGGCCTCGCTGATTTTCCCGAGCTTGTACATGCGCCCCAGGATCCAGTCGCGGCGCTCCTTGCTGCGCGCCGGGTTGGCCAGCGGGTTGAAGCGCGACGGCGCCTTGGGCAGGCCGGCAATCATCGCCATCTGCGCCAGGCTGACATCGCGGATCGATTTGCCGTAATAGACCTGCGCCGCCGCCTCGATGCCATAGGCGCGGTTACCCAGATAGATCTTGTTGACGTACAGCTCGAGGATCTCGTCCTTGGTCAGCTGCCGTTCGATCTGCAGGGCCAAAAGGATCTCGGTGGTCTTGCGCGAAAAGCTGCGTTCGCTGGTCAGGAAGAAGTTCTTCGCCACCTGCATGGTGATCGTGCTGCCGCCGGACTGGATGTGCCCGCTTTTGACCAGTTGGGTGGCGGCACGCATCAGGCTGCTGGGGTCGACGCCATAGTGGTTGGCGAAATTGTCGTCTTCAGCACTTAGTAACGCATTGATGAAATTGGGGGGAATGTCGGCGAAACGGATCGGTGTGCGGCGCATTTCGCCGAATTCTGCGATCAACTTGTTGTCGCTGCTGTAGACCCGCAGGGGAATCTGCAACTGGATGCTTCTCAGCGCCTCCACGGACGGTAATCCGGGACTAAGGTAGAGATACGCCCCGCTCAGACCCAGAAGGAGTCCGCAGAAAACCGCGACGATGGACCAACCGAAAAACTTCAGCAGACGAATCAAGGCTTTTGGATATCCAGGGCAAAAATGAATTGGGCAACAGGGTTCAAGCTAAATGAGAACGACCCGCGCTTGAGCAAATGCGGAAAAAAACGCTGGGCATTATAAGCATTTTTCTGCTCGGGAGCGTCATTGGCGCTGCTGTCAAGACGGGTGGATTGAACGCAATGGACATTGCAGAGTCCGTAACTCACGGATAGTCATAGGGAATTGGTAGTGCTAGGACTCTTCAACAAAAAATCCAATACGCTCCTGGGAATCGATATCAGCTCCACCTCGGTGAAACTTCTGGAGTTGAGCCGTCAGGGTGAGCGTTACCGGGTCGAGGCTTATGCGGTGGAGCCGTTGCCGGTCGGCGCGGTGATCGAAAAGAATATCGCTGAACTCGAAGGCGTGGGGTTGGCGCTCACTCGCGTGCTGGTCAAGGCCAGAACCGGCCTCAAGAACGTGGCGGTGGCCGTGGCAGGCTCGGCGGTCATCACCAAGACCATCGAGATGGATGCCGGTCTTTCCGACGACGAGATGGAAAGCCAGCTGAAGATCGAGGCTGATCAGTACATTCCTTATCCCCTGGACGAAGTCGCGATCGACTTTGAAGTCCAGGGCGCCTCGGTGCGCAATCCCGAGCGCGTCAATGTATTGCTCGCCGCTTGCCGCAAGGAAAACGTCGAGGTCCGCGAGGCAGTCCTGACACTGGCGGGGCTGACCGCCCGCGTGGTCGATGTCGAGGCCTACGCGCTGGAGCGCTCATTCGGGTTGCTGGCCAGTCGGCTCGCGGTTTCCCAGGAGCGTTTGACGGTCGCGGTGGTGGATATCGGCGCCACCATGACCACCCTGAGCGTGCTGCACGGCGGACGGATTATCTACACCCGCGAACAGCTGTTCGGCGGACGGCAGTTGACCGAGGAAATCCAGCGCCGCTACGGCCTGACGCTGGAACAGGCGGGCCAGGCGAAAAAGAAGGGCGGCCTGCCGGATGACTATGTCAGTGAGGTCTTGCAACCGTTTCGCGAAGCGCTGGTGCAGCAAGTGTCGCGTTCGTTGCAGTTCTTCTTTGCCGCCGGCCAGTACAACGCCGTCGACCATATCCTGCTCGCCGGCGGAACCGCGTCGGTCCCGGGGCTGGACCGTTTGATTGAGGAGCAATTGGGCACACCGACCCAGGTCGCGAACCCTTTTTCCGAAATGACTCTGGGCAGCAAGGTCAATGGTGCTGCCCTGGCGAGTGATGCTCCGGCGTTGATGATTGCCTGTGGTCTGGCCCTCAGGAGCTTCGACTGATGGCGCGGATCAACCTTTTACCCTGGCGCGAGGAGCGGCGTGAAGCCCGTCGCAAGCGCTTCCTGCTGACCATGATGGCCGTAGTGGCGGGCGCGGTGGGCGCGGTGCTAGTGGCGAATCAAGCCATCAGCGACGCCATCGACCGGCAAGTCGCCCGCAACGATTACATCGGCAAGCAAATTGCCGTGGTGGACGAGCGGATCAAACAGATCAGCGACCTCAAGGAGCGCCGTCAGCAACTCGTTGAGCGCATGCGCATCATCCAGGACCTGCAAGGTAATCGGTCGATCAGCGGGCGAATGTTTGACCAGTTGGCGCGCGCACTGCCCGATGGCGTGTACTTCACCGAAGTGAAAATGACCGGCAAGACCTTGTCCATCACCGGTGCGGCGCAATCCAACAACCGTGTTTCAGACTTGATGCGCAACCTGGAGGCGTCAGACTGGTTCGATGCGCCGAGCCTGACCGAGGTCAAGGCCACGACTGCCGGCCAGGTGGATCAGGTCAGTGTCTTCCAGTTGACCGTACGCCAGACTCGACCCGCAGCACCGGAGGGGGGCAAATGAGTCCGTCCGAGTGGTTCGAAGGGTTGCGCAAGATCGACATCAACGACCTGGATATCAACAACATCGGTTCCTGGCCGTCGGCGATCAAGATTCTGCTGGCCGGTTTGCTCATGCTCCTGGTACTGGCCCTGGGCTACAACTTTTCCACCCGCGAACTTGAAAGTCAGCTCGATCTCAAGCGCGAGGAAGAGTCGACGCTCAAGGAGCAGTTCGCCACCAAGGCGCGCGTGGCGGCGAACCTGGAGCTCTATACCCAACAGTTGAAAGAAATGGAGAACTCCTTCGGCGTGCTGTTGCGGCAATTGCCCAGTGATACCGAAGTCCCCGGCTTGCTGGAAGACATCACGCGTACGGGGCTGGGCAGTGGCCTGGAGTTCGAAGAGATCAAGCTGTTGCCGGAGGTCGCCCAGCCGTTCTACATCGAACTGCCAATCCAGATCACCGTCGTCGGTGCCTATCACGACCTGGCCACGTTCGTCAGCGGCGTGGCCGGATTGCCGCGCATCGTCACCCTGCATGACTTCGATCTTGCACCGGTCAACCCCGAAGGCGGGCCGAAGCTGCGCCTGAGCATCCTGGCGAAGACTTACCGCTACAACGACAAGGGGCCGCATCAATGAGCCGGGTTCGTTATGGGGTTATTGCGGTGTTGTCGGCTTTTCTCGGTGGTTGTGGCGCCAGCGATGATTTCAGTGATCTGGACGCGTACATGAACGAAATGCGCCTGCGCGCACCGGGCAGGATTGAACCAACGCCCACATTCCGGTCTTACCCGACATTCACTTACAACGCGGCGAAGCTGCGCAGCCCGTTTTCGCCACAGCTCAGGGTCGATCTGGCGGGGCGCAAGCACGGCTCGCGCAACGTCAAACCCGACCCCGATCGGGTCAAACAGTACCTCGAAGGTTTCAATATCGAGCAGTTTGAAATGGTCGGAACCCTGTCCAATACGACCGGCTCCTTTGCGTTGCTGCGAGGAGCGGGCGGGGTCCATCGGTTGAAAGTCGGCGATTACCTGGGGCGCAACGATGGGCGGATCGTCGCTATCAGCAGCTCCCGGGTCGATGTGATCGAAATCGTCCCCGATGGCGAGGGGGCCTGGCTGGAGCGTCCCCGGACCATCCCTTTGAAAGAGCACTCATAGTGGAACTCGAATAATGAACAGGATTTTCTCCACCTTCGGACTGTCGCTATGGATAGCGCTGTTGTCGCCGATGGTACAAGCGGCCAATCTCAAGGCGCTGGATGTCGCTGCGCTGCCGGGAGACCGTGTCGAGTTGAAGTTGTCTTTCGATGAGCCACCCCCGACGCCCCACGGCTACACGACGGAGTCGCCGGCCCGGATTGCGCTCGATTTGCCGGGTGTCGTCAGCCAGCTGACCAGCAAAACCCGCGACCTGGGCGACGGCAACGCTCGCAGCGCCACAGTGGTCGAGTCCAGGGATCGGGCGCGGTTGATCATCAATCTGGGTCAGCCGGCCCCTTACAGTTCGCGGGTCGAAGGCAACACGCTGTTCGTGGTGGTCGGGCAAGGGGCCAAAGGTCCGGCGCCCCGGTCGGTTGCCTCTCCAGCGCCAGCCCAGGTACGAACCGCGACTCCGACAGGCAAGATCATCCGCGGTGTGGATTTCCAGCGGGGAACCCAGGGCGAAGGCAACGTGGTGATCGACCTGTCGGACCCCTCGATTGCCCCGGATATCCAGGAGCGCGACGGAAAAATCATCCTCGGTTTCGCCAGGACCCGATTGCCTGAACCCTTGCGAGTTCGCCTGGATGTGAAGGATTTCGCCACCCCGGTGCAGTTCGTCAATGCCAGCGCCAGCGGCGACCGGGCCACCATCAGCATCGAACCCGGCGGCACCTTCGATTACTCGACCTACCAGACCGACAGTAAGCTCACGGTCAGCGTTCGCCCGGCGACGGTCGATGACCTGCAAAAGCGCAATGCCGGGCAACACGCCTACAGCGGCGAGAAGCTTTCGCTGAATTTCCAGGACATCGATGTGCGCTCGGTACTGCAACTGATCGCCGACTTCACCAATCTCAATCTGGTAGCCAGCGACACGGTGCAAGGGGGGATTACCCTGCGCCTGCAGAACGTGCCGTGGGACCAGGCGCTGGATCTGGTGCTGAAAACCAAGGGGCTGGACAAACGCAAGGTTGGCAATGTGCTGCTGGTCGCCCCGGCCGATGAAATTGCTGCCCGCGAGCGCCAGGAGCTGGAGTCGCAAAAGCAGATCGCCGACCTGGCGCCATTGCGTCGGGAGCTGTTGCAGGTCAACTACGCCAAAGCGGCGGATATCGCCAAGTTGTTCCAGTCGGTGACCAGTGCCGAAGCGAAGGCCGATGAGCGGGGTTCGATCACCGTCGATGAGCGCACCAACAACATCATTGCCTACCAGACCCAGGAACGGCTTGATGAGCTGCGCAGGATTGTCACGCAACTGGATATCCCGGTTCGCCAGGTGATGATCGAAGCGCGGATCGTCGAAGCCAACGTCGACTATGACAAAAGCCTCGGGGTGCGCTGGGGCGGTTCGATACAGAACAGGGGCAACTGGAACACCTCCGGCGTCAGCAATGGGGTCAATGGCTCGTCGACCATTGGCACGCCCGGCAGCACCAGCACCAACACACCGTTCGTCGACATGGGAGCGGTCAACAATACCTCGGGAATCGGCATCGCGTTCATCACTGACAATGTTTTGCTGGACCTGGAGCTGACGGCCATGGAGAAAACCGGCAACGGGGAAATTGTCTCGCAACCCAAGGTGGTCACGTCCGACAAGGAAACCGCCAAAATCCTCAAGGGCACCGAGATTCCCTATCAGGAAGCCAGCTCCAGCGGCGCGACTTCGGTGTCGTTCAAGGAGGCGTCGTTATCGCTTGAGGTGACGCCACAGATCACGCCAGACAACCGGATCATCATGGAGGTCAAGGTTACCAAGGACGAACCGGACTTCCTGAACAAGGTTCAGGATGTACCGCCGATCAAGAAAAACGAGGTCAATGCCAAGGTCCTGGTCAACGATGGCGAGACCATCGTCATTGGCGGGGTTTTCTCAAATACTCAGAGCAAGGTTGTAGATAAGGTGCCATTTCTTGGCGATGTGCCGTATCTTGGCCGCCTTTTCCGGCGTGATGTGGTTTCGGAGAAAAAATCCGAGCTGTTGGTATTCCTCACTCCGCGTATCATGAATAATCAGGCGATTGCTGTGAGTCATTGATTCTGTGCGAAATTTGATTCTTGTTGGACCGATGGGCGCTGGAAAAAGCACCATCGGCCGGTTGCTGGCCAAAGAGCTGCGCCTGCCGTTCAAAGATTCCGATAAGGAAATTGAA
The DNA here is from genome assembly GCF_059422645.1 of Pseudomonas sp. GW821-FHT01C01. Classification (NCBI taxonomy): domain Bacteria; kingdom Pseudomonadati; phylum Pseudomonadota; class Gammaproteobacteria; order Pseudomonadales; family Pseudomonadaceae; genus Pseudomonas; species Pseudomonas sp. GW821-FHT01C01. The sequence continues at coordinate 47,136 of NZ_JBWKXF010000041.1, read as the reverse complement.
TTGCGCACGGGCGCCAATATCCCTTGGATCTTCGATAAAGAAGGCGAACCGGGCTTTCGTGATCGCGAGCAGGCAATGATTGCCGAGCTGTGCGAATACGACGGAGTGGTGCTGGCGACAGGTGGTGGCGCGGTCATGCGCGAAGCCAATCGCCGCGCGCTGCATGCCGGTGGGCGGGTGGTTTATCTGCATGCGTCGGTCGAGCAGCAGGTCGGCCGCACGGCCCGCGACCGCAATCGGCCACTGCTGCGTACTGCCGATCCGGCCAAGACCCTGCGGGATCTGTTGGCGATCCGCGATCCGCTTTATCGGGAAATTGCCGACCTGGTGGTCGAAACCGATGAGCGGCCGCCACGAATGGTCGTACTCGACATTCTAGAGCGCTTGCAGCAGTTGCCACCCCGTTAAAGCGCCGCGCGAAATGCGCTATCCTCGGCGTCCCGCCATGACCGTTCAAGGTTGTGGCGGATGGCTAAGGAGCGGCGTCACACCAGCAGAGGCCGTGGACATTCGTTAACTCAGGCAGGACGCCTGATTCCATCTTCACTGTGGGGACACATGCAGACACTCAAGGTCGATCTAGGCGAGCGCAGCTACCCGATTCATATTGGCGAAGGTTTGTTGGATCAGCCTGAGCTGCTGGCCCCGCACATTCGTGGACGGCAAGTAGCGATCATCTCCAACGAGACTGTTGCGCCGCTCTATCTCGAGCGTCTGACCCGAAGCCTGGCGCAGTTCTCGGTGATTTCCGTGGTGCTGCCCGACGGCGAAGCCTTCAAGACCTGGGAAACCCTGCAACTGATTTTCGATGGTCTGCTGACTGCCCGGCATGACCGTCGCACCACGGTGATCGCCCTTGGTGGCGGTGTGATCGGTGACATGGCCGGCTTTGCCGCCGCCTGCTACCAGCGCGGCGTCGATTTCATCCAGGTTCCGACCACACTATTGTCGCAGGTCGACTCTTCGGTGGGCGGCAAGACCGGGATCAACCATCCGCTGGGCAAAAACATGGTCGGCGCCTTCTACCAGCCGAATGTCGTGCTGATCGATACCGCCAGCCTCAATACCCTGCCTGCCCGCGAACTGTCCGCCGGGCTGGCTGAAGTCATCAAGTACGGGCTGATCTGTGATGAGCCGTTCCTGACCTGGCTCGAAGACAACGTCGACCGCCTGCGCAATCTGGACCAGCAAGCCCTGACTTATGCGATCGAACGCTCCTGCGCAGCCAAGGCGGCGGTGGTCGGTGCCGATGAGAAAGAGACGGGTGTTCGTGCCACATTGAACCTCGGCCACACTTTCGGCCACGCCATTGAAACCCACATGGGCTATGGTGTGTGGCTACATGGTGAGGCAGTGGCTGCTGGCACCGTAATGGCACTGGAGATGTCCACGCGACTGGGCTGGATCAGCGAGCAGGAGCGCGATCGTGGCATTCGTCTGTTCCAGCGTGCGGGGCTGCCGGTCATTCCGCCAGAAGAGATGACAGAAGCCGATTTCCTCGAACATATGTCCATTGATAAAAAAGTGATCGACGGTCGTTTGCGCCTGGTGCTGCTGCGCCACATGGGTGAAGCGGTGGTGACCGACGATTATCCGAAAGAGGTTCTACAGGCCACGCTGGGGGCAGACTACCGCGCCCTGGCCCAGCTTAAAGGTTAATAAGAACACGATGACTAGTTTGCATGCCGACGAGGCTTTCCTCGGCCATTACCAGTTGAGTCATGACCCTTTTGCTCCACGGGTGCCTGGCTTCAAATTTTTCCCGGCCCAGCGCAAACCGGTGCTGGGGCAACTGCATCACCTGGCCCGTTACAGTCAGTTGCTGCTGGTGGTCACCGGCCCCGAGGGCAGTGGCAAGACCCTGCTGCGTCAGGCCCTGGTCGCCAGCACCAACAAGCAATCGGTACAAAGTGTGGTGGTTTCTGCCCGCGGCGCCGGCGATGCGGCCGGAGTGTTGCGCCAGGTGGCTCAGGCGCTGAACGTTGGCCAGGCCGATGTCGACGCTATCCTGGCTCAAGTGGTGCAGCTTGCCCTGACCGGGCAGGAAGTCTATTTGCTGGTCGATGACGCCGAACAGCTGGAAGAGTCTGCCCTTGAGGCTCTGTTGGTCCTGGCGGCCGGCGCGCCTGAAGGCCGTCCGCATGTGTTCTTGTTCGGTGAAACCTCGCTGATTGCTCAATTGGATCAGTTGAGTCTCGAAGAAGAGCGCTTCCACGTCATCGAACTGCAACCCTACACCGAGGAAGAAACCCGCGAATATCTGGAACAGCGGCTCGAAGGTGCTGGCCGCGGTATCGAACTTTTCACCGCGGATCAGATCTCTGATATTCACGAAAGCTCCGAAGGTTGGCCTGGAAGCATCAATCAGGTCGCCCGCGATGCAATGATCGAAGCCATGATCGCCAGCCGCTCAGCGGTCAAGCGTCCAAAAATGGGGTTCAATATGCCGAAGAAACACGTGTTGGCGATTTCCGCCGTGGTCGTGGTCGCGGTAGCTGCCGCCTGGTTGATGCCGGGTCGCAACAAGGCACCGACCACGGGTGCACCGGCCAACGAACAGGCGCAATTGCCGCTGGGTCAGGGGCAGCCAACAGCGAATGGCGGTGCTCCGGCCGTCGAATTCGCCGGTAACACACAGCCGATGCCGTTGCCGTTGGTCGGTAACTCGCAGCCGGTCATGCGCAGTCCGCTGGCGGAAGCGGCGGGTGGAATTACTGAAGGCGACGACGGCGTGCCGGTCGAAGGCTCCAGCGCCACACCGCCGACGGTGACCACCACTGCGCCGCCTGTGGGCGTTCCGGCCGGTCCTGCACCGACACCAGCGGCCAAGCCGACGCCGGCGCCGACTCAGGTCGCCACCGCCAAGCCAGCGCCTGCTCCTGTGGCCAAGCCTGCTCCAGCGCCAGCCAAACCGGCCGTTGCGGCGGCGGCCAAGCCTGCCGAAAAACCAGCCCCGGCAGCCAAGGCGGCCGGTGGTACCTGGTACGCCGGTCAGGCGCCTGGTAACTACGTGGTGCAGATCCTCGGCACCAGCTCCGAAGCGGCCGCGCAAAACTTCGTCAAAGAGCAGGGCGGCGAGTACCGTTACTTCAAGAAAGTCCTCAACGGCAAGCCGCTCTTCGTGATCACCTACGGCAACTTCGCCAATCGTGATGCAGCCGTTTCCGCCATCAAGGCCTTGCCAGCGAAGGTTCAGGCTGGTAAACCTTGGCCTCGCACTGTCGCCAGCGTCCAACAGGAACTGGCAACAACTCGCTGAAGATTCGGCGGCCTTACCCAGGCCGCCTCTCCAAGCACCTCAAAATTTCTACAAGTGCGCGCTGCCCTACGGGTCGCGTGCCTTGTGGTGTCTGCGTCACAGTAGTCTTTGAGTCGTTGCGGTCAAAATTAAAAAAGTTTTGACTAGCACAGCAGATCGCTTTAAACCTTTCACAAATGCGACATAGATTTGCGACATTTCGTCGTCAAATTTGTGAGGCCAAGTGTCGGTGTGTACAATGACCTCCCTTTTGTCCCCGCAAAGCTGGCGTACGTTCGGCGCGGATGGCAAGTGGTTGAATTGAAAAGAAATTTGCCTCGATCAGAGGCAGCCTGGTGAGAAAGTGTCTATGAAAGCAGGTCTGTACCAACCAGATGAATTCAAGGATAACTGCGGTTTCGGCCTGATAGCCCATATGCAGGGCGAGCCCAGTCATACCCTATTGCAAACGGCCATTGAGGCCCTGACCTGCATGACCCACCGCGGTGGGATTAATGCCGACGGCAAGACCGGTGACGGTTGCGGTCTGCTGATTCAAAAGCCGGACGTGTTCCTGCGAGCCATCGCCCAGGAAACCTTCGGCGTCGAAATGCCCAGGCAATACGCCGTGGGCATGGTCTTCTTCAACCAGGACCCGGTCAAAGCCGAAGCCGCTCGCGAGAACATGAACCGCGAGATCCTGGCCGCCGGCTTGCAGCTGGTCGGCTGGCGCAAAGTGCCGATCGACACCAGCGTCCTCGGCCGCCTGGCCCTTGAGCGCCTGCCACAGATCGAGCAAGTGTTCATCGGCGGTGAAGGCCTGAGCGACCAGGACATGGCGGTCAAGCTGTTCACTTCCCGTCGTCGTTCGTCCGTGGCCAACGCCGCCGACACCGACCACTACGTCTGCAGCTTTTCGCACAAGACCATCATTTATAAAGGCCTGATGATGCCGGCGGACTTGACCGCCTTCTATCCGGACCTGAGCGATGAGCGCCTGCAAACTTCGATTTGCGTGTTCCACCAGCGCTTCTCCACCAACACCCTGCCGAAATGGCCGCTGGCTCAACCGTTCCGCTTCCTGGCGCACAACGGCGAGATCAACACCATCACCGGCAACCGCAACTGGGCCGTGGCCCGTCGCACCAAGTTCACCAACGATCTGATGGACCTGGAAGAGCTCGGCCCGCTGGTCAACCGCGTCGGTTCCGACTCCTCGAGCATGGACAACATGCTGGAGCTGATGGTCACCGGCGGCATCGACCTGTTCCGTGGCGTGCGGATGATCATTCCGCCAGCGTGGCAGAACGTCGAGACCATGGACCCGGACCTGCGGGCGTTCTACGAATACAACTCGATGCACATGGAACCGTGGGACGGCCCGGCCGGCGTGGTAATGACCGATGGTCGCTACGCGGTGTGCCTGCTCGACCGTAACGGTCTGCGTCCGGCGCGTTGGGTCACCACCAAGAACGGCTTCATTACCCTGGCCTCGGAAATCGGTGTCTGGAACTACCAGCCTGAAGACGTGATCGCCAAGGGCCGTGTGGGACCTGGCCAGATCTTTGCCGTGGACACCGAAACCGGTCAGATCCTCGACACCGATGCGATCGACAACCGTCTGAAGTCGCGTCATCCGTACAAGCAATGGCTGCGCAAGAATGCCCTGCGCATCCAGGCGACCATGGAAGACAACGACCACGGTTCGGCGTTCTACGACGTCGACCAGCTCAAGCAATACATGAAGATGTACCAGGTCACGTTCGAAGAGCGCGACCAGGTGCTGCGTCCGCTCGGCGAACAGGGCTACGAAGCCGTGGGCTCGATGGGCGACGATACGCCGATGGCCGTGCTGTCCCAGCGCGTGCGCACGCCGTACGACTATTTCCGCCAGCAGTTCGCGCAGGTCACCAACCCGCCGATCGACCCGCTGCGTGAAGCCATCGTCATGTCGCTGGAAATCTGCCTCGGTGCCGAGCGCAACATTTTCCAGGAGTCGCCGGAACACGCTTCACGCGTGATCCTCAGCTCGCCGGTTATTTCCCCGGCCAAATGGCGCTCGCTGATGAATCTCGACCGTCCGGGCTTCGAGCGCGCGATCATCGACCTCAACTACGACGAAAGCGTCGGCCTCGAAGCGGCCATCCGCAATGTGGCCGATCAGGCTGAAGAAGCCGTGCGCGCCGGTCGTACCCAGGTCGTGCTGAGTGACCGTCACATTGCCCCGGGCAAGTTGCCAATCCACGCTTCGCTCGCCACCGGCGCGGTGCACCACCGCCTGACCGAAAAAGGCCTGCGTTGCGATTCGAACATCCTGGTGGAAACCGCGACCGCTCGCGATCCGCATCACTTCGCCGTGTTGATCGGTTTCGGCGCCTCTGCCGTTTACCCGTTCCTGGCCTATGAAGTGCTGGGCGACCTGATCCGTACCGGTGAAGTGCTGGGCGACCTCTATGAGGTGTTCAAGAACTACCGTAAAGGCATCACCAAGGGCCTGCTGAAGATCCTGTCGAAGATGGGTATCTCGACCATTACTTCGTACCGTGGTGCGCAGTTGTTCGAGGCCATCGGCCTGTCCGAGGAAGTCTGCAACCTGAGCTTCCGTGGCGTGCCGAGCCGCATCAAGGGTGCGCGTTTCGTCGACATCGAAGCCGAGCAGAAAGCGCTGGCCAGCGAAGCCTGGAGCCCGCGCAAGCCGATCCAGCAGGGTGGTTTGCTGAAGTTCGTCCACGGTGGCGAATATCATGCGTACAACCCGGACGTGGTCAACACCCTGCAAGCCGCTGTGCAGCAGGGTGACTACAGCAAGTTCAAGGAATACACGTCGCTGGTGGACAACCGCCCGGTGTCGATGATCCGTGACCTGCTGAAAGTCAAAACCCTCGACACGCCGCTGGATATGAGCGAAATCGAACCGCTGGAGTCGGTACTCAAGCGTTTCGACTCCGCCGGTATCTCGCTGGGCGCCCTGTCGCCGGAAGCTCACGAAGCCCTGGCCGAAGCCATGAACCGCCTGGGTGCGCGTTCCAACTCCGGTGAAGGCGGTGAAGACCCGGCGCGCTACGGCACCATCAAGAGCTCGAAAATCAAGCAGGTCGCTACCGGCCGCTTCGGTGTGACCCCGGAATACCTGGTCAACGCCGAAGTGCTGCAGATCAAGGTCGCCCAGGGCGCCAAGCCGGGCGAGGGTGGTCAACTGCCGGGCGGTAAAGTGAACGGTCTGATCGCCAAGCTGCGTTATGCAGTGCCAGGCGTGACCCTGATTTCGCCACCGCCGCACCACGACATCTATTCGATCGAAGACTTGTCGCAGCTGATTTTCGACTTGAAACAGGTCAACCCGCAGGCGCTGGTCTCGGTGAAGCTGGTAGCTGAAGCGGGCGTCGGCACCATCGCTGCCGGTGTGGCCAAGGCCTATGCGGACTTGATCACCATCTCTGGCTACGACGGTGGTACCGGTGCATCGCCGCTGACCTCGATCAAATACGCGGGCGCTCCGTGGGAACTCGGCCTGGCCGAAACCCACCAGACCCTGCGCGGCAACGACCTGCGTGGCAAGGTTCGAGTACAAACCGACGGCGGCCTGAAAACCGGCCTCGACGTGATCAAGGCAGCCATCCTCGGCGCTGAAAGCTTCGGCTTCGGCACCGCGCCGATGATCGCCCTGGGTTGCAAATACCTGCGCATCTGCCACCTGAACAACTGCGCCACCGGCGTCGCGACTCAGAACGAGAAGCTGCGCAAGGACCACTACATCGGTACCGTCGACATGGTGGTGAACTTCTTCACCTACGTCGCCGAAGAAACCCGTGAGTGGCTGGCCAAGCTGGGCGTGCGCTCCCTTGAAGAGCTGATCGGCCGTACCGATCTGCTGGAAGTTCTCGAAGGCCAGACCGCCAAGCAACATCACCTGGACCTGACCCCGTTGCTGGGCAGCGACCACGTGCCGGCGGACAAACCGCAGTTCTGTGGCGTAGAGCGTAACCCGCCGTTCGACAAAGGCCTGCTGGCCGAGAAAATGGTCGCCATGGCCACTTCGGCGATCAACGACCTGAGCGGTGCCGAGTTCGACTTGGAAATCTGCAACTGCGACCGTTCCATCGGTGCACGGATCTCCGGCGAAATCGCGCGCAAGCACGGCAACCAGGGCATGGCCAACGCGCCGATCACGTTCCGCTTCAAAGGCACGGCCGGGCAGAGTTTCGGCGTGTGGAACGCCGGTGGTCTGAACATGTACCTGGAAGGCGACGCCAACGACTACGTCGGCAAGGGCATGACCGGCGGCAAGCTGGTGATCGTTCCGCCGAAGGGCAGCGTCTACCGCACTCAGGACAGTGCCATCATCGGCAACACCTGCCTGTACGGCGCCACCGGCGGCAAGCTGTTCGCTGCCGGCACCGCGGGCGAGCGTTTCGCCGTGCGTAACTCCGGGGCCCACACCGTGGTGGAAGGCACTGGCGATCACTGCTGTGAGTACATGACCGGTGGCTTCGTCTGCGTATTGGGCAAGACCGGTTACAACTTCGGCTCTGGCATGACCGGCGGTTTCGCCTACGTGCTCGACCAGGACAACAGTTTCGTTGACCGGGTCAACCACGAACTGGTGGAAATCCAGCGGATCAGCGGCGAGGCGATGGAAGCCTACCGTAGCCACCTGCAACGCGTGCTGAACGAGTACGTCGAGGAGACCGACAGCGAGTGGGGTCGTGAACTCGCCGAGAACCTCGATGATTACGTGCGTCGTTTCTGGCTGGTCAAGCCCAAGGCTGCCAACCTGAAATCGTTGCTTTCCAGCACCCGTGCCAACCCGCAGTGATATGCGCCTGAAGAGTTTGATGAGGTTTTAAAATGGCTGAACGTCTGAATAATGACTTCCAGTTCATCGAGGTCGGGCGCAAGGATCCGAAGAAGAAACTGTTGCGTCAACGCAAGAAAGAGTTCGTGGAAATCTACGAACCCTTCAAACCCCAGCAGTCGGCCGACCAGGCCCACCGCTGCCTGGGTTGCGGTAACCCGTATTGCGAATGGAAGTGCCCGGTGCACAACTTCATTCCCAACTGGCTGAAACTGGTGGCCGAGGGCAACATCCTCCAGGCCGCCGAGCTGTCGCACCAGACCAACACCCTGCCGGAAGTCTGCGGCCGGGTGTGTCCGCAGGACCGTTTGTGCGAGGGTGCCTGCACCCTCAACGACGGCTTCGGCGCGGTGACCATCGGTTCGGTGGAGAAGTACATCACCGACACCGCGTTTGCCATGGGCTGGCGCCCGGACATGTCCAAGGTCAAGCCGACCGGCAAGCGTGTCGCGATCATCGGTGCCGGGCCTGCTGGCCTGGGGTGCGCCGACGTGCTGGTGCGTGGCGGCGTGACCCCGGTGGTATTCGACAAGAACCCGGAAATCGGCGGTCTGCTGACCTTCGGCATTCCCGAGTTCAAGCTGGAAAAGACCGTGCTGAGCAATCGCCGCGAAGTCTTCACTGGTATGGGCATCGAGTTCCGCCTCAACACCGAGGTGGGCAAGGACGTGACCATGGAGCAACTGCTCGAAGAATACGATGCCGTATTCATGGGCATGGGCACCTACACCTACATGAAGGGCGGTTTTGCCGGTGAAGACCTGCCGGGCGTGTACGACGCGCTGGACTTCCTGATCGCCAACGTCAACCGCAACCTGGGCTTTGAAAAGTCGCCGGAAGATTTCGTCGACATGAAAGGCAAGAAGGTCGTGGTCCTGGGCGGCGGCGATACGGCGATGGACTGCAACCGCACCTCGATCCGCCAGGGCGCCAAGTCGGTGACCTGCGCCTATCGTCGCGACGAAGCGAACATGCCGGGCTCGCGCAAAGAGGTGAAGAACGCCAAGGAAGAAGGCGTGAAGTTCCTCTACAACCGCCAGCCGATCGCCATTGTCGGCGAGGACAAGGTTGAAGGCGTGAAGGTGGTCGAGACCCGTCTCGGTGAGCCGGACGCCCGTGGCCGTCGCAGCCCCGAGCCGATCCCGGGCTCCGAAGAGATCATCCCGGCCGACGCCGTGGTCATCGCATTCGGTTTCCGCCCGAGCCCGGCGCCGTGGTTCGAGCAGTTCGAGATCCAGACCGACAGCCAGGGCCGCGTTGTGGCACCGGAACAAGGCCAGTACAAGCACCAGACCAGCAACCCGAAAATCTTTGCCGGTGGCGATATGGTGCGCGGTTCCGACCTGGTGGTGACGGCGATCTTCGAAGGCCGCAATGCGGCGGAAGGGATCCTGGATTACCTGGGCGTCTGATCAAAAAGCTTCGCTGGCAAGCCAGCTCCTACAGGATTGCGCAAGACCTGTAGGAGCCGGCTTGCCGGCGAAGAGGCCGGTCGAATCAACACAGATTTAGCGCGTGCAGACCGCGACAAATTGACCCGATAGACAAAAGGCTCCGCTCTTGCCGTGCCTTTTGTGCCGCGCTCTGAGAAAATACCCGCACTTTTTTTCCGGATGCCGACATGACTGCCCTGAAGAACGACCGTTTTCTCCGCGCCCTGCTCAAGCAACCCGTAGACGTCACTCCTGTGTGGATGATGCGTCAGGCCGGTCGCTACCTGCCTGAATACCGCGCCAGCCGTGCCAAGGCCGGCGACTTCATGAGCCTGTGCATGAACCCGGCGTTCGCTTGCGAAGTCACGATGCAGCCGCTCGACCGCTATCCGCAACTGGATGCGGCGATCCTCTTTTCCGACATCCTGACCATCCCCGATGCCATGGGCCAGGGCCTGTACTTCGAATCCGGCGAAGGTCCGCGCTTCAAGAAAGTCGTCAGCACCCTGGCCGACATCGAAGCCCTGCCGATTCCCGATCCACAGAAAGACCTGGGCTACGTGATGGACGCGGTCAGCACCATCCGTCGCGAGCTGAACGGCCGTGTGCCGCTGATCGGCTTCTCCGGCAGCCCGTGGACCCTGGCGACCTACATGGTCGAAGGCGGCTCGTCGAAAGACTTCCGCAAAACCAAGTCCATGCTCTACGACAACCCGCAAGCCATGCACCTGTTGCTGGATAAACTCGCGCAGTCGGTCACCAGCTATCTCAATGGCCAGATCCTGGCCGGTGCACAAGCAGTGCAGATTTTCGACACCTGGGGCGGCAACCTGTCCGCCGCGGCGTATCAGGAGTTCTCCCTGGCCTACATGAAGAAAATCGTCAGCGGTTTGATCCGCGAGCATGAAGGTCGCAAAGTGCCGGTGATCCTGTTCACCAAGAACGGCGGCCTGTGGCTGGAAAGCATTGCCGAAGCGGGCGCCGATGCGTTGGGCCTGGACTGGACCTGCGACATCGGCAACGCCCGCGCCCGTGTCGGCGATAAGGTCGCGCTGCAAGGGAACATGGACCCGACTGTGCTCTACGCCAAACCGGAAGCCATTCGCGCTGAAGTCGGGCGTATTCTCGCCAGCTACGGCAAAGGCAGCGGCCACGTGTTCAACCTCGGTCATGGCATTACACCGGAAGTCGATCCGGAACATGCTGGCGCGTTCCTGCGTGCGGTACATGAGCTGTCGGCGCAGTATCACGAATAGCAATTGCCCGGTTTCAAAAAAGCCTGTCCCGCCTCGTGCCGGACAGGCTTTTTTGTGCCGTTTAAAGGCTCAATCGATAAAGCATCTCTTGCTGTAAGAATGTTTTCTTTCTTTGTCGGACCGAGGAATGAAGAGACTGTTCCTGCCTCGCACGGTGATTACTCCTACATAGAATTTTCTTCCATCCCCGTAAGGTTCCAGGCCCTTGTCCGGCGTATCGCCGAACAATCACGAAGCGAACAGGGACGCTCACAAGGCGCCCTGTTTTCGATAAGCAGTCTGGAATACATCATGAAAATTACATTTGATAAAAGAAGTGCCTTAACCGCCTGCACTTCATCGATGATCCTGTTATCGGCAATGCTGGCCTCTCAAGCCGTTTCCGCCCATGGCTACCTGGAAGTGCCGCCTTCGCGCGCATTGGCTTGCCAGAAAGGTTTGAACACCAACTGCGGTGGCGCGCAATACGAGCCGCAGAGTGTCGGTGAAACCTTCAAAGGCTTTCCGGCCGGCGTTGGCGGTACTCCTTTGCAGGGGCCGGTCGATGGCAAGATCGCCAGCGGTGGTCACTCGCTGTTCTCCGCCATGGACGCACAGTCCGCCACCCGTTGGCACCTGACGGAAATCAAGGACCGTAACATCGATTTCAAATGGCATTACACCGCGGTTCACCCCGCGACCAAGCACGAGTATTTCATCACCCGCAACGGCTGGAATCCGAACGAATCGCTCAAACGCGCCACTTTCGAAAGCACGCCGTTCTGCACCATCGACGGCGGCAATCAGCGCCCTGGGTCCAGCGACAAGCACAACTGCAACATTCCTGCAGACAAGTCTGGCCATCACGTGATCCTGGCGATCTGGACCGTGGGCGATACTGATGCTGCGTTCTACAACGCGGCAGACGTGAACATCCTTGCCGAACCGGAGCTGCCGGGCGGCTGGACCTCTGTGGGCAGCATCGCGCCTTCCACCGCGTTGCGGGTGGGTGACAAGGTCAAGGCCCGCGCGTTCACCGCCAATGGCGAGAGCCCGGATTACAGCGTCGAAATCAGCATCGATAACGCTGAAGATGGCACGCCGCAAAACTGGTCGTTCAAGCTGGCTGAAAAAATCAACCAGACCCACACCCTCGTTCGCGCCGGTATCCGTGACGAGAGCGGCAATGTCGAGCCGGTCAAAGGCACCAACAGCCTCTACGCGCAAAAAGAAAGCGGCGTAGTGCGCTACGAAGTGCAACTGGGCATGAAGGAAGACGCCGCTGCTCGCATGTCGGTGGCCTCGCAACAAGCCGAATACGTTCTGGATAAAGGCCAGGCCAAGGTCGAGTTCAGCATGATTTCGAACCGCCCGATGAACGTCGAAGCGACTTTGCTCGATCAGAGCAACAAGCCAGTGGGAACCACTTCGGCTCAGGTGGCCAGTGGCTCCACTTGGCTATCCATGGATGTGCGCAGCAACCCGGGCGCGCACACCCTGACCCTGGTCGGCACCACCCTGGATGGCCGCACGACCCGTCAGGACACCCAGACCACCCAACTGACCGGTGAAGGCGCAGGCGTCGAATACGACTTCGTGTTCCCTGAAGGCCTCAGCGACTACACCGCAGGCACCAAGGTGCTGCAACCGAAGACCAACGAAGTCTTTGAGTGCAAGCCATTCCCCGAGTCGGGTTATTGCAAGCAGTACAGCCCCACCGCCAACGGCTTTGAACCGGGTGTCGGTGCTCACTGGCACATGGCGTGGGACAAGTTGTAAGTCCCACCTTGTAGCACTTCAGGCGATCGGTAGCCGATCGCCTGAAGGTTTATTCCTCTGACGTTGATCGAGTTGAAAATGATGGTTTCGGGTTATTCCAGACAGCGCGTACTGCTGCATTGGTTGTCTGCGGTGGTGATCCTGTGGACCTTGCTGTCTGGTTTTTTTGTCGCCGCTTTCGAGGTGTCAGCGCACATCAAAGAGTCGGTTGCATTCTTCAATGTTTCGCTGACGACAGTGTTCATACCGTTCTATGTACGGCGCCTGTTTCTGTTTTTCTCTCATACCTGTTTTTCGGGCATCAGGACGTTGTCGATTGTCGAAGTACTCGCGTTGTTTGCGCATACATTGATTTACCTCCTCGTCGGTGCCGTTCTGGCGACCGGCGTGTTGATGATGGATCGCCCGATCGATGTATTCGGGGTTGTCGAGATTGCTCAGCCGTTAAGCGATCCACGACTGATCGCTTTGTTCGTCATGGTCCACATGTGGGCGTGTGTGGTGTTGTCACTGTTGATTGCCGCGCACATCGGCGCCGTCATCGTGCATGAGGCCTGCAACCATCGGGTGTTGCGACGGATGTCTTTGCGGCTGTGCGGCAGGCCTGCATCCGGGCGACTCGAGTGAGCCCATGGTGATGTTTTCGCGCGGGCGTTTGACCGGACTTGCTTTGCTCCTAAGCAAGGCGGGCCTGCTGATTGTGCCGCTGGTCTACGGGGCATTTCTGGGCTGGCAGGAGTGGCGCTATCGCGAGCAGCTGACCTCACCAATGCTGGTCGAAACACCGCGAATCGCTCCCGCCCCCCGTCAAGCGCTCGACACAACGGCCGTTGCAACGGTACTCGGCCTGATGACTGGCGCCGAACTGCTGCCAAGTGCCGAACCGTTGACCTTGCAGGCGAGTTTCGTCGTTACCCACGGTTTGTCCCGGGTGTTGCTGGCTGACTCGCAAGGCGCGCGCATCTACCAGGTCGGCGAGCGCTTGCCAGGTGGCAGCGTCTTGCGTCACATCGAGGCCGATCATGCCGTGTTGTGGAGCAAGGGCCGAGAGGAACTGTTGACGCTCCAGACTCCCGTCACGGGTTTTCTGCAACGCCTCGACCCCCACGACAAACCGAAAGTGCCCAGCGTTTCTCCGCGTTTTTTTAGCCCGCTGGCCGGGCCGACAGAGTGATCAAGTTCATGAAAAGCTTTCTCGGTGCACGCGCACTGCGGCCGGTGCTTTTATTCCTCGCCATGGTGGCAACGCTCTACCACGGCGCACCTCAGGCCGAAGAAGAAAAATGGCAACTGGCGATGAACAACGCAGAGCTGCGTGACATCGTCGAAGAGATCTCCGGCATTCTGGGAACCACTGTTGTGCTGGACCCCAAGGTCTCCGGTCGCATCACTGTCATGTCGCGGCAGGCCCTCGATCGTGAAGGGGTGCGTCGGTTGTTCTATTCGGTACTCGACGCCCACCACTTTACGGTGATCGATGAGGGCGACCGGATTCTCATCACCCCGGTCGCCGAGGCCAGGACCCGGGCCGGTCAGGGCACGGTGAAAACCACCACGGCGTCGCAGTTCGTGACCGAAGTCATCGGCTTGAACACCGGCAGCGCCTCCGATATTGCCGGGCTGGTGCGACCGCTGGTCTCTGCCAATGGTTATGTCGGTCCTTCGGTGTCGGCCAACGCGTTGGTGCTGACCGATACGGCCGCCAACGTGAAGCGCATCGCCCGGGTGATCCGCGAACTGGACTCGGGCCAGAACAACCTGCACGCGGTGATTCAGCTCAACCATGCCCAAGCGGGCGATGTCGCGCCGGTGATCGAGGCCTCCATGGGCAAGCGCAATGCCGAGTCAGCGATACAGGTACTGGCCGACACCAGGACCAATCGCCTGATTTTCATTGGCCCGCCGGTCGTTCGCCAGCGCTTGATCGAACTGGCCCGAGGTCTCGATACGCCGGCCACCACGACCCTCGACAATGCCCGGGTGATTCGCCTGCGCCACAGCGATGCCAAGCATTTGGCCGAGATTCTGGAGTCGATGGGGCAGGGCCGAAAGCAAGCTTCCGCCATTGGCGGCACCAAGGACACGTCTGGCGGTGCAACCTTCATGATCAGGGCCGACGAAAGCCAGAATGCACTGGTGCTGATCGCCGAGCCGGCGCAGGTGCGGACCATCGAAAACATCGTGCGTCAGTTGGACCAGCCACGGGCCCAGGTGTTGATTCATGCCGCCATCGTCGAAATCTCCGGAGACATCGCCGAGGCCGTCGGTGTGCAATGGAACCTCAACGCGGGCGATGCCAAGGGCTTCATCAACTTTCCCGGCACCGACATTCCGATTGTCGGCGGGCTGAAGTTCGACGAGAAAAGATCGGCACCGGAAGGGGCGATCCTGCAACTGGGCAGTGACCGCTTCGGTGCGTTGATTTCGGCCCTGGCCAGCAACACCCACAGCAACCTGCTGTCCACGCCGAGCCTGTTGACCCTGGACAATCAGGAAGCGGAAATCATCGTCGGCCAGAACGTGCCGTTCAAGACCGGTTCCTACGCCACCAACAGCAACGGCGCGGAGAATCCGTTCACTACCGTCGAGCGCAAGGACGTCGGCATCAGCCTGAAGATCAAGCCTTACATCAACGAAGGTTCGACGTTGCGCCTGGAAGTCGAGCAGGAAGTGTCGGACATCGCACCGTCGGTGTCGGGTATTGATTCATCGGACCTGATCACCAACAAGCGCGCGCTCAAAAGCACCATCCTCGCCGACGATGGCGAAATCATCGTGATCGGCGGCCTGATCAGAGACAGCGTGCGCACGCAGAAAAGCGGCGTGCCGCTGTTGCGTGACATTCCCTATCTCGGTGCGATGTTTCGCTGGAGCCGCGACACCCAGACCAAAAGCAATCTGATGGTGTTCTTGCGCCCGACCATTGTGCGCAGCAAGGAAGACCTGTCCCAGGTCAGCCAGCAGCGTTACAACGCGCTGCGTGACTTGAGCAAATCAGGGGCGGGGGAAAACAACTCGTTGTTGTTGCCGTCCGAGGCGCGCGGGTTGTTCGAGCCGGCCATCGACGCGCCAGTGTTCGATTTACGCAGCAAGGCGCAGTAAATCCATGAGCGAACTCTGCGAGCAATTGCCCTTCGGCTTCGCCCGACGCTTTGGTGTGTTGCTGGAGCGTGATAGTGACAACCTGCGCCTTGCCCTGCGTGCCGATGCGCCGCTCACCGCATTGGCGGAAGCGCGCCGGGTGTGCGGGCGGGCGCTGCCGGTGCAAATCGTCGGGGCCGATGAGTACGCCGCGCGCCTGGTGGCGGCCTATCGCGAAGGGCACAGCGCGATGGAGCAGGTTGCCCAAGGGCTGGACGAAGAGCTGGACTTGCTCAGCCTGGTCGATCAAGTCCCGCAAACTGCCGACCTGCTGGAGCAACAGGGCGATGCGCCAATCATTCGCCTGATCAACGCGCTGCTCGGTGAAGCGGTACGCGAGCACGCCTCGGACGTTCATCTGGAAACCTTCGAGCAGTACCTGTCGGTGCGTATGCGGGTCGATGGCCAACTGCGTGAAATGCTCAGGCCCAAGCGCGAACTGGCGACGCTGCTGGTGTCGCGGATCAAGGTCATGGCGCGTCTGGACATCGCGGAAAAACGCGTGCCCCAGGATGGGCGAATGGCCTTGCGCCTGGCCGGGCATGAAGTCGATGTGCGGGTCTCGACGCTGCCTTCGGCCCACGGTGAACGGGTGGTGCTGCGTCTGCTCGACAAGCAGGCCGGGCGCCTGGACCTGCATCGGCTGGGCATGCCGGACGCGACCCTCGTGGCCCTGCGCCAGTTGCTGGGTAAACCCCACGGCATCCTGCTGGTGACCGGGCCGACCGGGTCCGGCAAGACCACCAGCCTGTACGCCGCTCTGAGCAGCCTGAATGACCAGACCCGCAACATCCTGACCGTCGAAGACCCTATCGAATATCACCTGCCCGGTGTCGGCCAGATGCCGGTCAATCCGAAAGTGGACATGACCTTTGCCCGAGGCCTGCGGGCGATTTTGCGCCAGGACCCGGACGTGGTGATGGTCGGCGAAATCCGCGACCGCGAAACCGCCGAAATCGCTGTCCAGGCGTCCTTGACCGGACATCTGGTGCTCTCGACCTTGCACACCAACAGCGCGGCCGGCGCCGTCACACGGCTGGTGGACATGGGCGTCGATGCCTACCTGCTGGCGTCCTCGCTGGTAGGCATTCTGGCCCAGCGCCTGCTGCGCACTCTGTGCCCCCATTGCAAGGTTTCGTACATCGCCGACGCGGCCGCATGCCAGCGCCTGGGGCTCGACACGGACACACCACACACACTGTTCAAAGCCTCGGGCTGTGAACAGTGCCAACACGGTTATCGCGGGCGCATCGGCATTTACGAACTGATCAGCGTGACGCCCGCCGTCTCGGCGCTGATCCATCAGGGCGCCCATGAGCAAGTCCTGGTCGACGAAGCGCGCAAGGTCTCGGGCAGCCTGTTCCAGGACGGTCGCCAGCGGGTGCTGGAAGGATTGACCAGCCTCGATGAGTTACTGCGTGTGACACAGGAGAACTGACCGGTGCCGACCTTCGATTACCGCGCCCACGATGCCCGGGGACGCTCCTGCAAGGGACGACTGGAGGCCGATGGACCCCGCCATGCGCGACAGTTGTTGCGTGAGCGTGGACTGTGGCCGCGTGTCTTGATCGAGGTCAGCGCTGGCAGCGGTGCAGGCAAACCATCGCGTGGCGGACGCCTGAGCGCTGCTGATCTGGCGCTGTTGACGTTGCAACTGTCAACGCTGGTTCAGGCTGGACTGCCCCTGGAGGAAGCGCTCGAAGCAGTGGCCAGGCAAAGCTCAAAACCCAGGGTCGCAGGCCTGTTGTCGGCGGTCAGGAGCCGGGTGATGGAAGGTCATGCACTGGCCTCGGCACTGGGACAATATCCCAAGGCCTTCCCCGAATTGTTCCGCGCCACCGTGGCCGCCGGCGAACGTTCGGGGCATTTGGGCCATGTGCTGGAGCAACTGGCGGCCTACACCCAGGCCCGCCAGGCCTCGCGGCAAAAGATCCAGATGGCCCTGGTGTACCCGTTGATCCTGATGTTAGCCAGCGTGGCGATCGTCGGTTTTCTGCTCGGCTATGTGGTGCCGGATGTGGTGAAGATCTTCGTCGACAGCGGCCAGCCCTTGCCCTGGCTGACCCAGGCACTGATTAGCGTGAGCAACGGCCTGCGCAACCATTTCCTGTTGTTGATCAGCGTGCTGGCGACGCTGTTCGGCCTGTGGCGCTGGAGCTGGCAGCAGCCGCAGTGGCGTCTGCGCTGGCATCGTTGGCTGCTGAATGCGCCCGTCATCGGTGAAGTGCTGCGTGCCATGGAAGCCGCACGGTTTGCCAGCACCCTGGCCATTCTCGGCAAAAGTGCCGTGCCGTTGGTGGACGCACTGGAAATTGCCGCCGCGGTCATCGGCAACCTGACCATCCGCGCGCGGATGGTCGATGTCGCCCGCTCGGTCCGCGAAGGCGGAACGCTGACCCGTGGCCTGGAACTGAGCGGCGACATTCCACCGATGATGCTGCACATGATCGCCAGCGGTGAACGTGCCGGCGAACTCGACCGCATGCTGGCCCGGGCCGCCGAACAACAGGAAAACAGCCTCGCCGCGCGCATTGCGCTGGTGGTGAGCCTCTTCGAACCGGCCATGCTGGTGTTGATGGGCGGCGTCGTACTGCTGATCGTCATGGCCATCCTGCTCCCGATTCTCAGCCTCAACCAATTGGTGAATTGATCCATGCAACCTGTCCGCAGAAACTTCCGTTCCCAGTGCCATGCTGGCCCATCAAGACAGTGTCGAGACGAACGAAAATATGTGGCGAGGGAGCTTGCACCCGCTGGGTCGCGCAGCGGCCCCCCGACAAGCTCCCTCGCCACGGGCGCGGTGTCGCGCCAGCGCGGTTTTACCCTGATCGAAATCATGGTGGTGGTGGTCATCATCGGCGTACTGGGGGCCATCGTGGTGCCGCAGTTCATGAGCCGCCCCGATCAGGCCAAGGTCACCGCCGCCAGAATCGATATCCAGGCCATCGCCACCGCCCTGGAAATGTATCGCCTCGACAACGCCCATTACCCTTCGACCCAGCAGGGCCTGGAAGCGTTGGTCAAACGTCCCTCCGGACTGCCCGCGGCCCGCGGCTGGAACCCTCAGGGTTACCTCAAGAACATGCCGGTCGACCCGTGGAGCACGCCTTACCAGTACCTCAATCCGGGTGTGCGTTCGGCGGATGGCACCTACGACCTGTATTCCCTGGGCGCCGATGGCGTCGCGGGCGGCGAAGGGTTTGCAGCCGAAATCGGCAACTGGAGCAATTGATCCGTGGGTTACCGCTGCCGGGGGTTTACCTTGCTGGAATTGATGATCGTGATTGTCGTGGTCGGCGTTTTGCTGGGCATGGTGAGCCTCGTCGGTGGGGGCAGTCCCGCACGCCAGGCCAGGCAGGAAGCCGAGGCGATGGTGCAGGTGATTCATCAGTTGCGTGAGCGTGCGGTGTTCGAGGGCCAGGAGTATGGCTTGCGGCTGAGTACCGATGGCCACCGGGTGATGCGTCGGAGTGTTCGTGGGTGGGAGCCGGTAGCGGCGCTTTCTACCTGGCCCCGGAGCGTGCGGCCACGCTTGAAGGAGGACGGTTACTCGATAGACCTGGGGGCTGACGAAGGTCCCCCGCAGTTGCTGCTGCTCGGCAACGATGAAACCAGTGCCTTCACGTTGACCTTCGAGTCTGGCAGCAGGACCTTGTTGAGCCTGTCCGGCGATGGCATCGGCGAGGTGGCGATCGATGGCTAGCCGGCCATCCTTGTCGTCCATGGACGGCTTCACGCTGCTGGAGATCATGGTGGCCCTGGCGGTTTTCGCGACATTGGCAGCTGCCGTGCTGTCGGCCAGTCAATACGTGGTGAAGCAGCGCGGTGCTGTCGAGACGCGACTGTTCGCGGCGTGGCTGGCGGACAACCGCTTGAACGAATTGCGCCTGCAATCCGGCTTGGCGGCCGGGCAGCAACAACAGGTCGTGTCGATGGATCGGCGCGACTGGGTGCTGCATCAGCACATCAATGCGACCGGCGATTCGCGATTGCTCAAGGTCGATGTTCAGGTCAGCCCCGGGAACAGTGCGTACGTTTTACATCGTGCCAGCGGCTGGGTACTCGTGGGACATGAGTAAGCAGCGCGGGTTTACCTTGCTGGAACTGGTCATCGCCCTGGCGATCTTCGCCGTGCTGGGGCTGGCCAGTTGGGGCTTGTTCGATAGCGTGGTGCGGGTGCAACAGGGCACGACGGCCCACGAGCGAGAACTCCGGAACCTGCAACGAGCCGTGGCGGTGATCGAGCGCGATCTGCTGCACGTTACTGCTCAATCGATGGTGCTCGCCCCGCCGCTGTTGCAGTTCCAGCGCAGTCACTGGCGCAATCCTCTGGACCAGCCTCGCAGTGAGCGCCAGGCGCTGACCTATCGACTCGACGACGGCGTGTTGTGGCGCGAAAGCCAGGGCGAAGGCACGGAGCTCGTGCAGCGGCAAAAACTCCTGGAAGGGGTGCGCGAGTTGCGCTGGCGTCTGTTCGACAGGCAGTCCGGCTGGGTTGTTGATTGGCCGGCCGGGCAGAACGCGAAGGCGCCCATGGCGCTGGAGGTGCAAGTGTCGGTCGGGCGCTTCGAATCGATTCGTCGGGTGTTGCCGATGCCGGGTGCATTGCCATGAACGGGCGCCAACGTGGCATTGCGTTGATCAGTGTATTGCTGGTCATGAGCCTCGCGTTGTTGATCACCGGGGGCTTGTTGCGCAGCCATCACCTGTCGCTGCAAAGCTCCGGGCAACAGTTGCAGCAGATACCCCTGCGCCAACTCGCAACGGGCGGGGAAACCTGGGCGTTGTTGCTGTTGCGCGACGCGTTGCAAGACACGAAGAAACCCGTCGAGCGGGTTCAAGGCTGGACGGCCATGTCACCGGGTTTCGACGTTGAAGATGCGCAAATCCGCATCGATATCGACGACCTCGGCGGGCGCTTCAATCTCAATGCTTTGTTACGCCAGGGGCAGGTGGATCAGGTCACCCTCAACCGTTGGGCGCGCCTGCTCGAGCTGCTCGATCTTGCTCCTCTGCAACTGAGCCAGGTCGGGCCGCTGCGGGAACTGAGCCAATTGCGCTTGCTGCCTGGCGTTGACGCTAGCCTGTTGCAGCGGCTGGAGCCCTGGGTGGCGATGCTGCCGACCGATGCCGCCTTGAACATCAACACCGCACCGGCCCTGCTGTTGAGAACACTCGGAGAGGTGGACGCCGCGACCGCCGATGCATTGGCGCGCCAGGCAGCGATGGCGCCCTGGGCGAGCGTCCAGGCATTCACGCAGGACCCGTTGCTCTCCGGGCAGGGCGTGAGCAGTCACGGACTCGGAACCCATAGCCGCTGGTATCGGATCAGCGTGCAGGTGACCCGGGATGGGCGCGAACTGCACCTGGCCACGGATGTCGGGCACGACCCCGAGACTCAACAACTGACGGTGCTGCAACGACGTTTTCTTCCCATGATTCGCCACGAGAGGCCGCGATGAATACTTGGCTTTACCTGACCGCCGATGGCCAGGACGCGCCATCCAGCCTTTGGCCTTGCGCCCTGTGGTCACAAACCGGTCAACGCCAGTCGATGCCACTGAATCAGGCAGCCTCGGCATTGAAGGGGCAGGCGGTCGATGTGCTGCTGCCCATGGAAATGTGCAGTTGGGTACGCAGCGACCCGTGGCCGGCCCGGCGCAAGCCCCAGCCCCAGGCCATTGCCTACGCCGTGGAAGATCAACTGAGTGAAGTGCTGGAGGTTGTGCATCTGAGCGTTGGCGCTCGTGATCGTGACGGCTGCTACCCGGTCATGGTCATTGGCCGGGAGCGGTTGGCCGCCGTGCTCGCTTTGCTGCGCGAGGCGGGTATAGAGGTGCGCGGGGTTTTCGTCGATGCCGATGTGCTGTCCGGCGATCAACCGTGCGGTGCATGGTGGTTTGGTCGCTGGTTGTTGGGTGGAGGCCTGTCGGCGCGCCTGGCATTGTCGCAAGACCACCTGACGCTGCTTTCCCCGTTATTGCCCAGGGACATGCAATGGCTGGACGAGCGTGAGGACCCCGCTGCAATCGATCAATGCTTGAGCCGTCGTCCGACCCAGGCCATCAACCTGTTGCAAGGCGCGTTCGCCCCAAGGGGCAAGCGCCTGCCCCTGCGTGCCGGCGGGTTGGCGCTGTTGATGCTGGCGCTGTTGAGCTGGGGCGCCAATGAAGCGCGAATCGGCTTCCTCGAAAACGAGGTCCGCCATCTCACCAGCCAAAATGAACAGCGATTCAAGGCGCTTTACCCTGATCAGAGCCGCATCGTCGACATGGCCGCGCAACTCAAGGCGCTGCAAAGCCAGCCTGTTGAAGCGCAATACACACGTATTGCAGGGCTGGTTCGTTTGATTGAGCAAGTGATCGGCGCCAGTCCGGTCGAGGTCCAGCGCATCGACTTTCGGGAGGGCGAAGGCTGGAAAATCCAGCTGACCGCCAGCAGCTTTGCCGAACTGGAGCAATTGCGTGAGCGGGGGCGACAGCAAGGGATGCCCGTCAGGCTCGATAGCGCGAACAAAGCCGCTGATAGGGTGCATGCCACCCTCATCGTGGAGGACGAGGCATGAAGCAGATCTGGCGGCGAATTTCCTCGCGCGAACAAACGCTGTTGCGGGTGTTGGGCGTGTTTTTATTGACGGTTGTGGCCTTCAGCCTGATCTGGCAGCCGACCCGGCAGCGGCTGGAAGCCGTTGAGCGGCAACATCAGCAGCAAGTGGGACTGGCCGCGCAATTGCAGCGGGCGTCACCGCGTAGCCATGTCGCCGTTGGCACCGATCAGCCGCTATCTCTGCGCGTCAGCGAAAGCGCCACGGCGGCGGGGCTGGAAATCCGGCAGATGGAGACCGACAGCGATCTGTTGCGCCTGACTCTCAATGGCAATTCACAAACATTGCTGCAGTGGCTCGATGGCATGGAGCGCAGCGGTGTCGCGCTGCAATCGCTGACGTTGGAAAAACGTGACGATGCCCTGGAGGCGCGGCTGGTGCTCAGATAGTCGAGGTGTGCTGTGGCAACAGCGGCAACTTCGCCAGCTTCAATGCGATCAGCAGCGCAATCACCAGCAGCGTGCCGATGAACAGCCCGATTCCGTTCCAGCCACCCAGATGCCAGAACACGCCGCCCGCCGTGCCTGCAATGCTCGACCCGGCGTAGTAGCTGAACAGGTACAGCGACGACGCCTGCCCCTTGGCCTTGGTGGCGCGGCGGCCGATCCAGCTGCTGGCCACCGAGTGGGCACCGAAGAAACCGAAGGTGAACACCAGCATGCCGATGATCACCAGCGGCAGCGGCGTGAACATTGTCAGGGCAAGGCCGGCGATCATTAGTGCAATGGTGCTCCAGAGCATTTTGCGTCGACCGAGTTTGTCGGCCAGGGCGCCGATTTTCGCCGAGCTGTAGATGCCCGACAGGTACACCACCGAGAGCATGCCGACGAACGCCTGTTCCATGTGATAGGGCGCCGCCAGCAAGCGATAGCCGATGTAGTTGAACAACGTGACAAACGCGCCCATCAGTACGAAGGCCTCGAGGAACAGCAGCGGCAGGCCGGCGTCGCGAAAGTGCATGGTGAAGCCGTCGAGCAGGCTGCGCGGGTGCAGCGAGCGGGCGCGGAAGTTGCGCGACTCGGGGAGGATTTTCCAGAATACCGCTGCCGCAATCAGGGCCAGGCCCCCAATCACCAGCATTGCCGTGTGCCAACTGACAAAGTCGATCAACACCCCGGTAATCAGGCGCCCGCTCATCCCGCCAATCGCGTTGCCGCCGATGTACAGGCCCATCGCCAGGCCAATGTGCTGCGGGTGGATCTCTTCACTCAGGTACGTCATGGCAACCGCCGCCAGACCACTCAATGACAGGCCCACCAACGCCCGCATCGCCAGCACCGCGTGCCAGCTCGGCAGCATGGCGCTGGCAATGGTGCACAGGGCGGCGGCGAACAGTGCGGCGACCATCACCGGTTTGCGCCCGACGCGGTCGGAGATCGGCCCCGTGATCAGCAGGCCGAATGCGAGCATGCCGGTGGCTACAGAGAGGATCAGGCTGCTTTGCGCCGCGTTGATGGAATATTCGTGGGACAGCAGCGGCATCATCGGTTGCACGCAGTAGAGCAGGGCGAAGGTGGCGAAGCCGCCGCAGAACAGTGCCAGCACGGTGCGCATGAACGCCGGCGTGCCTTTTTCGATGTAGATCTCCGCTAACTCAACGGCGATAGCGTCCGGCGCTACGGGAGGAACTTCATGGGCGAGTGGAGCGACAGCAGTTTTCACGGGGGACCTCGGAGGACGCAGCCGGTCAGGCAATGAAAAAAAGCATATAGCTGGCTAATGATTCAATCCAATATATTGTTCGACCTAATTGATAGCTTCTACGACCTAATGGGGTTTTCATGGAATTGCGTCATCTGCGCTACTTCATCGCCGTCGCCGAAGAACTGCACTTCGGCCGCGCCGCACAGGTGTTGGGCATCTCCCAGCCGCCGCTGAGCCAGCAAATTCAGGCGCTGGAACAGGAAGTTGGCGCACGGCTGTTCGAGCGTACCAATCGTCGGGTCGAGCTGAGCGAGGCCGGTCGGCTGTTCCTGGAAGAGGCGCGGCTGGTGCTGGCGCAGGTCGACAAAGCGGCGGATGTCGCGCGACGGGCGCAACTGGGCGAGTTGGGCGAGCTGAAAATCGGTTTCACCTCGTCGGCACCCTTCAACTCGACCATTCCCCAGGCGATTTTCTCTTTTCGTCAGCGCTTCCCGGCGGTGCACCTGAACCTGCGGGAAATGAGCAGCACCCAAGTGGCCGAAGCGCTGGTGGACGAGTCGATTGAAGTCGGGATCATGCGCCCGCTCGGGTTGCCGGATTGCCTCAGTGTGGTCGAGTTGATGCGTGAACCGCTGGTTGCGGTGCTCAGTTCCAAGCACCCACTGGTGCATGGCAGTGACGAGGGCTTGTTTCTGTCAGCCCTGGCCCTCGAACCCTTTGTGTTTTTTCCACGCAGCTATGGCAGTGGCCTGTATGCGCAGCTGCTCAGCCTGGCCCGGGACGCCGGTTTCAGCCCGCACTTCGCCCAGGAGGCCGGAGAGGCGATGACCATCATCGGGCTGGTGGCGGCAGGGCTTGGTGTGTCGGTGTTGCCGGCGTCTTATCAGCGGATGCGTATTGATGGCGTGGTCTACCGGCCGCTGCTCGATCCGGCGGCGGTATCGGCGGTGTGGCTGGTGCAGCGCAAGGATCAGAAATCGGCGATGGCGCGGGCGTTTGTGGAGTTGTTGACGCGTAAAGTTGAGTCCAAAGCGTAAGGATATCTTGATGATGCTCTATTAGCTTAACTTGCAAGCGTTGGGCCGTCACCAATGGTGCCAAGTGTGAGTTGGTCATTTTCTTCGCGAGGCGAATTTTTTGTAAAAATTTAATTGGTGAATTACATAGGTAGTAAATGTGATGAAGTAAAGTGCGGAAATGCCTAAGTGATTTGGAGTGAGCCAGTAATTAATAGATCCAATAAGCAATGCTGATGAGGCTGTTGTTGAAAATAATGCCAAGGCGGTTGAGACAATATTGGTTGTCTTTTGGTGGTGTAGCTGTTTGTAAAGCGGATTTTGGATGATGGACAATAATAACAGTATGGCAAGCAATCCGGTCATAGAGACTAATGGGATTGCTACCGTGTCTTGCATGGTAGGATAAATGCCGTTTGTGTAATTTAAAATAACGATGTAACAACCCGCAACTGAAGAGATTGGCAGCATTGTGAGGTACAGTGTTCGAAAGTACTTATTGATCATGGTTATAGTGCCCTGCTGATAATGAAAAAGGCAGTCAGATATTATTTGACTGCCTGGATGTTGTTAGAATGGTTGAACTTTATGTCCTCTGCCAGCTAAATGTATTTTGTGTTCGCCTGAAATATCTATTTCAAAACCGGTTCCCGGTAGTGCCCTGCCGGCAGTGGTTAAGTGTTCTAATGCAGGAGGTCTGTCACTCTCGTTGAAGTCGTATTTGTCATGGTAGGCTTTTATTACACCAATGAATCGCCAGGAATCATCGTGACTTCGTATAAAGTCTCCTGCCATGCTCAAAGTAATTCTGCCCAGATAAGCCCAGGTCGCAAGGTTATCGTTAAATGTGTCGTATCCAACGCGCGGGTCGACAAGATTATATACACCAGGTAGTTTTGTGTGTTCAATCGCCTGTCTTAATAATGGTAGTTTATGCTCTAAAATATTAAGTCCGATGGTGTTGATGTCGACTTCAAGCTTTTGCCCTTTACCCCATAGGTAATGTCCAAGTGCCTTGACAGGGCTGAACGTGCCTCCAGAAAGTTTTGGGGTTTCCAGCTTGTATGAAGTGCTGTCTGCATGCCCGGAGCTGGCGACTGCAATAATAGCTTCTCTTGAGCTGAAACCGCTTTTTTGTAGAGCGTCAGCCAAGCTAAAATTCACGATTTTATTTTTGAAAAGGTCATCGTTGATTCTCCAGTGTGGATCTACCCATCCACGATCGCTTTCCACGATATGCCAAATATCTTTTACTGCGCCATATGCATCGTTTTTGTTCAATGCTTTATCTAGGATTCTCAAGTTGAAAGTAAACTCGTCAAGTCCCGTTTGCCGCTTTATCATGTCGATGTTGTAGAATTTTTTATCTTCCGTAACCACCTCGGGTTGAGGTGGAGGAAAAACGTAGGTGCCATCAATAATGATCCCGTCTGTAGACCAATATCCACCTGATGATCCTCTCCATGTTCCAATAATGTCTGTGGCGGGTAAGTTGATTCCATTTTGAGCCATTACCTACATCCTTGTTCGGTATTGATTTATGGGGTTCTGAGTTTTTTGTTCAGACTCCTCGGTAATTAAGCATGAACAAGAAAAGTGCTCAATGGGGTAAGTGTACGCTCGGAAACGTATTACAAAGATTGCGGAATGATCCGATGATCCGGGTTTTCTTGGTTCTGATTAATGAAGCTACGATCTCGGTCGAGTAATCAGAGAAGTATCCACCTCGCCATATGCAAAGTTGTTGTTGCTATTTTACCGATTACTCATCTGCTGAGCTCGCCGCGAAGGTAATCGAGCCTGCTCGCAAAAGCGTCTGCAAGAACACTAAAAAATCAGCTATCTGGAACGAGGATGTATCATCCCCTTCGGAATACTTCACCAGCAATCGTGGGACATTTCTGAAATCCTGCGCAAAGGCTACAGCGCCTTGCGGCCTTGCCTACAACTACTCCAGAATCCGCCGGCTTGTGCGCTTTGAGGGCCATCGCTAACTTGATTCGCGTCACTGATGGTCAGTGATCGGGTTTAGCAGCCCGTATCGAAGTAAAGCGCATTTGCGCTCCTGATAGGCAGGTATGTCCATACCTGCCCTTGACGGTAGCTGTGCGCAGGGCGCCTTCGGGCGCGCCGGTTTCGCTTCGGCCGGTCTGCTAACCTGCGTACAGCTGCCACCCTGATGATCAGTAGCGATTCGGTGTGGCCGCCCACTTTCAGGACGCTGAATCATGACCAATACGCCAAACCCACCGGATACCGATCGGGACGCGCCACACCAACCCAGCCCTCTCTTCCTCATCGCGCCCGATATCGATAACCACACCCTGCTGGAATACGCCTGCGTGTCGCTGGCCTCGGCAAACGTCATGGCGAGTGACTTCGCCAGAGACCTGAAGGGATCGCAGGGCCACACCCTGCTGGGCATTCAGCAATCGATCATGCTGGGGGAAATGGCGGTGAATCGGGTGTTGGATAACCTTGATCCACCATGACCGATCCGGGTGTCAGAGCCCCTGTAGGAGCGAGCTTGCTCGCGAAAAACGTACGGGCAACGCGTTCATTCAGGCAGCACGCGTTATCGTTGACGTCCATCGCGAGCAAGCTCGCTCCTACAGTTGTGGCCAGCGTTTGAAAATCAGTGACGTATTCACCCCGCCAAACGCAAAGTTGTTGTTCATCACGTACTGATTGCTCATCTGCCGAAACTCACCGCGCAGGTAGTCGAGCTTGCCGCAATGCGGGTCGACTTCGTCGAGGTTGAAGGTGTGCGCGTAGAGGTCGCGGTTCATCATTTCGATGCTGAACCAGGACTCCAGAGCACCACAGGCGCCGAGGGTGTGGCCGAGGAAGCTCTTTTGCGAGCTGATTGGCATGTGCTCGCCGAACAGGCTGCTGGTGGCCAGGGTTTCGGCGATGTCGCCCTGTTCGGTGGCGGTGCCGTGGCCGTTGACGTAGCCGATATCCGAAGGTTTCAGCCCGGCGTCTTCCAGGGCCAGTTCCATTGCCCGGCGCATGGTGACTTGTTCGGGGCGGGTGGTGTGCTGGCCGTCGGCATTGCTGCCGAAACCGACGATTTCGGCATGGATGTGCGCACCGCGCGCCAGGGCGTGTTCCAGTTCTTCGAGCACCAGCATGCCGCCGCCTTCACCGATGACCAGGCCGTCGCGTGCGGTGTCGTAAGGACGAGGGCTGCGTTGTGGAGTGTCGTTTTTCAGGCTGGTGGCGTAGAGCGCGTCGAAGACCATGGCTTCGGTCGGGCACAGTTCTTCGGCACCGCCGGCGAGCATCAGCGGCAGGCGACCGAACTTGATCGCCTCGTAGGCATAGCCGATGCCCTGACTGCCGCTGGTGCAGGCGCTGGAGGTGGGAATCAGGCGACCGGTGAGGCCGAAGAAGATGCTGATGTTCGCCGCGGTGGTGTGCGGCATCATCCGCACGTAGGAATTGGCGTTCAGGCCCTCGGCCACCGAGTTGAGCAGCATGTTGCCGAAGGCCTTGATCTCGTCGGTGCTGCCGGTGGAGGAGCCGCAGGCGACACCCATGCGCCCGTCCTTGATCGACTCGTCGCCCAACAGGCCGGCATCGGCCAGCGCCATCTCCGCCGCGCCCACAGCAAGCCGCGAAACCCGGCCCATGCTGCGCAGTTGCTTGCGGGTCCAGTGGCTCGGCACCTTGAAGTCATCGATGGGGCCTGCCAGCCGCGTGTTGAGCTCGGTAAAGCGATCCCACTCGTCCATCCGGCGGATGCCGCTGCGGTTGGCCGCGAAGTTGCCGGCGATGGTTTCCCAGTCGTTGCCCAGCGAGGTAATGCCGGCCATGCCGGTGACGACGACGCGCTTCATCAGCACAGGCCTCCGTTGACGGCCAGAACCTGCCGGGTGATGTACGAGGCTTCCGCCGACATCAGGAAATTCACCGCGCCGGCCACCTCTTCAGGGGTGCCCATGCGTTGTGCGGGGATCATTTTCATCAGTTCTTCCACCGGCACGTTTTCGTCGAGCATGGCTGTGTCGATCAGGCCGGGTGCGACACAGTTAACGGTAATTTTGCGCTTGCCCAGTTCGATCGCCAATGCCTTGGCCGCGCCGATCAACCCGGCCTTGGAGGCGCTGTAGTTGACCTGGCCACGGTTGCCGATCAGCCCCGACACCGAGGTGATGCAGACAATTCGCCCGGCGGCGCGACGACGGATCATCGGCATCATCACCGGGTGCAGCACGTTGTAGAAACCGTCGAGATTGGTGCGCATCACCACATCCCAATCGTCCTCGCTCAGGGCCGGAAAGGCTCCGTCGCGGGTCAGGCCGGCGTTGAGTACCACGCCGTAATAGGCGCCATGTGTTTCCACGTCGGCTTCGAGAATTTCTTTGCAATGGGCACGGTTGGACACGTCGAACTGCAGGATGCGCGCACGACGGCCCAAGGCCTCGATTTCGGCTTTGACAGTTTCGGCATCCCCCAGGCCACTGCGGCAATGCAGCACGATGTCGTGCCCGGCCTGGGCCAGACGCAAGGCAATTGCGCGGCCGATGCCACGGCTGGAACCGGTGACCAGTACGGATTCAGTCATGACTGGACTCCTTCGGGTTCATGGAGATATTGAGCGGCCTGGGGTGGGCGGTACACGTTCAGACGGGCGCTGGCGTGAATGCCGGGGGCGTTGATGTGACACTCGAACACGCCCATGCCGTTATCGTCTTCCAGGGAGCGAATGCCGTGGATGGTCAACTCGGTGCCGGCGGGAAAACTTTCGACGTTGCATTCGAACTTGCGGCTGCCGAGCAGGAAACCCAACTCCACCGCATCCCCGCGCTGACGCGCATGGCAACCGGCGAAGGCGGCCACGCTCTGGGCCATCAGTTCGATGCCGACCCAGGCCGGCAGACCACCGTCGGGGCGGTTGAACAGGCCATCGGGCTTGACGGTCAGGCGGGTGTGAATCTGCTCTTCATCGAACGCCAGGATCTGATCGATAAGGATCATGTCGCCAGCGTGGGGCAGCAGTTCGGCGAGCGGCCAGTCAATCATGGGGCGTCTCCGATAATCAGGCTGACGTTGTTGCCACCGAAGGCGAACGAATTGCTCATCAGGTAGCGCGGTGCAATGGACGCCAGGCGCGTGGCCGGGGTCACCCAATTCAGCACAGGCAGTTGCGGGTCGGGTTGACCGTCCCAGACATGGGGGGGCAGGGCATGCCCGGGGTTGTCCGTGCCAAGGCTCAACCAGCAGAACGCCGCTTCCAGTGCGCCGGCGGCCCCGAGGGTGTGGCCGGTCATCGGTTTGCTCGACGAGCAGGACACGCCGGCCGGGAACAGCGTCGCCACGGCCTGGCTTTCCATGGCGTCGTTGTGCTGGGTGGCGGTGCCGTGCAGGTTCAGGTAAGTGATCTGCTCCGGTTGCAGGTTGGCGCGGTCCAGGGCTTTGCGCATGGCTTGCAGGGCGCCGCGGCCGGTGGGTTCCGGCGCGGAAATATGGTGCGCATCGGAGCTGGCGCCGCTGCCGAGCAGGGCAATCGGTTGCTTGTCGCCCGCGCTGCGGGTCATCAGGAACAGCACCGCCGCTTCGCCGATGTTGATGCCGTTGCGGTTCACCGAGAACGGATTGCAGCGTTGCCCGGACACCGCTTCCAGTGCACGGAAACCATTGAGTGTCAGTTTGCACAGGGTGTCGACACCGCCGCACAGCACCGCGTCGCAGACGCCCAGATCCAACAGGCGCCGGGCGCTCATCAGTGCCCGGGCGCTGGAGGTGCAGGCCGTGGAGATGACATAGGCCGGCCCGCTCAATTGCAGCCACTCGGCGAGGAAGTTCGCCGGCGCAGCGAGCTCTTGTTGCTGGTAGTCGTACTCAGGCGGGAACTGCTGCTCGCGCAGGTAATGGGCCAGGCCCTGGCTGGCTTCGTCGATCCCCGAAGTGCTGGTGCCGAGCACGATACCGATGCGGCCGCCGCCGTAAGTCTGGATCGCGCTGTCGATGTCCTGGCGGATTTGCAGCGCGGCTTCCAGCAACAATTGATTGTTGCGGCTGTGATGCCTGGACAGTGCGGCCGGGATCGCTGGCAACTCGCCATGGACTGCACCGACCGGCAACGAACGCTCTGGCACCCATCCGGCGGCGTCGCGCATGCCGGAGCAGTCGCCGGCAAACAGGTTGCGCGCGACTTCCCGTTTGCCGCGGCCCAGAGCGCAAACCAAACCGAGGGCATTGAGGTAAGCCGTCATGGCGTTTCACCGCTCAGGGGCGTGACTTGATAGGTCGGACCTTTCGGAAACTGCAATTCAAAGTTCTGCGGTTGTACGTAGCGGATATCCCAGCGCTCGGGCAGGGACCGTTGTTTGCCGTGTTGCCAGGCGCCGGGATAGTTGGCCGCCAGTTCATCTTTCGGCGTCAGCGCAAACAGCAGCGCCGCGAACAGCTCCCGGGCTTCCGGATTGGGTGGCAAGAAACCATCGGACTCCCAGGTTTTATCGATCAATTTCTGGCGTGCCTGGGGAATGCCCAACAGGTCCATCATCGACCAGCGAATACCAGGTTCTTCGCGCTGGATCACCAGTACCCAGTCCTGGCGTTTTTCGGCCTGCAAGCGCTGGATGTGCAATTGCAACGGCAACGGCAGATCCGGATTGTGCTCGGGCAGCGGCGCCCGGCCGGCACAGGCGCTCAGCAGCAGCGCCGCGGCAAGTAGCAGAAATCGCAGAGCACCCGTTACTCCTGTAGGAGCGGGCTTGCCCGCGAAAGCGGCAGTACATCCGGCAAATCCGCTGGCTGACCCACCGCTTTCGCGAGCAAGCCCGCTCCCACAAGTTTGGTATTTCAAGCGACTGGCAATGAACATCACACAGTTCCTTCAAAAGGTTTGCGCGCCACCACATTGACCAGGGTTTCTTCCCGTTGGCCAAAGGGTTTTGGCTTGCACACACCCAAGTATTCGAGCAGGCCGAAATCCTTGGCGCGACTCCACCACAGATACGGATAAGACACGTTTTGCGCCGCGAATTCGAAACCCTGTTGGCGAATCATTTGCAGATACTGTGCAGCGCTTTTCTGCACGTGCATCGGGTGGCGAAACAACCAGCGGATCACCCAGGTATCAATGTAAGCCTCGGTGGATTCGGCGAACAGCAGATAACCGCCGGGTTTGAGCACGCGGTAGAACTCGGCCAGTGCCTGTTCCTGCTCCACCAGATGATGGAAAGTCTGGTGACAGAACAGCAGGTCGATACTGGCGTCCGGCAGGTTGAGACTGGCGCAGTCGCTGCCGATCAACTCCACTTCCATGCCCTGCCGGACCGCTTCTTCGCGGCTCTGGTTCAGGCTGTGGGGATCAGCATCGACGCCAATCAGACGACCGGGCGCAAAGGCTTGGCGCAGCAACGGGAATGACTTGCCCTGGCCGCATCCGGCATCCAGCAGCACCGGGCTGACAGGCAGCGCTTCGCTGAACAGGCTGCGCAAATCGTTGATCGCCAGCCGCAGCACATAGTGTTGCCAGATCCGGCTGCGCAGGAACCACAAACCGAAGCGGGTTTCTTCGACGTAATGGTCGCTCAAGTAGTTCATGACGCGTCCCTTGCACAGAATTCTGATATCACCTTCAACCGGCGCCTGGCTTCGCTGACGAACGGGTTGCGTGGGTCCCAGGCATATCCGGCAAGAATGGAGCTGATCATCCCGCGGATTTCCGGCGAACTGCTCTCATGGAAAATCACGTCCTGAAACGTCCCCGCATACCAGCCTTCGACGTAGCAACGGAAGGTGTCGACGCCGCGCTTGAGCGGTTCGGCAAACTCGGTTTGCCAATCGACGGCTTCGCCCAGCAGTTGGCGGTGCAATACCCCGGCAGCCATGCTCGCCGAACGCATGGCGATCGTCACCCCGGAGGAAAACACCGGGTCAAGGAATTCCGCTGCATTGCCCAGCAGCGCGAAGCCAGGACCGTGCAGGGTTTTGACGTTTGCCGAGTAACCGCCGATGGTTCGGGCTGCGGTATCCCAGCGCGCGTTGGTCAATACGCTGGCCAGACTCGGCGTCTCGGCGATAAAGCCGCGCAGGCACTCGTCCAGATTATCGCTGCGGCCGGCGAAACGTTCCTCTGCGGCGACCACGCCGACCGAGCAGCGCCCGTTGCTGAACGGGATGGTCCAGAACCACACGTCGCGCTGGGTCGGATGAGTGGTCACGAGGATCTTGCTGCGGTCGAAGGCCGGGTGGTCGATACGGTCCTCGACGTGAGTGAACACGGCTTGGCGCAACGGAAAATTCGACGGTGCCTCGAGGTCGAGCAAGCGCGGCAGCACGCGGCCGTAGCCACTCGCATCGAGCAGGAAAGCCGCCTCGACGCGGTATTCGCTACCGTCTTCACGACGTACGCCGAGCTGCGGTTTTTCCGGGTCAGTGTCGACGCTGACGATGGTTTCGCCATAGCGGATCTCCACGCCTTGGAGCGCGGCCTGATCGGCCAGCAGTTTATCGAAGTCGGCGCGCTGGACCTGAAACGTCGTCGATTTGCCGTGGCTGAACGTCTCGCTGAAATCGAACGCGCTGTAGCGCTCGCCCCAGGCAAACGCGGCACCGGTTTTCAGCTGGAAGCCGGCGGCGTTGACGGCGTCGAGCATGCCCGCCTCTTCGACGAAGTCCAGGCAGTGCGCCAACAGGCTTTCACCGATGGAAAACCGCGGGAAATGCTGGCGCTCGATCACCAGCACATCGTGTCCCTTGCGCTTGAGCAACGCGGCGGCGATGGCACCGGAAGGGCCGGCACCGATGATCACGACCTGGCGGCATTCCATTTCAACGGTTGGCATGAGGGCTCCTTGCCGGGACAGCGGTTTTCAGGGGGATTCGGTGCATGCCGGCCAGGGCCGGCAGCAGTGTAGCGATCAGGCCCATCAGCATCAGTGCAAAGTACAACGGCGGGGTGATGAGTTGCTGTTGCAGCAGCAGGTTGAGAAAAACGATCTCGCTCAAGCCACGGATGTTCAGCAGCACACTTTCCCGCCAGCGACTGGCGCCCTTGAACGAGGCCCCGGCCCAGCCGAGGCCGAGCCAGTTGCCCAGCAGTTTGCTCAGCATCGGCAACAGCAGCAGGGCTAGCAGTTGCACCCAGCCGAGGCTGTCCATCGCGCTGTGCACGTTGATCTGCACAATGCCGAACGTGAGGATCAGCGGGATGGCGATGTACGTCTGCAAGCGGCTCATCCACAAGGCCGGCAACGGCAGCACGAGGGGGGCTTTCAACGCCGCCATGATCAACACATAACCGATGCCGAAAATCAGCGCATTGAGCTTGTAGTGTTCGGCGACGACCAGCAGGGCGAAAAAGCACAGGCTGTAAAGCCAGGTCTGGCGCAGACCCAGTAGTCGCAGCAGCACCGGCAGGCAGGCACCGGCCAGGGGCAGTAACAGGCTGCTCAGGTGCAGGCTGCCCTGGGCGATGCCGAACAGCGTCCAGCAGGCGAGGTCGATGAGGATCGCGGTTTGCACCAGTCGCCGGGTGGCGCCGGGCGGGTAATCGATGTGCCGCAGGTACAGGTACAACACCGGAATCGCGGTGATGGCGAACAACAGGCCGACGGCCAGCGAGCTGATCCACGGTTGCGGCGGCAACAGCCAGATCGCCGTGGCCAGGCCGCAGACAAACGGAATGCAAAAGCTGGGCAGGGCGATTTTCAGGCTCTGGCGATCCAGTTGCAGGTCGATCACATCGCTGAGGATATAGCCCAGCAACAGGGCAAAACTCAGGCTGTAGAGGTTCTTCAGCCAGCCCGGCGACACCAGCTGCGCACCGCTCAATTGCCATTGGGGCTCGATCCAGAAATACATCAACAGCGGCAAGCCGAGGGTCGCCAGCAACAACTGGCTGACGATGGGAATCAAACCAAAATGGCGGCCGACACGGGTCGCCACCGCGAACAACGCCAGTGCCATCGCCCAGAACAGAACGACCATCACGCTGCCCGCTCCACAGTAGTCGCCTCATGCACCTGTCGGCCGGCCCACGGCGCGAGCAGGAAGCTGAAGATCAGGCCGAGGCTCACCGACAGTCCGAAATTGCTCACCGCCGGGGTACTCGACACCGCCAGCAGCCCGAACGACAGCCAGGTGGTCAACGCCGCCAGCAAGGTACCCAGCAGGCTCACGGCGGCACCGCCGACCTGTTCGCGCATCAGGATCGCGTAATCGACACTGATCGCCGTCACCAGCAGCAGGCCGAACAGGCTGAACAGGGTCAGCGGCTGCCCCAGCCAACCGAGGCTGGCCAGGCTGCACAGCGCCGCCAACAGCGGCAGGGAGACGATGCGCAACGCACCGCCGAGACCGAACGGCAGGATCAGCACCAGCACGATCAGCACGCAGGAGGCGAGTTTCAGTTCGGCGGCACTGATTTGGGTGGCTGCGAAGACGTTGTTCAATTCACCCAGTCGATCCACCAGTGTCACGCCGGGTAAGTCCTCGCCCTGGAGCCGCAGCAGGGCCGGGTTGTTGATGCCTTGCAGGCTGACCATCGCCGCCACGCCGTCTTCGGTTGGCCCCAGCCACAGGGGCCGGTAGGGTTCTGCCAGCGGGCCGGTGAGCGCGGTGTCGATGTCCACGGCAGGCAATGCCTGTAACTTCGTCAGCTCGGCTTGCAGCGCCTCGCCCGGTACGCCGATCTCGAGCAACGGTTGCCAGAACGACGGCAGTTTGCTCAGCGCTTCGCGTACCTGTTGCTGTTGGTTCGGCGGGCTCACCAGCTGATTGAGCGACAGATAACCCTGGAGCTTTTCCAGGCCAATCAATTGATCCAGTCGTTCGCCCAGGGCGGTCTGGCGTTCGAGCAGTTGTTGCTGGTTGGCGGCGCGTATCAGGAAGAACTGGCTGGTGGGTTGATAGCCAGTGATCCGTGCAATGGTCCGGGCTTCGTCGGTCAGTTGTTGCGGCGCGCTGATCCACTGGCGGATGTCGTTTTTGCTGCTCAGCTGTAACAGGCCGCCCACGCAAAAGGCGATCAGCAGCGCCAGCAGGACGGGGGTTTTTGCCCGTTCGAGCAGCGCTTCGCGGCAGTCCAGTAAAAATTCGCAAACGCGCAATGGCCACTGCGCCGGGCGCAGGTCCAGGCCCTTGAGCAATGCCGGCAACAGGCACACGGCGGACAGATAGGCGCCGAGCAAGCCGGCGGCAGAGAACGCGGCAATCTGGGTCAGTGCCGGGAAGGGGGTCCAGGCCAGGGCCAGATAACCGATACCGCTGGTGATCAGGCTCAGGGTCAGCCCGGGCAAGGTCATGCGCAGTGCCGGCCAGCTGCGCCAGGGTTTCAGGCTCCAACTCTTGGACAGGTAGTGCAACGGGTAGTCGACCGCGACACCGATCAGGCTCGAACCCAGCACCAGCGTCATCACGTGCATATGGCCGAACAACGCCACGCAGGCCACCGCACCGAAGAGCATGCCCACCAGCACCGGCACGAACGCCAGCAAGACGCGCCAGCGCCGGAAGGCCAACAGCAGCAACAACAGAATCCCGAGAGTGGCACCGCCACCGACCCAGGTCATCTCCCGGGTGGCCTGCTGTTGTCCGCTGGCTGCGTACAACAAACCGCTGGCGGCGAGCAGTTGCACGTCGTGCTGCGCGGCTTCTTCGCGGCTGTGCTTGAGCAAGTCAGCCACCTGCAGCGGCAGGTTCATGTCGAAGGCGTTGCCGGTGGTGCGCGCGCGCAGCAGCACCCAGCTCTTGCCATCGGCATCGGCAATCAAGGCGCCGCTGCCGATGTCCAGTTGTACCGAACCGCGTTGCGGCTGGCTGTTCTGGATGCGCCCGGTCAGGCCGAGCCAGTCGTCCTGGCTCGGCACCAGGCTGAAACCGTTGAACGGGTCGAACAATGCCTGTACGCGTTGCTGGATGAAGGTGTCGGGGTGCTCGATCAGCAGTTGTCGGTCCGCCGCCGAGAGCATCGCCAGGCGACCTTGCAGCAATTGTGTGCGCAGCGCCGGCAAGTCGGCTTGCAGGGTCCACTGGACCCTTTCGAACACTCCGCTGGCCTGCCACTGCTCGCCGAGTGTTAGCGCCATGGCGACGGCCTGCTGGCGATCGGCGTGGCCGACCAGCACCAGCATTTCGCGATTCAGCGGTTCTTGCATGCGTTGTTCGGCGCGCAGTTCCAGGGCGTCGGGCGCCGTGCCGGGTACCAGTTCCATCAGGTTGGCCGACAGCGGCGCGCCGTCACGCCATTGCCAACCGGCGAGCGCCAGTACTGCCAGCAGCAGGAGCAGGAAAAGCCGTGGCAGTAAGCGTTCACTCGGCAAAGTCATGCTGCTCCGCGTCACTC
Organism: Pseudomonas sp. GW821-FHT01C01; assembly: GCF_059422645.1. Classification (NCBI taxonomy): domain Bacteria; kingdom Pseudomonadati; phylum Pseudomonadota; class Gammaproteobacteria; order Pseudomonadales; family Pseudomonadaceae; genus Pseudomonas; species Pseudomonas sp. GW821-FHT01C01. The sequence goes on along the minus strand of NZ_JBWKXF010000041.1, from coordinate 9,887 downwards.
AATGGTTGGGCGCTGGTGCTGTCCTGCATGCGCAACAACGTACTGTCGCCCTGGGTTTCGAGCAGTTGGATGCTGTGCACCAGTTCTGCACCGGTAATGTTGATCTGGTTGAACACCTGCTTGAGCAGCATCGAACGTGGCACCAGCGTGAGCTTCCAGTTCTGTGCATCGCCGCTCAGGGACAACTCGAAATCCCGTTGCAGTCCACTGCTGTCGCCTTGCAGCACGGCGAGGAACAAACGGTTCTGTTCGGCACCGGCGCTTTTACCCGGCAGCATTTGCCAAGTGCTGGCATCACGCCGGGCAATGCCTTTGGCGGTGATGCGGTAATCCTGTTGCAACGGTGTTTTGAGCAGCCACAACAGGCCGTGGTTTTTCGCCAGGACGAACGTGCCCTTGCTGGTCAGCGGCTGGGGCAGGGCGCGCAGGTGTTTTTCCTGGATGAAATTACCGTGGATCACCTCGGGCCTGGCCAGTTGAACGCTGAGCTGTTGCAGGTCGAAGGCGTTGGCCAACCCTGGAATGCCCAGTAACACGCAGAACACTGTAGGAGCGAGCTTGCTCGCGAAAAACCTGAGAAAGCCGCGGGGTGTCAGGTGCCCGGTGTCATCGTTAACGACCATCGCTGGCAAGCCAGCTCCTACAGGGGAACGGGGGGGGCAGAACATCATGGCAGCACCCTCTCAACCGCATCGGTGAACACTTTCGGCGAGGCCAGTTGCATCTCGCGGCTGGCGATGTCGACGGCGACCTGTACCGACATCGCCCGGGTCAAGCGCTCACCGGTTTGCAGATCGCTGATCAGGTAGTTGATCTTCAAGCGGTTCTCCCACTCCACCAGGTTGGCGCGCACGTTCAGTTTCTGGCCGAACACCGCACCGCGCACGTAGCGCAATTGCAGGTCGATCACCGGCCACGCGTAGCCTGACTCGGACATGGCGGTGTAGTTGTGGCCGATCCTGTCCAGCAGCGCACAGCGGGCGACTTCCAGGTATTTGACGTAATGGCCGTGCCAGACGACGTGCATGCTGTCGACGTCAAAGAACGGTACGACGATTTCCGTGTCGGTGTGCAGAAATCCCTTGCTACGCATGCAGCCTCCAGTGTTGTTCGGCGATGCGTTGCAGGCACAGGCGCAATTCGCCTTCCAGCGCGCGGTCTTCGATGACCGGTGGGAAGTCCTTGGCCAACGCTTCATGCATGGCGGCCAAAGCGGGTGGCAGTGGTCGTGCATCTTCGGCCTGGCTGCGGAGCCAGACGCCCTGATTGGCCGCCAGCAACGTGGCGGCTGCCACCTGCTCGGTGAGTTCCAGCACGCGGATAGCATCCCGGGCGGCGATGGTGCCCATGCTCACTTTGTCCTGGTTGTGGCACTCGGTGGAGCGCGAGAAAACGCTGGCCGGCATGGTGTTTTTCAGCGCTTCGGCGGTCCAGGCACTGGTGCCGATCTGCACTGCCTTGAAGCCGTGGTTGAGCATGGCGCGGTCAGCCGTGGCGCCGGACAGGTTGCTCGGCAAACCATGGTTGTAACGCTCGTCCACCAGCAGCGCGAGTTGCCGATCCAACAGGTCGGCGACATTGGCCACGAGGTTTTTCAGGCTGTCCATGGCGAATGCGATGTGCCCGCCGTAGAAGTGTCCACCGTGCAGCACGCGCTCGGCTTCGGCGTCGATGATCGGGTTGTCGTTGGCGCTGTTGAGTTCGATCTCGATGAACGAACGCAGCCAGTTCAGGCTGTCGGCCAGCACGCCCAGCACATGGGGCGCACAACGCAGGGAATAGCGGTCTTGCAGGCGATGCAACGGTGCGGTCGGCGCGTCGATGGCCAGATCCTTGCGCAGCCACGCGGCGACCTGCATCTGCCCCGGATGTGGCTTGGCAGCGAACAGGCGCTCGTCGAAGTGTTCCGGGTTGCCTTGCAGGGCGACCACGTTCAGCGCGGTGATGCGGGTGGCCAGTTGCAGCAGGTAATCGGCGCGGGCGAATGCCAGGCAGGCCAGACCGGTCATTACGGCAGTGCCGTTCATCAGTGCCAGGGCTTCCTTCGGACGCAACACCAGTGGCTGCCAGCCGAGTTCGCGGTGCACATCGGCAGCCTGCCGGCGTTCGCCGCGGAACAGCACTTCGCGTTCGCCGGACAGCGTCGCGGCAACGTACGAAAGCGGTGTCAGGTCACCACTGGCGCCCACCGAACCTTCTTCCGGAATCAGCGGCAGGATGTCGTGTTCAAGGAACGCCTGCAGGCGCTCCAGCAGCTCCACGCGGACCCCGGAAACACCCTGGCACAACGACTGCAAACGCGCCGCCAAAACCGCACGGGTGGCCTGGGCATCAAGCAGTTTGCCCAAGCCGCAGCCGTGGAAGGTGAACAGATGACGGGGCAGCGCCTCGACGTGATGCAGCGGTACGGCGACCACGCAGGAATCGCCATAACCAGTGGTCACGCCGTAGATCACGCCTTCCTTGTCCAACAGGGAATCGAGGAACTGCGCACCCTTGGCGATGCGCCGACGGAACTCGGGATCGCCCTGTAACTGCGTCGGCACCTGACGGTTGGCCAGGGCCAGCACGTCTTCGATGCGCAAAGGGAGTTCGCCGAAGGTTACCGGCTCAAGCGTTGGCGTCGTCATCGGTCTTCCAGAAAGGGTAAAAGTTGAACCATTGTTGGGGCGCTTCGAGGCAATAGTGACTCAGGCGCTCGGCGTAGCGGGAGGCCCACTGATGAATGACCTGCTCGCGGTCGCTGCGTTTCCAGGTGATTGCGTCAGCGAACGGCTCAATGGTCAGTCGATAGTCGCCGTCGGGCTTTTTCAGGCACAGCAGCAGGTTGATCGGGCATTTCAGCAGGCCGGCCAGCAGCCACGGGCCTTGGGGGAACCTGGCCGGATGACCGAGGAAGTCCACGGTCACGCTGCGTCCGCCATGCAACGGTACGCGGTCGCCGGCAATCGCCAGCCACTCACCGCGCTCCAGGCGTTCGCTCAGTTGCAGCATGGTACCCGGGTCGAGCTCGCTGACTTGAATCAGGCGCAAGTTGGTCGCCCCGGCCTCGCCCAGCAATCGATTGAACTGCTCGGCGTGCTTGGTGTGCACCAGCACGTTCATCGTGACTTTCTCGCCGATTTCCGCCAGTGCGCGGCAGACTTCCAGATTGCCCAGGTGTGCGCCCACCAGCATCTGCCCGCGGGCACCGCGCAACTGGTCGCGCAGCAATGCCGGGTCGACGATTTCGATTTGCCCGATGCTCAGCTTGCCGTTCCATACGTCGAGTTTGTCGAGCATGGAATCGGCAAAAGCCATGAACTGGCCGAACACCCGCCAATGGGTCGGGCGCAATTCGCTGCGACGGCTCCAGTCGGCCAGGCGTTGCTGATATTGCCAGGCGCTTTTGCGGGCGCTGCGGCCGAACAGGAAAAAGTACAACACGATGCCGTATAACAACGGGCTCAGCAGGCGCCGGCCCAGTACTTTGGCGCCGAACGCGGTGAGCTTCATCAGCCAGAAACTGCCCCGTTCTTCGCGGTCGGCCCAGTGTTGATTGTCTGTGCTCATGCTCGCCACCGTCGCCAGAGGATCATTGGCGCACGCAGCAACATGCCGAAGAACAGCCGCGTATGCATGCTGGAAATCAGCACGTTGTCGTGGAACATACGAAAATGCGAAACGCCGTCCAGCGGGTAGTGGACTTTGGTATGCAGCCATTGCATCGGCTGATTGCGCCAGGCCAGGCGCACCAGGATGTCCGAGTCGAAGTCCATGCGCTTGCCGATTTTCGCTGACTCGATCAACGCCAGGACTGGCGGTAACGGGTAAACCCGGAAACCGCACATGGAGTCGCGAATCTGCAACGACAGGGTGTTGATCCAGACCATGACGTGCGTCAGGTAGCGCGCATACAAACGGCCTTTCGGCACGCTGGCGTCGTACTGCGGGTAGCCACAAATCACCGCCTGTGGGTGGGCGCGTGAATGTTCGATGAAGCGTTTGACGTCCTGCAAATCGTGCTGGCCATCGGCGTCCACCTGCAAGGCGTGGCTGAAACCCAGGCGCGAAGCTTCGCGCAAACCGGTCATGACCGCGCCACCCTTGCCCTGGTTTTCGGCGAGGCGGATCAGGTAAACCATTTCACGTTGGGCCAGGCGATCCAGCACTCGGGCGCAGCGTGGACTGCTGGCATCGTCCACCAGAATGCACGGCAGATGGCTGGCGATCAGGGCATCGACTACGGTGGTGATGGCCGTTTCGTGGTTGTACACCGGGACAATGGCGCAGGGGCTATGCATGTTGGTGTACACCTGAGGGACCGTGGTGTCTGCTTCGCGAGCAAGCCCGCTCCCACACTGGATTTGTGAACGCCGTGGACCCCATGTGGGAGCGGGCTTGCTCGCGAATGAGTGCGCAGCACTCACCAAACTTATACATGCGCCGCCTCCAGCAAGATCCGCCCGCTGGAGCAGGTGGCGGTTTCGTTGCGATAGGCGAAATACAATTTGCCGCGCGTCGGGTCGAAGCGCAGGTGCAGCTGGACTTCGTCTCCCGGACGCACCAGTTGCTGGAACTTCAAGACTTCCATGCCGGCGAATTTTTTCGGCAGATGCATCAGTTGCTGGCCCAGGCTCAGCGCCCAGTCCACCTGCACCACGCCCGGCAATACCGGCACCTTGGGGAAATGGCCGCTGAAATAGGCCAGGTCCGGTGGCACGGCCAGTTGCAGGCTCCATTCGCCATTGCTTTCGACTTGCTCCAGCACCTCCGGGGCTTTGGGGCGCGGCGCCAACAGCAGGGCGTCGACGTCGGCCTGGGGCAGTTTGCCCTGGGTGTTCAGCGGCAGTTGTCGCAGCAGGCGCCAGCGTCTTGGCAGGGCCAGGGCTTCGCAGTGTTGGCTCAGGTGCTGGCGCAATTGCTCGGTGAGGCTGCGTCGACCCTGATTGCGCAGAACATGCAAACCGGCCTCGCTCAGCACCAGCAACGCCCCCAGCGAGGCACGGTTTTCCTGAACGACGCCGAGCCGCGCTTCGACGACCCATTCATGAGCCATCAGCGCCTGTTCCAGCATCGGCAGTGAAATGCGTTTTTCTTCCAGTTTGACGATCCGGTCCAGTCGCCCGAGCAATTCGAAGCGACCATCGACGGCGATGCGCGCTGAATCGGCAGTCTGTTCGACATGACCGCCAGGCAAGTAGGGCGAAGCGATCAGCAGCGCACCATCACTGTCTTGAGTCAGCGTGACATCGGCAAAGGGCTGCCAGAGTTCAGCGCCCTGACGCCAGGCGATGCCGCCGGTTTCCGAACTGCCGAAAATTTCCGTTGGCCATTGCCCCAGACGCTCATGCAGGCTCTGTGCTGCCTCGAACGGCAATGCGCCGCCGGAGGAAAACACCCGGCGTACGGAGCTCAAGGCGGGCCAGTCGAGGTTGTCGCCCATGCGCTTGAGCAACGCCGGGCTGGCCACCCAGGCGAAGGCCGGGTACTCGCGGCTGGCGCGCTGCAGGTCTTCCGGGAATGCCAGCTGCTTGCGTACGAATGGGCGCCCGGCGCACAGCGGCCACAGCACCCGGAACAGCAGACCGTAGATGTGCTGGGTGGCGACGCTGCCAATGATGCACGCCGGACCCAGGTCTGCGCCCCATAATTGTTCCAGGGCTTCGACTTCATTGGCCAGTTGGCGCAGGTTCTTTTCGATGCGCTTGGGTTCGCCACTGGAGCCGGATGTGCACAGGCTGAGCTGGCAGTGATCGAGATCCAGTGCCACCGCACTCAGCGGCGGATGACGAAGGTCGCTCAGGTGCGCATCGTCGGGCTGATCGCTCAGCCACAGATCAACTTCGCCTGACCAGCGCTGGCGGGTCTGCGGTTGCAGGTCAGACGGCAGCAGCACACTGACCCCGGCACGCCAGGCGCCAAGCAATGCGACCGCCAGATCGGCGGCATCCTCAAGGTGTACGGCCATCTGCCGCACACCCCGGGCTTGCAGGCCGGCGGCCAGGCTCAGCGCCAGTTCGCACAGTCGGGCGTGATCCAGTGCCGGACCGGTCGTTACGGTGCGCTCCGGCTGAGCCTTGAGCAGCAGGTGCTCAAGTTTTATCCAATTCATGGGTGGCCTCGTACCCTTAGTCGTATCAGCCATTCAATGGCAAACATCAGGCCTATCAATCCGTAGGAGATCAGGCCGGTGTACAACGTCCACCAGCTCAGCGGCGCCCAGAGGGTCAGGGCGGCAGCGCACACACCGTTGCATAGAAAAAAGACACTCCAGGCGACGGTCACCTGACGGGTATAGCGAATGCCCTCGGCCGGCAATTGCGGCTCGCGCACCCGGGCCAGGCGTTCAACGATCGGTGGGCCGAATGTCAGGCTCGATCCGAACAGCGTCAGCATGAAGGCGCTGATCAACACCGGATACCAGCGCAACAGCGCCGGGCTGTCGAACAATGCCAGCAACAGACAGAACACAATGGCCACGGTGGCCATCCACAGGCTGCCAGGCCGTCGTTTGCCGGTCAGCGCCCGGGCCAGCCACAGTCCGCCCAGCAGCAGTCCGAACTGCCACGGGGCGAAATGCTCCATGCCGAAATACACCGCAAAGGGATATAAAAGGCCCGCCAGCAGCAGGCCGAGGCCAATCAGTCGGCTCATGCGGCTGGTTGAACCAGGCGATAGACCGCCTCGACCACGTCACTGACGGTACGCACCGATTTGAATTCTTCGGCAGCGATTTTCTTGCCGGTCTGACGTTTGATGTGATCAATCAGGTCGACCGCGTCGATGCTGTCGATTTCCAGGTCCTGATACAGGTTGGATTCGAGGCTCACACGCTTTGGATCCAGTTCGAAGAGTTCGACCAAGGCATCGCGCAGGGTGTTGAAAATGTCGTCACGAGTTTGCATGGTCCGGTCTCAAGCTGCCTGTTTTGCGGTGACGAACGCCGCAAGGCTCGCCACATTACTGAAGTGATTACGTGTGTCTTTGGCATCGGCGTCGATTTTGATGCCGTACTTTTTCTGGATGGCCAGGCCCAGTTCCAGGGCGTCCACCGAGTCCAGGCCCAGACCTTCGCCGAACAGCGTCTGGTCGCTGCCGATATCTTCGGCACTGATGTCTTCGAGACCCAGGGCTTCGATGATCAGTTCTTTGATTTCCAGCACCAGGCTATGGGTGTACAGATCGCTCATCTTCGGCGAGCTCCTTGATAAAGTAAGAATGCAAATAATCGTTGAGCTTGCGCGAGGCTTGCGGAGCCGGGCCCAGCGAGGCGAAGGTCTGTGGGTCTATATCGGCCCCAACCCGAAAACTGAAGTGCACGCGCCGCTTGGGGATGCGATACCAGGGCTCGGCCTTGGTCAATGTGGTCGGGCTGACCTTGATAATGACCGGGGTGAGGATTTTCGCACCACGCAGGGCGATTGCCGCGCCGCCCCGATGAAAGGCCGGCGCCTGGCCTGGCCGGGTGCGCGTGCCTTCGGGGAAAATGATCAGGGTCTGGCCTTCTTTCAGCGCGTCGGCGGCCGCGTCGAGCATGTCCATGCTGCCGTCGTTGCTGATGTATTCGGTGCAGCGTAGCGGTCCGCGGGTGAAAGGGTTTTCCCAGAGGCTTTGCTTGACCACGCAGTTGGCGTGACGCACCAGGCCGATCAGAAATACCACGTCGATCAGCGACGGGTGATTGGCCATGATCATCTGCCCGGGACGACCGAGCTTTTCCGCGCCTTCAATGTTGTAGGTCAGCACCCCGGTACGGGCCATGAAACGCACAAAAATCCAGAAACAACGGCTGACCGTTTGCCGGGCGCGCAGCCGATGGGTCTGGGCATCACCCGGCAGGCAGTTCAGCACAGGGAAAATCACCAGGCGCAGGCACAGCCCGCCCAACCCGAACAGGGCAAAGCTCGCGGCGGTGGCCAGCAAGCGCCAGTAATAGGCGTCGCGGTTTTTCTCGGTCACGGGTTGCGTTGCCAGGTCCATACACGATTTTTCCAGGCATGTTGGCAGGTGGTTTGCTGGCCGAGCAGCATACGCAGCAGATTCAGTGCATGTGGCCAGCGGGATTTGGACAACGCATCCGACGGGCTGTTCAGGGACAACTGCCAGTCGGTACCGGGGGTAATCAGCAGGCCGACGGCATAAGGGAACGGCACGTCGTCGATCCAGGTTGAGTAAGCCTGCGGCGGCTGCTCTTCGGTGATCACCAGCAGTACCGCGGGAGCGCCTTCAGCCAGCAGCGCGGCAGCTTCCAGCATGCCGTGTTCCAGGCCGTCGCCTGCGGCGGCCAGGGCCGTCATTTCGCTGGTTTCACCCCGCATGATCGACCACAAACCAATAATCGCGTTATGCACAGACAGGCTGAACTGGGTCGGCGACAGCGGCTGATCGGCGGCCAGATCGCTGAGAATGTCGACCGTGCGGGGCGTTTCGCCGTGACGGGAAACAAAGACCAACGGCAGATCCTGCCGACCTTCGGCCAATGGCCAGCCGACACTGAATGCCATCCGTGCCAGGCGGCTGAGCCGCCGACGCTGCATGGCCGGCAGAAACGAAACGTCGGGAGCGGCACCGCTGTCCGGCGGCACGACCGGTTGTCGGCTCCAGGCCTGCCAGTCGTTCACGCTATCAAGCCCCGGGGCCCAGGCGCGCCATTGGGCGATGTTGAAGTTGATCACAGACATTCATCCCACCCTTACGGGCTTACTTGACGCGGGGAGTGGCCGAGAGCCGAGACTCGCCCTGCGCGGCGTTTGGCGCCGAGTGGCGCGCATTATCCCGGTGCCGGGAACGTGTAGCAAATGCTGGTTACATTTTGCTCAGCAAGATGAAGCGGCTGACGCGCAAAAAAATGAACGATTGGTAATTATTCACAAATTCATTACCCCGTCTGTCGGTTCTGGCGTCGTATCACCGGGCCGTTCAGGGCTTTTCAAGCAAGACAAGGCAACTGACTGTGTAGTCCCTTGACCGACAAGGTAGCGAAGCAACGCCGTGGACCACTACACTCGGTCATTCTTTGATACATGGAGGTTTTGACATGCGGCGCGTGGTGTTCAATCAGAAAGGTGGCGTTGGCAAATCCAGCATCGCCTGCAATCTGGCGGCGGTCAGTGCCAGCGAGGGCTTTCGCACCCTGTTGGTGGACCTCGACGCTCAGGCCAACTCCACTCAGTACCTGACGGGGCTCACCGGTAACGACATCCCGATGGGCATCGCCGATTTCTTCAAGCAAACGCTGTCTTCCGGGCCGTTCTCCAAGAAGAATCAGGTCGACATCTACGAAACCCCGTTCGATAACCTCCATGTCGTGACCGCCACCGCCGAGCTGGCGGACTTGCAACCAAAGCTTGAAGCCAAGCACAAGATCAACAAGCTGCGTAAGTTGCTTGAAGAACTGAGCGAAGACTATGACCGGATTTACCTCGATACCCCGCCGGCTTTGAATTTCTACGCGGTTTCGGCGTTGATCGCGGCCGATCGCGTGTTGATTCCTTTCGACTGCGACAGTTTTTCACGCCAGGCATTGTACGGCCTGATGGCGGAAATCGAAGAATTGAAGGAAGACCACAACGAAAGCCTGGAAGTCGAAGGCATCGTCGTCAACCAGTTCCAGGCCCGCGCCAGCCTGCCCCAGCAAATCCTCGACGAACTGATCGCGGAGGGCCTGCCGGTGCTGCCGGTGTACCTGGCCAGCTCGGTACGCATGCGCGAATCCCACCAGGCCAATACGCCGCTGATCCATCTCGACCCGCGGCACAAACTGACCCAGCAATTTGTCGAGTTGCATAACCTGCTGGAAAACGCCTGATTCTGGCTGCCAACACAAAACCCATGTGGGAGCGGGGGGGGGGGGGGGGGGGGGGGGGGGGGGGGGGGGGGGGGGGGGGGGGGGGGGGGGGGGGGGG
>NZ_JBWKXF010000040.1:0-56312 GCF_059422645.1 Pseudomonas sp. GW821-FHT01C01 | reverse complement strand
AGTAGGTCATCGTCAAGATTAAATTCCGAAACCCCAATTGCGAAAGCAGTTGGGGTTTTGTTTTTGCGCGTGAAAAACAGGGAGCGACCCATTCAAAATCAATTGTAAAAAAAATCACACAAACCTGACTCCCCGGGTTTGGTAAGGTGCAGCTCATTTTTAATGGACTGAGTCTGCGCCCACGGATCGGCATTCTTTTCAAAGAGTTGCTGCACAAGTGCCTGAACCGATACCGATCAAGGACCACGAAAAAGAAACACGTTTGGTCAACAAGAGACTCCTGGCCTGCGCCTTGTTCGTTGCCGCCATTACCTGTGCTCTGGTGGTACGCCTGTATGTCCTGCAGGTCGTCGAGTTCGACTATCACTCGACCATCTCCGAAAACAATCGCGTACATGTCCTGCCGATTACACCTACCCGCGGATTGATCTACGACCGCAATGGCGTACTCCTCGCAGACAATCGTCCCAGCTTCAACCTGACCATCACCCGCGAACGTGCTTCCAATGTCAACGAAGAGCTGGACGAGGTCGCCAATCTCCTGCACTTGCCCGCTGAAGACCGCTCGCAATTCGACAAGGTGATGAAGCAGGCACGTCACCCCTTCGTACCGGTGACGCTGTTCTATGAACTGAACGAAGAACAGATCGCCGTACTCGCCGTCAACGAGTTCCGCTTGCCGGGCATCGATGTCGAGCCGCAGTTCGTTCGGCACTATCCGTTGGGCGCGCACTTCGCTCATTCGGTCGGCTATGTCGGACGCATCAACGAGAAAGAGTCAAAGGCTCTGGATACGGTCGAGTACCGAGGGACCCAATCCATTGGCAAGACCGGGATCGAAAAATTCTACGAGGCGCAACTGCACGGCCATGTCGGTTATGAGGAAGTCGAAACCAATGCTCAGGGTCGCGTGCTGCGAGTGCTCAAGCACACTGATCCGGTGCCGGGTGAAAACATTGTCCTGAGCCTCGACGTCAAGCTGCAGGAAGCCGCCGAACAAGCCCTGGGCGATCGTCGCGGCTCGGTGGTTGCGCTCGATCCGTCGACCGGTGAAGTGCTGGCCATGGTCAGCAAGCCGAGCTTCGACCCGAACCTGTTCGTCACCGGGATCAGCTTCAAGGAGTACGCGGCGCTGCACGACTCCATCGACCGCCCGCTGTTCAATCGTGTGCTACGCGGCCTGTACGCACCGGGTTCGACCATCAAGCCGGAAGTGGCAATCGCCGGCCTCGATGCGGGTGTCGTGACGCCACAGACCCGCGTGTTCGACCCCGGTTATTACCAACTGCCGGATTTCGATCACAAGTACCGCAACTGGAACCACAGCGGCGATGGTTGGGTGGATATGGATGCAGCAATCATGCGTTCCAACGACACCTATTTCTATGACCTCGCACACAAGCTCGGTATCGATCGTCTGCACGACTACATGGCCATGTTCGGACTCGGTGAGAAAGTCTCTCTCGATATGTACGAAGAATCCCCCGGCCTCATGCCATCCCAAGCCTGGAAGCGCGCCACGCGTCGGCAGGCCTGGTTTCCAGGCGAGACGGTGATTCTCGGTATCGGCCAGGGCTACATGCAGGTCACGCCTTTGCAATTGGCCCAGGCCACGGCGCTGATTGCCAACAAAGGAGTGTGGAATCGCCCGCATCTGGCCAAAACCGTGGACGGCGTCGCGCCGGTGGATGAGCATCCAATGCAGAACATTCTGCTCAAGGATCCACGCGACTGGGAGCAGGTCAACCATGGCATGCAGATGGTGATGCACGATGCCCGCGGGATTGCCCGGGCCGCCGCCGCGGGGGCGCAGTACCGTATTGCGGGCAAGAGTGGTACCGCGCAAGTGGTGGCGATCAAGCAGGGCGAACGTTACAACCGGGAGAAAACCCGTGAGCGTAACCGCGACAATGCCTTGTTCGTCGGTTTCGCTCCGGCCGAGCACCCGAAGATCGTGATTTCGGTAATGATCGAAAACGGCGAGGCGGGTGGTCGCGTCGCCGGACCGGTCGTCCGGGAGATCATGGACGCCTGGCTACTCGATCAGGACGGGCACCTGAAGCCGCAATACGCAGCGCCAAGCAAGGCGCCGGGCGATCCTCACGTCTGAACCCGCATGGCTTCACAACACAGGCTCACGGATGCTGAGCATGTGCTGGAAGCTCTCGAGGAACACCGTTTCGGCCTGGCTCATCTTCTGTTCGCGATTCCACAGCAGCTGGATATCGAAATCCACCACCCCGTCTTCCGGCGGCAGGCGCCAGAGCAGACCTTGTTCGACATCCCGGCGCACCAGATGCGTGGGTAAGGCGCCGATGCCGTAACCCGCGCAGATCAGGCGGTAAATTTCTTCGAAACTGGTGGAAGACGCGACGATCTTGCCAGTGAAGCCTTGCTGATCGCGGAACAGCGTCAGGGGTGAAAGATTGCCGCCCAATTGGTCGCTGGTGAAGCTGACGAAGTTTTCCGCCGCCAGTTGTTCCAGGGTCAGATTCTGTTGCCCGAACAACCGGTGGCGCTGGCCACAAAAGTAAGCGTACGTCTCTCGGAACAGTACCCGTTGTTCCAGCCGTGGCTGCGGCAAACGGCACAGACCGACGCCAATGGTCGCGGTCTTTTGCAGCAGCGAACTGATGATGTTCGAACTGCCCATCACCTCGACTTCCAGCTCGATTTTCGGGTGGGTTTCATGGAAGTCAGCGAGGAAATCATCGTAATGCCGTGCCTGCACACCGCTGACGGTGAGGATACGAATCTTGCCCACCACGTCGTCGTGACGGCTCTCCACCACCGTCCCCAAGCGTGAAATATCCCCGTAGATATCCGCCGCTATGCGCAGGACTTCTTCCCCGGTTTCCGTCAGATCAAAGCGTCGCCCACTACGGGCAATCAACACACAGTCCAGTTGTTCTTCCAGTCGTTTCAGTGCCTGGCTGACCGCTGACTGGGTGATGTGAAGTCGCGCGGCAGCGCGGCTCATGCTGCCTTCCTGGCCGATGACCAGATAAGTGCGCAGCAGGTTCCAGTCGAGGCGGTCATTGAGAAAGCGCCGGCCGACCCACGGGTTGGAAGTGGTAGGCATAAAACCTCATGCAGTAGCAGTGCTAATAGTAAAGATAAGGATTTGAAAATTGACTAATCCTGGCATGGAAGCGATAAAGCCCACAAGCGCCACAGAGCGCAACCGTCATTCGCCTTAACACCTGCCCAAAAACTATAAGTACACAGGGTCCTTGCATGCACACTACTCCCCAACCGCGCCGAGCCGCGGCCGCTGCCTTCATTGGCACGACCATCGAGTTCTACGACTTCTACATCTACGCCACCGCGGCGGCGCTGGTCCTCGGGCAAGTGTTCTTCCCCAGCAGCGATCCGGTCATGAGTACCCTCGCGGCATTCGGCAGTTTCGCTGTCGGCTTTATTGCGCGGCCCATGGCCGGGATGGTGTTCGGTCATCTGGGCGACCGTCTCGGGCGCAAGAAAATGCTGTTGGTGACCATGGCCTTGATGGGCATCGCCACCGCCGGCATTGGCCTGTTGCCGAGCTATGCGAGCGTTGGCGTCTGGGCGCCAATCGGTCTGATCGTGCTGCGTTTGATCCAGGGCATTTCGGTCGGTGGCGAGTGGGGAGGGGCGGTGTTGATGGCGAGCGAACACGCGCCGGCCAAGCGCAAGACGTTCTACGCGTCGTTCGCCCAACTCGGCAGTCCCGCCGGTTTGTTGCTGGCCCTGATCGCCTTCCGTCTGGTGACGTCCCTTGAGTCAGAGGAGTTTCTCGCCTGGGGGTGGCGCCTGCCATTCCTCGCCAGCGGTGTGTTGATGATGGTCGGCCTGTTGATCCGTTCCGGTGTTCACGAGTCGCCGGAATTCGCCAAGGTCCAGGACAATAACGAAACCGCCAAATACCCGGTGATGGACGTGATCCGCACCTGCTGGCGGCAGATCCTGTTCGCCGCCGCTGCCGTGACTATTGGCTCGGCCGGGTTCTTCTTCACCAACACCTTCATGATCACCTACGTCACCCAATATCAGGGCATTGCCCGTTCGACGATTCTCGATTGTCTGTTTCTGGTGACCGTCATCCAGCTGCTCTCGCAACCAGTCTCGGCGCTGATCGCCGAACGTATCGGCGAAGGTCGTTTTCTCAAATGGGTCGCGCTGCTGTGCATGGTCACGCCATACCCGATGTTCCTGCTGGTAGGCACGCAGAACATTGTGTTCATGACCGTTGGCATTGCCCTGGCGGTGGTGATTCTCTCGGCGCTGTACGCGGTGATCGCCGGCTACATGACCCAGGCCTTCCCGGTGCATCTGCGCTACTCGGGCATTTCCATCGCGTATCAATTGGCTTGCGCCGTGGCCGGGGGCACCACGCCGCTGATCGGCACCCTGCTGGCGAGCAAGTTTTCCGGACAATGGTTGCCGCTGGCGGTGTTCTTCACCTTGCTCTCGGCCCTGTCCCTGATCGGTGTTTGCGGGTTGGCCCGCCTGCGCGCCAACCCGGTCGTCACCCACGCTGCTAAAGAGGTGTATTCGTGAGTAAACCTGCACACATCGACCCGGTTGAATGGCAAGCCCGTTGCGAACTGGCTGCGCTGTATCGACTGGTCGCGCACTTTCGCATGACCGACCTGATCGACACCCATATCACCCTGCGGATTCCGGGGCCTGAACACCACTTCCTGATCAACCGCTACGGGGTGATTTTCGACCGCATGCGCGCCTCGGATCTGGTGCGCATCGATCAGGAAGGGCGGGTGGTCGATCCAGAGTACGCAGGCCATCGGGTCAACGCCGCCGGCTTCGTGATTCACTCGGCGATCCACATGGCGCGTCCGGACCTGAACTGTGTGATTCACACCCATACGGCGGCCGGCATGGCAGTCGCGGCGCAGAAGCAGGGCTTGCTGCCGATCAGTCAGCACGCGCTGAAGTTCTACGGCAAGTTGGCCTATCACACCTACGAGGGCATCGCGCTGTCGCTGGATGAGCGCGAGCGGTTGATTGCCGACCTCGGCCCGCACCGGGCGATGATCCTGCGCAATCATGGCTTGTTGGTCGGTGGTTCGGGCGTGGCCCAGGCGTTCCAGGAGATCCACTTTCTGGAGCGTGCCTGCCAGGCACAGGTGCAGGCGCTGGCCGGTGGTTCGGCATTGCATTACCCGTCGCCGGAAGTGTGCGCGCACACCGCCGAACAGTTTGACCGTGATGAGCAGGACAACATCATCGACCTGGCCTGGGAGGCCGCCCTGACGTTGATCGAATCCCAGCGCGAGTCTTATTTGTCATGAACACCGTCATCAACACTGTGGTTTTGCTGTCCCGCGACACCTTGCTGCTCAAGCAATTGCAGGCGGCGTTTGCCCGCAGCGCGCCGCAACTCACGGCCGTGTTGGCCGACGATTCCCGGGCCGCCAATGCGCAGATGGCCGCGTGCTGGTTTCCCTTGCCGGGCAGTCTCGGCGCATTGCCGAACCTGCAGGTGATTCACTCGGTGGCTGCCGGTATCGATCATCTCGATCACGATCCGTCATGCCCGGATCTGCCGATTTGCCGCGTAGTCGACCCGGGCCACCGCCAAGGCATGACCGAGTACGTGCGCTGGGCGGTGATTCACTATCACCGCGGTTTCGATCAGGTGTTGTCGCAACAACGGGAACAACGCTGGGAGCGGCCGCTGCAACGGGCGGCGGGGCAGTTCAAGGTCGGCGTGATGGGACTCGGATCGCTGGGCAGCGCGATTGCTCAGGATCTGGCCGCAGCCGGTTATGACGTGCGCGGCTGGGCGCGGCGCAGCAAGGACTTGCCGGGTGTGCGCACGTTCGCCGGGGCTGATGCGTTGAATCCGTTTCTCGATGGTGTCGAGTTGCTGATCAATCTGTTGCCACTCACCGGCGAAACCCGCGGCATACTCGGCCGGAGCACTTTCGACCAACTCGCCAACGGCGCAGCACTGGTCAACTGTGGCCGGGGTGGTCACCTGAACATCGATGACCTCGAACAGGCACTGGCCCGAGGGCAATTGCGCGGTGCGCTGCTGGATGTCTTCGAACAGGAACCGCTGCCGGTCGATCACCGGCTCTGGACAATGCCCGGTGTCACCATTACCCCGCACATGGCTTCGGCGGCTTCCCATGACTGTATTGCCGAACAAGTAGCGGAAAACTTCCGCCGATTGAGTAGCGACGAACCGTTATTGAACTGTGCGGACCGATTACTGGGTTATTGAACCCACCGCTATTCCATTAAAAATGGATTTTCACGCAATCCCGGGAAACACCGATAACGCAACACCTGTAGGAGCCGGCTTGCCGGCGATGGTCGTTAACGATAACGCATGTAAACCGGATAGACACGGCGCACTTGAGTCCATCGCCGGCAAGCCGGCTCCTACAAGAGACCGCTTCCAAGGCCAAAAAAATGCCCTGCGAACTCGCCCGCTCAGTTGGGCGAGCCATAACAACAAACTTCGCCTCAACCGTTTTACTGCCAGTCAAAACAATTAAATAACGAGTTCTTGATGAATTCCTGGAGACAGTGATGAGCGATCTATCGTCCGCAGAAAAGTCCGGCGCACCACCGGAAGTTGCAATCAGCATGAAAAAAGTCGCGGTGGCCAGTGTGATTGGTACCACCGTGGAGTGGTATGACTTGTTCGTGTTTGCCACGGCGTCAGCGCTGGTGTTCAACAAAGTGTTCTTTCCGGATTTCGTGCCGCTGATCGGAACGCTGCTGGCTTTCGGCACGTTCGCTTCGGCGTATCTGGCGCGGATTGTCGGCGCGGCGTTGTTCGGGCATTTCGGCGATCGCCTCGGGCGCAAGTCGATGTTGTTGATCTCGCTGTTGACCATGGGCGCGGCCACCTTCGCCATCGGTTTATTGCCCGACTTTGCAGCCATTGGAATTTGGGCGCCGATCCTGCTGTTGCTGCTGCGGGTTATTCAAGGCCTGGCATTGGGTGGCGAGTGGGGCGGGGCGGTGTTGATGGCGGTGGAACATGCGCCGGCCAACAAGCGTGGCCTGTACGGTTCCTGGGTGCAGATCGGCGTACCGGCCGGGACCATGATTGCCAATCTGGCGTTCCTGTTGATCGCGGCGTGGTTGTCTCCTGAGGAGCTGTTGGCCTGGGGCTGGCGTATTCCGTTCCTGGCCAGCGTATTGCTGATCGCTGTTGGCTTGTACATCCGTCTTAACATCTCGGAAACCCCGGCCTTCAACAAGGTCAAGGAAGCCGAGGTGCAAGTGAAAATGCCCCTGGCGGAAGTATTCCGCAAGTACTGGAAGCAAGTGGTGCTGGGCGGCATTGCCACCATGTCCACGGGTGCTTCGTTCAACATTATCGTGGCGTTCGGTTTGACTTATGGCACGCAGAATCTCGGCTTCAGCCGCAGCGTGATGCTTGGTGTGGTGCTGCTGTCCTGCGCCTGGTGCATCGTCATGTTGCCGGTGTTCGGCGCGCTATCGGACCGTGTCGGACGCAAGCCGATCATCGTCGGCGGCATCATTGCCGAAGCGCTGGTGGCGTTCCCGATGTTCTGGCTGATGGACACCAAAGAGCTGTCGATGGTGGTGTTCGGTTATCTGTTGTTGATGACCGCGTTCGCCGCCAACTACGGGCCGATTGCGACGTTCCTTGCCGAACTGTTCGGCACCCGGGTGCGTTACTCCGGGTTGTCGATCAGCTACATGTTGTCCGGCCTGCTCGGCAGTGCGGCGACGCCTATCGTCACCACGGCATTGCTGGCCGCGACGGGCAAAGGTTCGTCGGTGGCCTGGTACATGATCGGTGCGGCATTGATTTCCCTGGTGGCGTTGTTGCTGTTGAGCGAAACCTTCAAGCAGGACATCAGCGAAATCCCCAGCGGCGTCCCGACAGACGATCCGGCCCCCGCAAAACCCTTCAAATCGGCTACGGCCTGATCCCGGGAGTTATACAACATGCGCAGAATTCAATCGGCCCCGGGCTATATCGGCCCGGTCGGCCCTTACTCCCAGGCAGTGGTCAGCGGCCACCTGGTGTTCACCGCCGGGCAGATTCCGGCCCGGAACAGTCTCGATGAACAACCCGCTGATTTCCCGGAGCAAGTGCGGCAAACCTTGCGCAATCTCGAAGCGATCCTGATAGAAGCCGGGTCCGGTTTCAGCCACGTGATCAAGGTCAATGCCTACCTGACCGATCCCGCGCAGCTGGAGCCATTCAACACCGTGTACCGCGAGTTCCTCGGCCATGCGCCACCGGCGCGCACCACGGTGTGCGTGGCGCTGTGGGGTGTGTCGCTGGAAATCGACTGTGTCGCTGAACTGATTGCCGGGGAGCCGCAACATGGATGAATCGCAACTGATCGAACAACTCAGGATCGTGAGCTTTCCGACCCTCGGGCATTTTCTCGACGAGGGTTTTGCCGACCCGCAACTGCGGGCCATGGTGCCCAATGTGAAGGTGGTGGGACGTGCGCTAACCCTGAAACTGGTGGGTGCCGATGCCATCGCCGTCAACCAGGCCCTGGGGCAAATCAGGCCGGGCGACGTGCTGGTGATCGACACCGGTGGCGATCATCGGCACGCGCCGGTCGGTGCGGTGACCAGTTGCGCGGCGCGCTGCGCTGGAGCGGCAGGTATTGTGGTGGACGGTGCGGTAACCGATCTGCTGGAACTGCGTGAAGCCGGGTTGCCGGTGTTCGCCCGTGGCACCAGTCTGTTGACCACCAAGCTGCACGGTCGCGGCGACAGCGCAATCAATCAGTCCATCCACTGCGCCGGCGTGACGGTGCAACCGGGGGATTGGGTGCTGGCGGACGACAACGGCGTGTTGTTTCTCGACACGGCATCGGCGGCGGCTGTCATCGAGCAGGCGCTGGCCTCGGATCGCGCCGAGCCGCGCTTGCTCGAACGTTTGCGGGCCGGTGAGCCGGTGACGCAGGTCTTGCGCGTTTAGTCCGTCAGCCGTTGTTGCAAGCTTTCGAGAAAAATTGTCTCGGCCCGGCTCATGCGCTGTTCGCGGTTCCACAGCAAATGAATGTCCACATCGGCAATCCCTTCGTGGGGCGGCAGGCGCCAGAGCAATCCGGCGTCGACGTCAGCCGCCACCACGTGCTCGGGCAAACAACCGATACCGAAGCCGGCGATCACCAGTCGCCGGACTTCTTCCAGGCTCGGTGACGACGCGACGATGCGGCCGCTGAAACCTTGTTGATCGCGGAAAATCGTCAGCGGCGAGAGCATGCCGCCGATCTGGTCACTGGTGAAACTGACGAAGTTCTCCCGTTGCAAATCCCCTTCGGCGACGTCCTGTTGGCCGAACAGTTCATGGTGCTTGCCGCAGAAAAACGCATAGCGTTGACGCAGGAACAAACGCTGCTCCAGGCGTGGCTGCGGGCGCCGATTGAGGCTCAGGCCGAGGGTCGCGGTTTTTTCCTGAAGGGCGCTGACGATGTCGGAACTGCGCAGCACATCGACTTCCAGATCCACGCGCGGGTACTGGCGATGGTAGTCGGCGAGGAAGTCATCAAAACGCTCGGAGAAAATCCGGCTGATGATCAGCAAGCGCACTTTGCCGATCACTTCGTCGGCCGGTTGTTCCAGCACGCTGCTGACTTGGGACATTTGCCCATAGATCTCCCCGGCCAGGGCGAAGATCTGCTCGCCGACTTCGGTCAGGGCAAAGCGCGGCCCGCGCCGGGCAATCAGTTGGCGGCCCAGTTGTTCTTCCAGGCGCTTGAGTGCCTGGCTCACGGCCGGTTGCGTCAGGTGCAGGCGGGCGGCGGCGCGGCTGATGCTGAGCTCCTGGCCAATCACCCGAAAAGTGCGCAGCAGGTTCCAGTCCAGGCGGTCATTGAGCAGGCGTTGCATAGGCGTTCAGCAGCCAGTCAGGGGCCAATGGGAAAAGTCGACGGCTTGCACACGCCGTACGCAAGCCGTGGAAAATCTACAGTCGCGGGATCGTAACACTGTTGGCACATCGCAGCCGAGGCAAGTCGGATCCTGCAAAAAAAGCCTCATGCGTAGGCGTAGTGCTGTTCACTTAAGAGATAGAGCGAGCAATAAGCAACCTGTGGCGAGGGAGCTTGCTCCCGCTGGACTGCGCAGCAGTCCCATTTTTAGGGCCGCTTCGCGCCCCAGCGGGAGCAAGCTCCCTCGCCACAGATTCAGTGTTCGTCCTTAAGTGAGCAGCATTATCATGCGTAGGCGAGGGCTTTTTCTTCCAGCAGTTCCTCATACAACGCAGCCCATTTGCGACCCATTTCGTCCGCCGTAAACAGATTCTGATAACGGGCCTGCGCCTTCTCGCCCATTTGCGCCGCCAGCACCGGGTTTTCCCAAAGCGTGCGCATCGCCTCACGAAACGCCAAAGGATGACTCGGCGGCACTACCAGCCCGGTCTCGTTATGGATGTTGATGTAACTGGTGCCAGTGCCAATTTCACTGGAAATCATCGGTTTGCCATACATCGCACCTTCAAGCAGCGAAATGCCAAAGGCTTCGGAGCGCAGGTGCGATGGGAACACGATGGCGTAGCTCAGTTGCAGCAGCGCCACCTTGTCCTCGTCCCCCAGACGCCCCAGGAAGTGAACATTGCGTAAACCCAGGGCAGTCGCCTGGGCATGCAGCTCTGCTTCCAGCGGGCCGGCACCAACAATCACTGTCGGATAATCCAGGTCCTTCAGGGCGTCGAGCAGGATATGCAAACCTTTGTAGTAGCGCATCACACCCACAAACAGAAAGAACTTGTCGCCAAGCTTTTGCCGCCAGTGAGCCATTCGATTGCTGTCCGGCAGTGGGTAACCTGCCTTGTTCAATCCATAGGGGATCACTCGGGTCTTGTGCTGAAACTGTTGCAACACATCACTGGTGTGCAGGTAATTGGGCGATGCCGCGACGATCCGGTCGGCGCTGTGCAAAAAGCGATTCATCAGCGGCCGGTAAAGTTTGAGCAGGTGTTTCTGGCGGATAATGTCCGAATGGTACGTCACCACGCTGGGTTTGTTCAGGCCGCTGGCGAAATGCACCAGGTCCATGAACGGCCATGGAAAGTGGTAATTGACCACGTCGGCCTCGGCTGCCAGCTCGCGAAACTGTTTGAAGACGCTCCAGGAAAAACCTGTGGAGGCGAACTGAATGTCGAGCCTGGCTCGATGGACTTCATGTTGAGCGATCTGCATCACCGGTGGTGTCGGATCGGTACTGAGTGTCAGCACCTTGCCTTCAACGCCGTGCAGGGCACCGCTTTCGCACAACTGGAAAATCACTTGTTCGATCCCGCCGACCGAGTCAGGCAGGTACGTCTTGAAAAAATGAAGAACTCGCATTCAACCTCCCATAGCCTGGCGGTAAGCGCTGGCCGTGACTTGCGCGCAGCGTTCCCAGGTAAAAAGCCTTGCCTGTAGCAATCCGGCTTCCCGGCATACCTGCCAATGCGCTAGATCCTCGATCAGACGACTCATTGCATCGCGCAAGCCGTCGGGATCATCAGGTTCAATATAGTTGCCCGCAGGGCCTGCCACTTCGGGCATGGCCGAACGTCTGGTCAGAATGACCGGCGTGCCGCAGGCCATGGCCTCCAGCACCGGCAGGCCAAAACCTTCGTAAATCGACGGAAAAATCAATGCCCGGGCGCCGGCCAACAGCTGCGCAACGTGCTCGTCAGGCAGATAGCCCAGCAAACAGACATGACCGCAGGCCAGGGCCTGGTGCAATTCTTCGCTGAACTGCTCGCGCTGCCAGCCAGCCATGCCGACGATCAGCAATGGAAAACGCTGACGGACTGATTCCGGCAATCGGGCGTGGGCGCGCAGGGCGAGCGACAGATTCTTGCGCGGTTCCAGGGTGCCGACACAGAGGAAGTATTCCCGCGCTTCGACGCCATGGGTCTTGAGTACGGCGTCGATAGCCTCGGGGGGCCGCGGGTGAAAACGTGCGGCTACACCCAGCGGCGCGACAACAAACCGCTCCTTCGGTAGCCTGAAATGTGCCTGGGCTTCGTCAGCAATGTATTGCGAGTCGGTAAGAATCAGGCTTGCCTGTCGCACGCCGTCGGCCACGCGCCGTTCGATTTCTCGCAAGCGCGCCGGTGGCTGTGTTTCGGGATAGTGCAGGTGCGTCAGGTCATGCAGGGTAATGACTGTCGGGCCGTCGAACGACAGCGGCCACAAACTCGGTTCGTGGTAGAGGTCGATGGCTTGCGTGCGGCCCTGATCGAAGCGTTTCTGCTCCAGCCACCGTCGGGCCTGATAGGCCCCCGGAATCTGCCGCAGCAAGGGTGTCAGTCGGGAATAACCGGGCATGGCCGCTTCAGGCAGCACAGTACTCCAGCCCCAGCCATGAAACAGTGCCAGTTCAACATCCGGTTCACCCGCCAGGGCGTTCGCCAGTTCGGCGACGTAGTGGCCGATGCCGGTGCGCGGCGCCTGGAGAATCCGGGCGTTAAGGGCAATGCGCATGTTGCCTCTCTTGTACGAGCGGCACGTCCGGGAGATTGCGCAGGGTGCGTTCGGCCAATTGCGCACTGGCTTCACGCCAGCCGATCCAGCGCCAGTCCGCGACGTCGCGAGTGGCCGGGAATTGACCGTTGCTCTCGAAACGAATGACCAGATCAGCCAGGCTTTGTGGTTCGGCCAGATCGAAGTACGCCATGTACTCGCCGCCGATTTCGCGAAAGACCGGAATGTCGCTGCCCATGGCCGGCAGTCCACGCTGCATGGCTTCTACCAGCGGCAGGCCGAAGCCTTCAACAAACGAGGGAAACACCAGTGAGCTGGCGTGGGTGTAGGCATGTTCGAGGCTGGTGTCGCTCAGGTCGTTGAACATGAACAGTCGTTGGTTCAGTTGCGGGTGATTACGGACCCGGGCCAGCAGTGCGTCGCACTTCCAGCCAACCCGCCCGGCAATGCACAGCCGGGCCTTGGAGCCCACCGCCCAGGCCCGTTCGAAGGCATCCAGCAGGTAGTCGTGGTTCTTGCGCGGCTCGATGGTGCTGACCATCAAAAACACCGGTTCCGGCGTTGCGAACAGCCGGGCAAGACGCGGTTCCACGGCGGCGTCGACTTCGCTCAGATCGAGTTCGGAGCCCAGGTGGAAATAATCGAACCACAATGCATTGGCCTTGGCCGAGCCCAGACGGCGCTGAACCTCCTCACGCACCTGGTCACGCACCGTGGCGGAAATGGCCACGTAGCCATCGGCAGTTTGAGTAATCCAGTCGAACCACTCGTTGAACACCTGCACCAGCCGTGAGTCGTAGAATTGCGGGTGAGTCAGGGGAATCAAATCGTAGATCACTGAAACAATGCCCACGCCTTCACGTTTGAGCTGTTCGGCAAACGGGAAAAAGTCGGTGTGCCAGGACGAATCCAGCAACACCAGTTGATCTCCCGGTTGATGCTGCAACGGTGCGCAACGTTTGGGCAGTTGATACTGATTGAGCTGGTCGATCAGACGCAGCGGCACGCTGAAGCAGGTCAGCGCTGTCAGTCGATAAGCCACGTACAACACGCGTCGGGCGAATCGCGATGTCAAGCGTTGGTCGAGCCGCTGGTGCCATTGCCAGAAACGATGTGCCAGCCGGCCAAGTCGCCCACCGAACGTCATCAATTGATCGAAAAATGGAATGTTCAGCGCGCCGAGTTTCAGTACCCGATAGAGTTTGCCCTTAAGCAACACAACCGGAATGCATTCAACACCGTCGACCGATTCCGGCAACTGGTTGACGACGTTGCGCACCACCCGCTGAATGCCCGAATTGACCTTGGGGTGTTGGAACACGTGCGTGCATTCCACCAAAAGACGCGTCATGGCGTGCTCCCCGAGGTGACTGGCGCGCTCGAGCGCGTGACGGTGGTCTTCGCGGCCAGCCATGAGCAACCGACAAAATCTTCCTGCCGGTTGTTGATGACATGGAACACCAGCCCGTAATCGCGCCACTCGAAGTTGCGGTCCAGGTGCGAATCCAGGCGTGACAGGCTCAACGCCACGGAATAGTTACCCTTGCCCAATCCCATGACGAAAGCGAAGCGGTAGGTCACGCGCTCGCCAGCCTGCAGATCGGTCAGCGCCTGATCCTGGCGATGGGTGTTGATGCCGTACATGGGCTGGCCCAGGCGATCCTTGATCATGAAACCCAGCACTAGCCGCTCGATGTCCTGGCGAACTTCGACATTCACTTCCAGCACGACCGGTTGACCGACTTCGGCGGCGTCGATGGACCGCTCATGTTTGTCGAGCAGACGCACGTTCAGAATCCTGGCTTCACCCGTTCCGGAAATGGTGCTGACTTGACCGCCAGAGAGCATTTCCTGGCGCACGGTCTGACCTTCACGCTCGGCGAGCAGGGCGTTGTAGTAATCCATGACGGTTTCGGGGGTGTCGTGCATGGCCATGTGGCCGTTTTCCAGGAGAATCGCCGAGTCGCAGATCGACTGAATCGCCGAGCGGTCATGGGAGACGATCAGCAGCGTGGTGCCGGCTTTGCGAAAACTGCGGATGCGGTCGAAACTTTTGTGCTGGAAGTAGGCGTCGCCCACTGACAGAGCTTCGTCGACGATCAGAATGTCCGGGCGTCGCGCAGTGGCCACGCTGAACGCCAGGCGCATTTGCATGCCGCTGGAATAGGTGCGCACCGGGTGGTCGATGGCGTCGCCAATTTCCGCGAAACGTTCGATTTCAGGCATCAACGCTTCTATCTCTTCGACCTGCATGCCCAATAACTGCCCGGCCATGACTGCATTCTGCCGGCCGGTAAAGTCCGCATGAAAGCCCATGCCCAGTTCCAGCAGGGCAGCGACGCGGCCTTCGAGCTCAATGGTGCCGCAGGTGGGTTGGGTGGTGCCGGTGATCATCTTCAACAAGGTACTTTTGCCGGCGCCGTTGACTCCGACGATGCCCACCGATTCTCCGGGGGCAATCTGGAAGGTCACGTCTTGCAGTACCCAATGCTGGCGATGACGGATCGGTGAAAACGGGATCAGCCACTCGGCCAGTCGACTCCAGCGGGTAGGGTACTGTTTATAGGCCTTGCCCAGGCCGGTGACGCGTATGTGCCCCATCAGAGTTCATCCACCATTTCGCCGACCCTGTGCCGAAACAGCCGCAGCCCGATGACGAAGAACAATACGCTGCCAACCATGATCGGCAGCAGCGAACCCCAGACGGGCCATTGACCGTAGAGGAAGATGTTCTGGTAGCTGGTGATCAGATTGGTCAGTGGGTTGAGTTGCAGCAAGCGCTGCACCCAATCGGGCAGGATGCTCATCGGGTACACAATCGGCGTCAGCCAGAACCAGAATTGCAGGCAGATGGCGAAAAATTGTCCGACATCGCGAAAGAACACATTCAATACGCCAAGAATCATCCCCAACCCGGCACAAAACATCACCTGTAACGCCAGCAGTGGAATGAGCGCCAATAGCGCCATGCCCGGTAGTCGACCGGTGATCAACAGAAAACCGAGGAACAACCCGATGATGATTGCGAAGTTGATTGCGGCATTCAACAGCACGATCACCGGCAGGCAGATCCGTGGGAAGCTGATTTTTTTCAGAAGGTTGGCGTTATCCAGAAACATGTTCTGACTGCGCACCGTGATTTCTGCGAACAGGCCCCAGGTCAACAACCCGGCGCAGAGGTAGATGCTGTAGGCCATGCCGTCATCCACCCCAGGCAAACGGGCGCGCATGATCTGGGAAAAAATCACCGTGTAGACGATGATCATCGACAGCGGGTTGAGCACGGTCCACAGGGCACCGAACAACGAATTGCGATAACGCGCCTGAAATTCCCGCTGGACGCTACCGAGGATGAACCCTCGATAGCTGCTCAGCGTGCGGTAAAGGGAAAGCAGCATTCAAACCGTCCTGCCGTATTGGTCTTCGAAGCGAACGATGTCGTCCTCTCCCAGGTATTCGCCGCTTTGCACTTCGATGATCACCAGGTCAATCACGCCGGGATTCTCCAGGCGATGCTTGTGACCGGCGGCAATGAAGGTCGATTCGTTCTTGGCCACCAGGTGCGTGCCGGTGCCATTGTTGGTGACCTTGGCCATGCCTTCGACCACCACCCAGTGTTCATTGCGGTGGTGGTGCATCTGCAATGACAACTTGGCGCCGGGCTTGACCACAATGCGTTTGATCTTGAAACGCGGGCCTTCCTCGAGCACGGTGTAGGTGCCCCATGGCCGGCTGACCGTACGGTGCAGGCGATAGGCTTCGTGCTCTTTATCCTTGAGTTGCCTGGCCACCCGGCGTACATCCTGGGCGCGGTCGGCGTGGGCCACCAGCACCGCGTCGGCGGTGTCGACGATGATCAGGTTATCCACCCCCACGGTCGCAACCAGACGGTTTTCGCTCTGGACGAAGTTGTTGTGGCTATCGATGAATATCGACTCGCCGACGGCGCGGTTGTTTTGTGCATCCGCCGGTACCAGCGCGGCCACCGCACCCCAGGAGCCGATGTCGCTCCAGTCGAAACGGGCCGGCACGACGACCACTTTGTCGGAGTGTTCCATCAACGCGTAGTCGATGGAAATGTCCGTGATTTCGCCAAACAGGGCCGGTGACAGTTCCTGCTGCACGCTCCCGGCGTTTTCCACGGGAACACTGGCGGCCATGCAGTTTTGCGTCTGCTCCAGCAAGGCGGGAGCATGGGTTTGCAGTTCGGCAAGCAGGCTGGCGACCGAGAAGCAGAACATCCCGGAGTTCCACAGGAAGTTGCCGCTTTCCAGGTAATGAGTCGCGGTTTGCAGGTCGGGTTTTTCGACGAAGCGCCGTACGCTGGCAGCGCCTTTATCGTCCAGCGGTGTGCCGGCTTCAATGTAGCCAAAACCGGTTTCCGCAGCGGTCGGCACGACACCGAAGGTCACCAGGTGACCGCCCCTGGCCAATGTCACGGCATGCTCGACCGCGTCCTTCAGCGCGTCGACATTGACGATCAGGTGGTCGGCGGGCATGACCAGCATGATCGCGTCGTCGCCATGCAGGGCCTGGAGGGAGAGGGCGGCGGCAGCAATGGCCGGCGCCGTATTGCGACCCGTCGGCTCCAGCAGGAAATGCCCGCGATGACGGCCCAGGTGCGCGTCCCGAAAGTGATCCTTGCTCTGGAAGTAGTACTCGCGGTTGGTCACCGTGACGATATCGCCCCAGCCGTCGAGCAGGTCAGCGGCACGCCGATAGGTCTTGCCCAGCAGCGACTGGCCGTCAGGCAAGGCCATGAACGGTTTGGGATGGCCTTCACGCGACACCGGCCACAACCTTGTCCCGGCACCGCCGGATAGAATCACGGGAATCAGCATGGCCTACTCCTTGGCAACGCGTTTCATGTCCGCATCCATCATCATGCGGATCAAGGTATCCAGGTCGGTTTTTGGTTTCCAGCCCAGCACACGCTGGGCCTTGGCCGGGTTGCCGAGCAGCACCTCGACTTCGGCCGGGCGGAAGAACGCCGGATCGATCTTCACGTAATCGCGGTAGTTCAGGCCCACATGATCGAAGGCGATCCGACACATCTCGCGCACAGTAGTGGTCACGCCGGTGGCCACCACGAAGTCGTCGGGTTTGTCCTGTTGCAGCATCAGCCACATGGCTTCGACGTAGTCCCCGGCAAAGCCCCAGTCGCGTTTGGCGTCGATGTTGCCCAGGCGCAGTTCCTGCTGCTTGCCCTGCTTGATCCGGGCGGCGGCGTCGGTGACTTTGCGCGTCACGAATTCGATACCGCGCAGCGGTGATTCATGGTTGAACAGAATGCCGCTACTGGCGTGCAGGTTGAAGCTTTCGCGGTAGTTCACGGTGATCCAGTGGCCGTACAGCTTGGCCACGCCATAAGGGCTGCGCGGATAGAACGGCGTGTTCTCGTCCTGCTGCTCGGCCTGGATCAGACCGAACATTTCGCTGGTGGAGGCCTGGTAGAAGCGCGTGTGCGGACTGAACTGACGGATCGCTTCGAGCAGGTGGGTAACGCCCAGACCGTCAACGATGCCGGTGGTCACCGGTTGATCCCAGGAGGCCGCGACAAAGCTTTGCGCGGCGAGGTTGTAGACCTCGTCCGGTGCCGACTTGATCACCGCGCGCTGCACTGAACAGGCATCGGCCATGTCGCCGTCCAGGTAGACAATGTCCGCCTCGACCCCCATCTCGCGCAGGCGCCAGCGCGAGTCGCTGCTGCGTCGCGCTACCAGGCCGTGGACTTTGTAACCCTTGTCGAGCAACAGTTTGGCCAGATACGCGCCATCCTGGCCGGTGATCCCTGTGATCAATGCACTTTTAGTCATTCTTGTCGTACTCGCTTCTCCCAGTCGGACAGGATCGCCCGCAGGGATTGTTGTGTAGTGATTTCAGACTTCCATCCGGTGGTCTGGACCAGCCTGGCAGGGCTGCCACACACCCGACGCTGATCCGCGCGGCGAAGTCGCGCAGGGTCCTGGACCAGTTGCAGGTCGATCTGGGCAAGGTCTGCCAGCTGTTCGATCAAACTGCGAATGCTCTGTTCGCGCCCCGAGCAAATGTTGTAGACCTGCCCCGGCGTACCTTTTTCCAGCAATGCCAGGTAGGCCGAGACCACGTCTGCGACATCGAGGAAGTCGCGTGTGACATCGATGTCCCCGACCTCCAGTCGTGGCCCTTGCAGGCCTTGCTTGATCCGGCAGATCTGACGGGCGGCGCTGGCGATGACGAAGCTGTCTTTCTGCCCGGTGCCGATGTGGTTGAACGGACGGGCGACCAGTACGGGCCAGCCTTCGCTCAGGCCCCATTGCAAACTCAGGAACTCCGCCGACAGTTTGCTCACGGCGTATGGATTGCGCGGGCAGGGTGGTTGCAATTCAGTGATGGGCAGATGGGCTTCAGTGACCTGGCCATAGACATCACCAGAGCTGACGTACAGGAAGGTGCCCGTGAATCCGCGCGCCTTGAGGGCTTGCAGCAGGTTCAGGGTGCCCAGCAGATTGATGTTCAGGGTGCCCGCCGGATCACGAAAGGCTTCCGGGACGAACGTCTGGCCGGCCAGGTGAATCACCGCGTCGGGTATTTCCGGCCACAAGCCTTCGAGGCTGTCCGGCGCGCCGAGATCGTAGCGGCAAGGAACCGGCAGAAGCTCCCATTCCGAGGCATCGGCCTGCAAACGCGATTGGATGTGTTGTCCTGTGAATCCAGTCAGGCCCGTGACAAACAGACGTCTTTTCAACAGCGACCCCCCGGTCATTCATTTCATCCAATTCCCACAGACTTATGGAAAGCTCTCTGGAACCGATAGGGTGGCTCAAAAGACAGGTGAAATGTTTGTTGTAGTTGTTTGGTAGCCAATCTGTGCCATTTACTCGGCAATTTCAACAGGTCCAACCGTGACCGGTCAGTTCTCGTCAGCGTAGCCTGATTTATTCTCGCCGGGCGGTTCACGAATCCTCAACGGATGTGGTTAGAATGCCCCTCGTCACGATTAACCGGGGTTCGGCAGCGTCGCTTCGAAACTGCGAGAAACTGACCACTAAAACAAGAACGAAGACGGGCAGCAAGACGATGGACGAGCGCCAGTAAACACTGGCTCGAACCGTGTTTTCCCCGTCATAGCGTGAGGCTGCCGGGATGGCGGCGTCACCGTGGGATGCCATGAATTTCATTCTTTACTCCGACGTCAACGACAGCTCCATCAGCCAGAGTCTCGGCCGTCCCGAGTACAGTTACTACTTCGTGCTCAAGGCATATCGCCCTGTACTCGAAAGCCTTGGGCGAGTGCATGTGGTGTCCTCCACCGCCGAGGTCGATCCGCTCTACAAACAATTATTGGCCGCCGGCGAAGACAGTCTGTTCCTGTCGTTTACGCCGCCGCAGAAAACCCCGAACGACCTTGAGTGCCCGACGGTCTGCGTAGTGGCCTGGGAGTTTGATTCGATTCCCGATGAGCAATGGGATAACGACCCGCGTCAGGACTGGACGCAAATGCTGGCGCGCCAGGGCCGGGTGATCACACTCTCCAGCCATACCGCCCGGGCGATTCGTCGGACCATGGGCGAAGACTTTCCGGTGCTGGTGCTGCCGACGCCGTTGTGGGAAAACTACGCCGACATTCGTAGTCGCCACACCAGCGTCCCGATCAGTGCCGGCTCGACACTGGACATCAAGGGTTGCATTTTCGATACACGCACACTCGGGCTGAGCGCCGATGCACTGATTCCCGTCGTGCCGACCGCCGAGGAACTGGCGGCGCTCGAGGCCGAGCTGGAGGCATTGAAGCCACCGCCGCTGACGCTCAAGCGCCGCTTGGTGATTGCTCGCCATTACATGCACATGTGGCGCATGGACAAGGGTAGATCGCTGCCGATCCCGGTGCATCGCACTCATTTTCTAAGCCAGTGGTATTGGGAAGGGATTCGCGACTTATTGTCGGAAGCCGCCCATCAGCGTTTCGCTGACTGGTTGCCGGCCATCGCCGGCCCGCAGACGATGGCAGTACCCGAGCCAGAACCGCGACAGTGGCCGGACACCACCGCCCAGGTCGAAACACAGGTTGACGGTGTGGTGTACGTCACCGTGTTCAACCCGCGTGACGGTCGCAAGAACTGGCATCAACTGATCACCGCATTCTGCTGGGCGTTCCGCGAAACGTCTGACGCGACGCTGGTGCTGAAGATTACCCAAAGCGATCTGTCGTCCTACCACGACGAACTGATGACGTTGCTCGCGCAGCTTTCCCCGTTCGCCTGTCGGGTGGTGGTCATGCACGGCTACCTGGACGACCCGCAATACGCCCGGCTGTACGAAGCCGCCAGTTACTACGTCAATGCCTCGCGCTGCGAAGGGCTGTGCCTGCCGCTGATGGAGTTCATGGCCAGCGGTAAACCGGTGATTGCCCCGGATCACACGGCCATGGAGGACTACATCGATGAGCGTGTGGCGTTTGTGGTCAAGTCCAGCGAAGAGCTGACCATCTGGCCGCAGGACACACGTATCATCTACCGCACCCTGCGTTACCGGCCGGACTGGGGTTCGCTGAAAACCGCTTACGAAAACAGCTACCGTCTGGCCAAGGAACAACCGCTGGAATATCAGCGCATGTCCTTCGCCGCCGTCGAGCGCATGCACGATTACTGCGCTTTCGCCCCGGTGCAGAAACGCATGGCGGATTTTTTCGGGCTGGCGCCGCAGGCTTTGCCGACAGCAACCGTGACGGATAACGCCCCATGCTGATCATCATTCATTCGGAAACCAACCAGCACACCATTGCCCAGAACCTTGGCCGCTCGGAGTACAGCTATTACTTCGTGCTCAAAGAGTACCGACCCGTGCTGGCGCGGCTGGGGCGAGTGGTAGAAGTCAGCGACCCGCAGACCGAAGTCGACGCCTTGTACATGGACTGTTTGTCTCGTGGTGAAGCGTGCGTGTTCCTGTCGTTCTCACCGCCTCATCGCACGCCGGTCAATTTTGCCTGCCCGACGCTGCCGGTGTTCGCGTGGGAATTCAGCACCATCCCCAACGAACCCTTTGCCGGTGACCCGCTCAATGACTGGCGCACGGTGTTGCGGGCAGCGGGTGCGGCAATTACGCATTCCAGCTACACCGTGAATGCGGTGCGCGAGGCGATGGGCGCCGACTATCCGATCATCGCGGTACCTGCCCCGGTATGGGACCGGTTTTCCGAGCGCGGCGCCCACTTGCAACGTCAGCCCTTGGCCAGTCAGGTGCGGTTGACGCTCAAGGGGTTGCTGGCGGACAGCCGCGAACTCGACTTGCGTGCCTTCGGACCCGTGGCAACTCGCGAAGGCGTGGGTATTGATTTCGAGGCCCCGCCGAGTGAACACGAGTTGGTCCTCGATGGCGTGATTTACACCTCGGTGTTCAACCCCGGTGATGGGCGCAAGAATTGGGAAGACATGCTCAGTGCCTTTTGCGTGACGTTTCGCGAGGTGGATGACGCAACGCTGGTGCTCAAATTGACGCACCACGATGCTGAAGAAGCACTGACTGACATCCTTCACCACTTGTACAAAAACCAGTCTTACCGCTGCCGGGTCGTGCTGATTTACGGCTATCTGGCTGACGCGGACTATGAGCAGCTAGTGCAAGCCACGAGTTATGCGGTCAACACGTCCTACGGCGAAGGCCAATGTCTTCCGCTGATGGAGTTCATGTCCTGTGGCAAACCGGCGGTAGCGCCAAGGACCACGGCGATGATCGATTATCTGGATGCCGACAATGCATTCCTGATTGACTCCACCGATGAGCTGACGGCCTGGCCACATGACCCGCGCAGGGCGTTTCGTACCTTGCGCTACGTTACCAATTGGGCGTCGTTGTGCAGGGCTTACCGATCAAGTTATGACGTGGCCAAGGGGGATCCCGAGCGTTATGCACAGATGTCCGTGCACGCAGTGACCAGCCTCAAAAAATTCTGCAGCCAGGCCACTGCCGAACAGCGGCTTGACGTATTTTTTGAGCGCCTGTTCGAGAGCCTTGCCGTGGAACCCCCTGAGGCATGATTCGCGCATTGGTCAGACGTTTCTTTCCAGAGACGAAACCCGAGCCCCAGCCCGCGCCGTTACCGGTCGAGCAATCCCGTGTGTCGCCAAGAGTGGTGGGCTTGCACGATGCAATGCATGACGGCTGGTTTTCGGGCGACAGCGGCGAATTGCTCAAGGGCTTTGCGATCACCGCCGACGACACCTTGCTGGATGTCGGTTGTGGTGAAGGCGTGGCGACGTTGTTCGCGGTCCGCCAGGGCGCTTCGGTGATCTTCACTGACAGTGAACACGACAAGGTCCGCGATCTTGCCCGGCAAGTGGCCGCACAATCGGATAAACCGAACCTGGGGCTGGTCAGCAATAGTTTGCCGCTGCCATTGGCCGACGGATGCGCGAGCAAAGTCGTGTGCATGGAAGTGCTCGAACACATCGATCAGCCAGAGCCCTTCATGGCCGAACTGGTGCGCATGGGCCGTCCCGGGGCGCAGTACTTGCTGAGCGTGCCGTCCCCGGTGGGCGAGCATTTGCAGAAAGGCATCGCCCCGGCCAGCTATTTTCAATCGCCCAATCATGTGCAGATTTTCAGTCCCGAGCGGTTCGCCGCGCTGGTGGAAGACGCGGGCCTGGTCATCGAGCATCGCCAGGCCACCGGGTTTTTCTGGGTCATGGGCATGATCTTCTTCTGGGCCAGTGAGCGGGCCGCCGGGCGTGAATTGGGCGGTGCGGTTCGCGACCGCATCCAGGCACCGTACCCGCCGCTGATGGAAAGCTGGGCGAAAACCTGGCAGGACCTGCTGGCCCAGCCCGACGGGTTGGCGATCAAGCAGATGCTGGACCGGTTCATGCCCAAGAGCCAGGTGATCATTGCTCGAAAACCTCATGTCCAGGAGGGCGCATGAGCAACGAAAAACGGATAATGGACATCGAGTTGCTGCGCGGCATTGCGGTGCTCGGCGTGTTGTTTCATCACCTGCAGGACAGCCTGTTCGCGGCGGCTGTGCCGTTGCTGCAGACGATCACGCTGTACAGCCAGCCGTGGTGGGGTGTGGATCTGTTTTTTGCGATCTCGGGCTTCGTCATTGCCCGTAGCCTGATCCCGGCCTTGCGCCGCTGCACAACGCGTCAGGAATATTGGCAGCAGACGCGCAATTTCTGGTTGCGCCGGGTCTTTCGTTTGCTGCCTTCGGCCTGGCTGTGGCTGGCGCTGATGTTGCTGGCGTGCCTTTTTCTCAACCGCTCCGGTGCGTTCGGCACGCTGCACGCGAACTTTCAGGCGACCCTGGCCGGCGTCGCGCAGTACGCCAACTTCCGTTTTGCCGACAGTTTTTATCGCTATGAGTACGGCACCAGTTTCGTGTACTGGAGCCTGTCGCTGGAGGAACAGTTCTATCTGCTGTTTCCGCTGATGATCGTGCTGTTTCGCAAACACCTGGTGTGGGCTTTGCTGGCGTTGGTTGCGGTGCAGTTGTTCACTTTGCGCACGCCGATCCTGATGGTGATACGCACTGACGCGCTGGCCCTTGGCGTGCTGTTGGCGATATGGAGTACGCTACCGTCGTACCTGCGCTGGGAGCCAAAATTCTTGCGTCGTCCATGGGCGGGTGTTGCCGCACTGATCACGGTGTCGCTGCTGCTCAGCTTCATGGCAACGGATCGTTTCACCTTCGCTTCTTACCGGATCGGCTTGATTGCGGTGCTGTGCGCACTGCTGGTCTGGATCGCTTCTTACAACCGCGATTACCTGTTGCCGCGCGGCGTGTTCAAAAACCTGATGACGTGGGTCGGCAGTCGTTCCTACGGGATTTACTTGATCCATATCCCGGCCTACTTGCTGGTTCGCGAATTCATTTTCCGTTTACAGGCTGCCGGGCTGCCCAGTCCGGCTGGCCATCCGATTCTGATGTTGCTGATGGCTGGCGGCCTGATCGTGCTGCTGAGCGAACTCAACTACCGCTTCATCGAATTGCCCATGCGCAACCGCGGCGCCTCGCTGGTCAAACGCCTGGGCACCTCCCGAACAGCCGTCTCATCCTCTGGAGCCACCTCATGCTGAGCCTTTTGAAGAAACTCACGGCGGGCACGCCCGCGCCTGTGCAGCCAGAGACACCGCCCGCGACGCCAGTGGCGGACAAGGTCGACCCCTATATGCTCGGCCTGCACGACGCGATGCTCAGCGGCTGGTTCAATCAGCAAACCGGCGAATTGTTCAGCGGGTTCCCGGTGACCCCCGAGGACACGCTGCTGGATGTGGGCTGTGGCGATGGCGGCAACGTGCATTTCTGCGGGATGCGCGGGGCGAAGATCATCATTGCCGATATCGACGCGGCCAAGGTCGAAGCGACGCGCCAGCGCCTGAGCGAGACACCGGCCCGCGATGTCGAATGCCACGTCACCGACTGCAACCCGCTGCCGATTGCCGATGAAACTGCCACGCGGGTGGTGTCGACCGAGGTCATCGAGCACGTGGATGATCCGGCACAGTTCCTTGCTGAACTGGTGCGCGTTGGTAAGTCGGGTGCGTTGTATCTGCTGAGCGTCCCGCACCCAAGCTCTGAAGACCTGCAGAAAGATATCGCGGCGCCGGTGTATTTTCAGAAGCCCAACCACATTCGCATCATCAGCGAAGAGCAGTTCAAGGCCATGGTCAGCGATGCCGGTCTGGAAGTGATCAGCCACAGCCAGTACGGCTTTTACTGGTCGATGTGGATGCTGTTGTTCTGGGAAGCCAAGGTCGATTTCAGCAGCCCGGATCATCCGTTGCTCAACCACTGGGCGGAAACCTGGCAGGCGATTCTGGCTTCGCCACGGGGTGCACAGATCAAGCAGGCGCTGGATGCCGTGGTGGCGAAAAGTCAGGTGATCATTGCGCGTAAACCCTGATCACCCGGCTGTGGGAACGACGGTCTGCAACAGACCGTCCGTCACCGCCATGGGGGCCGTCCCGTTTTGAAGTTTGGGGTACTCACATCCATAGCCATTGCCCATTATTGGCTGGAGCGAATGGCCCCTCCATCAATCAACAGGTTCTGCCCGGTCAGGTAGCCCGCATGGCTGCTGCAAACGAAGGCACATAGAGCACCGAACTCCTCGGGTGAGCCGAAGCGTTTGGCAGGAATTTCGCTACGGCATTCGTCAAGGAATGCCTCACTGTCTTGCCCTGACTCTTCAGCCGCAGCGACCAGGTTGTCACGCAGTCGATCGGTGTCGAATGAGCCCGGTTGCAGGTTGTTGATCGTCACATTGCGACTGGCAATGTTTTCTTGCCGGGCAAGCCCTGCGATAAACCCCGTCAGACCACTGCGCGCACCATTGGACAGGCCCAGGCTTTCGATAGGGGACTTCACCGCACTCGACGTGATGTTGATGATCCGGCCAAATCCGCGTGCCGCCATACCGTCGACCGTGGCCTTGATCAGCTCGATTGGGGTAAGCATGTTGGCATCCAGCGCCTTGAGCCAGGCGTCGCGATTCCATTCGCGGAAATCCCCGGGAGGAGGGCCTCCGGCATTGTTGATCAAGATATCGAAATGCTCATGGGCCATGAGCGCTGCCGCCCGGCCCTCGGGCGTCGAAATGTCTCCGGCGACGGCGATGACAGTCACTTCAGGATTTATCGCTCTGAGCTGACGGGCTGTTTCATTCAGCGTGTGTTCGCCTCGTGCGGTGATTACCACGTTCACGCCTTCATGGACGAGTGCCTGTGCGCAGGCTTTTCCCAGGCCTTTGCTGGCGGCGCATACCAGCGCCCAACGTCCTGCTATTCCAAGATTCATGCGTGTTTTCCTGAAAGAAGGAAGCTCAATGTAAGTGGTCGCCTAGCACAGCACCATGCTCATGCATGATCCACAGTTTTAGACAGGCTTGGCGATCGGGTACTGATTCCCATGAAGCGCCGCACTCTTTCTCCTTCGGCATCGCATCGTATGGTTTCAGGTGCCGCATCCAGTTGGATATTACCGTTCTCCATGAATACGACCCTGTCGGATATCGACATGGCAAAGTCCATTTCGTGGGTCACGATCAGCATGGTCATGCCTTCCTTGGCCAAGTCGCGGATCACGTTCAGCACGTCGTTGACCAGTTCCGGGTCGAGGGCCGAGGTCGGCTCGTCGAACAGCATGATCTGCGGCTCCATCGCCAGGGCTCGAGCGATTGCCACACGCTGTTGCTGCCCACCGGAGAGCTGGTGCGGGTACTTGTGGGCATGGGCCAGCAGGCCAACCTTGTCCAGTAGCGCATAAGCACGATGTTCACTCAGCTCGCCCGGCTGGCCATGGTAACGCGGCGCCAGAGTGACGTTGTCGAGAATGGTGCGGTGCGGGAACAGGTTGAAGTTCTGGAACACCATGCCGATATGCCGCACGCCTTTGCGCAGGCGGGAGCTGTTGGGTTTGTCCGACGCTTCGATGAATTTTTCGCCGAACAACAGAATGTCGCCGGTATCGATGCTTTCCAGGCCGTTGACGGTGCGGATCAGCGAAGTCTTGCCGGAGCCGGATGGCCCGATGATCGAGACCACCTGGCCGTATTCGACATTCAGGTCGATACCCATCAGCACTTTGTGTGTGCCATAGCTCTTCTGGATGTTCTTCAGTTGCAGGATTGGCGTCGCGTTGTTGCCTGCTGTTTTGCGCGCATTGTCGGGCAACGCTTCGGCGCTGGCCTTGAACTTGGCGATGGTGGCTGCGTCGAGTGTGTGCGGCTTGCGGAAGTTCAGGTCCAGGTAGCGCTCCAGGCGCTGCAGGAAATAGCCGAACACGGTGACGATCAACACGTAGTAGACGCCTACCGCAGCCAGGGTTTCCATGACCAGGAAGTTAGTGGCATAGAGGCGTTGGCCGACCGTGAGGATTTCGGTCAGGGAGATGACCGAGACCAGCGATGTCAGCTTGACCACCGTGATGTATTCATTGATCAAAGTGGGCAGCGAAATACGGAAAGCCTGGGGGATCACGATCAAGCGTTGCATGCCGAACAGGCCGACACCCAGTGCACGCCCGGCTTCTTTCTGGCCCTTGGCCACAGAGATCAGGCCACCACGATGGATTTCCGCCATGTACGCCGCTTCGGTGACCACCAGGGCCAGCAGGCCGGAGTAGAAGGGGTTGGACAGAATCGGTCCGCTACCGGGAAATAATTGCGGCAAGTTGTAGACGAAGACCACCAGCACCAGCAACGGGATGCTGCGGAAGAACCAGATGTAGACAGCTGCGGGAATGCGCAGCAAGGGCGATTGGGACAGCTTGGCCGTGGCCAGGACAAAACCGAGCAGCATGCCGATGAACCAGGCCAGGGCACTGAGTTGGATCACCGTGACGCAGGCATTCCAGAAGTCTGGCAGGGAGAACAGGGAGAAGAAATACGACCAATCGAATTGCATAGGGCACCTCGATCTGCCGCCCCGGTGCAGGGGAGGCAGATGACCAGACTACAAGGACACGTTCTTAGTTGGCAGTCGGCTCTTCCAAGCCATACTTCTTGAGAATTGCGGCGTATTCACCGCTCTTTTTGCTCTCCTCGAAGGCCTTTTGCACGGCCTGGTAGGTTTCATCGTTACCCTTCTTGACGAAGATGCCCAGGGTTTGCTGATAAATCGGATGCTCGGTGGTGATCACTACCCGGCCACCGGTCTTTTCCGCGATCATTTTTGCGGCGCCAGCGATTTCAACCTGGGCCTGAATGTTCTTGGACAACAGGGCCTGGGTCACTTCGGGGGCCGAGGGGTATTCGCTGACGGTGATGGCGCCTTTGTTGTTCGGCACGCAGTATTCATCGGACAGCTTGCGGAATTCCTTGACCCAGGTCGTGCCCTGTTCCAGGCCCAGTTTCAAGCCGCACAGATCTTCAGGCTTTTTCGCATTGATCTCGCTGCCCTTGGGCACCATGACTGCGGCACCGGTGTTGGCATAAGCGATGGTCTGGGCCTGAGTCTGGCGCTCCGGTGTGATGTACATGCCGGAAATGACTGCGTCGTACTTGCCTGAGTTCAAGCCCAGGATCAGGCTCGGGAACTTGGTGTCGACGAACTCCACCTTGGCGTTCATGTGTTTGGCCAGTGCGGTTGCCAGTTCGGGGTCAGAACCCACTACATTTTTGTCCTTGTCATAGGACTCGAAAGGCGGGTAGGTGATTTCCATGCCGACCTTGAACGTGTCTGCCGCGGCCATGCTCACCGAGGCACCGAACATACCGGCTGCCAATACAGCCAGGCTCAAAAGGTTTTTCTTATTGTTTTTCATTATTTACTGACTCCGGCGTAGGTAGGGGTTTAGCTGAATACTTCAATCAGGACGCTTGGGCCTGATTTTTCAAATGTCCGAAACTGGCGGGCTTGCGTGCCTTGCCTGGCAGTTGAACTTCCCCGTTGGCCACCCTCTGGCGCAGATATTGATAGGTCTGCAGCGCCTGGCCATACATGTGTTCGCCGATCGTGATTTCTTCGTAGTCGTTGCCTGCCTGGGCGAATCCGGGCAGCGGCTTGATCTGGGTGTGGTAGTCGCAGGCATAAAACAGCGGAAAGGAATAACGCTCCTCCTTCACGCTGCGCACCCGGTGCGCAGTGGCAACGAATGCGCCGGCGGTCATCAATTCCAGCATGTCGCCGATGTTGACCACAAAGGCATCAGGCATCGGCGGTGCATCGATCCATTGACCAAGATTGTTCATCACCTCAAGACCAGGTTTGTCGGCCAGGAGGATGGTGAAGCACTCGTAATCAGTATGGGCGCCAAGACCTGGTGCGTCATGGGCGGCACCGTCGAAGGGGTAGTGGATCAGGCGCAGCTTGGACGGCGGACGGGTGACCAGGCTGTTGAAATAGTTTTCTTCCAGGCCCAGGGTCAGGGCGAAGCCGCCGAACAGGCGCCGGCCCAGGGCGAAGATCGCTTCATAGTAGGCCTGCACCGATGCCTTGAAGCCTGCCAGCTGCGGCCAGTCGTTAGGCCCCAGCAATGGGGTGTTGGCCAGCACCAGCGGATCATCGGCCGGGACTTCGAAGCCGACGTCGAAGGCTTCCTTGTGGTCCGGTTTGCCCTTGGAATAGACCTCTTCGCCTTCGGGCACAAAGCCTTTGTGGGTTTGCGAGGTGCCGATGTAGTGCCGCATCTTGGTGTCGAGGGGCTGGTCGAAAAAGTCCTTGGCCGCCTTGCGCAGGTTGGCGATCAGTTGCGGGTCGATACCGTGATCGGTGATATAGAGAAACCCGACTTCGCTGGCGGCGCGCCCCAATTGTTCGGCCACGGCCAGGCGGTGTTCCAGTTCAAAGCTGAACAGACCGGCGATGTTGACCACCGGGATGCTGTTGAAGTTGGCTTTGTGTGTGTCAGTGCTGGCGCTGTTGTTTTTATTGTCAGGCATGACGCATCGGCTCCCTAAGGATGGCTTGAGTGGTGGAAACGCTCGAAGTGTTCGCGTTCGGTCCGGCCCATCCACACGTTCAATGACCACAGGTCGGCCACCGGGACATTGGTGAAGGGCAGATGATGCAGGTAGCCGTCGGCGCCGAATTCCGGGGTCAGGGTGCTGACCTGGTAACCGCGGGCTTGCTGCGAGCGCCAGATGCTTTCCCAGTGCTGCTGATGGAAAGCCAGTTCCTTTGCATATTCGGGCGCCGCCGGGTGCGGAACCTGCGGTCCCTGGTCATAACCAACCCGGGCCTGGATATGGTGAACCCGCTCGATGAAAGCACTCAGGTCATCGGCCGGGTCATTCAACAGTCGCTCGCAGGTCACGACCCAATGGCTGATATCACTGGTGAACAACAGATCGGGCAGTTGCCGGATCAACTCCAGGGTCACCCAAGGGTTGAACAGCGAGCGCGAGCGGTGAGTTTCGAAACTGCAGACCTGGCCGTGCTTGCGCGCCAGATCCAGCGCCTGACCGAAGAACTCCACTTGTTGTGGCAAGGACCAGCGATCATTGCCCGCCAGCGCGTTGACGAAGCGTGGGCCGAGTTCGGCGGCCCAGGCGAGTTTCTGGTCGAGGTCATTAAGATGGACGGCAGGGGTCGCCGACTGGTCCGGCAGCACGTCGTACGCGGTGAAGACTGTGCTGATATAGCCCAGGCGATTGGCCTGGAGAAAAGCGCCAAACTCAGCCCGTTCACGGGCGTCCAGAGGCAGGCGTGCTTCCATGCCATCAAAGCCCGCGCGCAGCAACTCCTCGAGCGCCTGAGCCTTGCTGGCGGTATAGCCCCACAGCGTACGGAAAATTTCCAGCTTCATCGGTAATCCTCAAAAATCCCCGGGCCTACTGCAAAAGCACTTCGACGGCGCCAGGCTACTAATAAGAGACTGGTTCGCTGTGGAGTCGATGTTAGGCACAGCCCGCGCACTGAAAGAATCTGAAAGTTCAAATGAATACTTCATACTTTCGTTAACAAATAGCTAGCTACTTATCGCGCCTGCCGGAAGGGACTTTACGGGCGAGTACGTGCCTACGTTGGCTATCAGCGAGAGATGCCATTGTTACGGCATCATTTTGAAGACTCCCAAGCGACGCTGGGCCGCTGATGGTTCGTTTTTGGCTGTGGATTCAATCGGTCGATGCAACAGATTGGCTAAATCTTTCAGAGGCGGCAGACATAGGCGATCGCTGATTCCCTCAAGCCACTGTCCACGACGTTCAGCTGCCGCTCTCTATTATAAGCTTGCGTAATACTTCGAATAATAAATAGAAAATTGACTAATCATGGTCCGGGAACGAAAAATCATCCCCAGACCGGCGCCGCCAGAGCGCCGCGGATTTGCCGTTTCTCTCCTGCCAAAAAAATAACCAAAGGAGTCCCTCCATGAAGCCTCCCGCTTCGTCCCAGCCGCGCCGTGCCGTGCGGCAGCCACTGCCTTGCGACTCCGCTGCTGTGTGTCCTGTCCCTGGCCCGTCGCCATGCCAGCGCTGAACGCCTGGAACTGGCCAAGGCCTGAACATTTGAACCTGTAGGCGCCGGCTTGCCGGCGATGGCGGTGGCGCAATTGTCATCGATGTCGCCCGACAAACCGCTATCGCCGGCAAGCCGGCTCCTACAGAGATCGTTGCTTTGAATTTTCCTGGAGAAACTCATGTTGAAGATTAATGGCGAACGCCTCTGGGCGAGTCTGATGGCGATGGCCGAAATCGGCGCCACCGCCCGTGGCGGCAGCTGCCGCCTGGCCCTGAGCGACGAGGACAAGGCCGGTCGCGAACTCTTTGCCCACTGGTGCCGCGAAGCCGGCATGACCCTGAGCGTGGATGCCATCGGCAACCTGTTCGCCCGCCGCGCGGGTACTGATCCGGACGCGGCACCGGTGATGATGGGCAGTCACCTCGACACCCAGCCCGAAGGCGGGCGGTTCGATGGCGTGTACGGTGTGCTCGCCGGTCTGGAAGTGGTGCGCTGCCTGAACGATCTGGGCATCCAGACCCGCAAGCCGCTGGAAGTGGCGGTGTGGACCAACGAAGAGGGCGCACGTTTCACCCCGGCGATGTTCGGTTCGGCGGTGTTCACCGGCATCATGGCGCTGGACGCCGCGCTGGCGGTGCGCGACATCGATGGCATCAGCGTTGCCGAGGCGCTGCAACGTACCGGTTATGCCGGCGAGCGCCCGCTGGGTGGCGCGGTGGATGCCTACTTTGAAGCTCACATCGAGCAAGGGCCGATCCTCGAAGACAACGCCAAGAGCATCGGCGTGGTCAGCGGCGGCCAGGCGATTCGCTGGCTCGACGTGCGGGTCGAAGGCATGGCGGCCCACGCCGGCACCACGCCGATGCCGCTGCGCAAGGATGCCTTGTACGGCGTGGCGCAGATGATCCAGGCCATCGAAGCCCTGGCGGCGGACTTCGCCCCTGAAGGCCTGACCACGGTCGGTGAGTTGAGCATCAACAAGTCGTCGCGCAACACCATTCCGGGTCTTGTGAATTTCACTGTCGACCTGCGTCATCACCGCGATGAAACCATCGAGGCGATGGAGCGACAAGTCCGTGCGCGGCTTCAGGCGATAGCCGACGAGCGCGGTTTGCATCTGGCAATCACCCCGCACTGGATCAGCCCGGCGACACCGTTCGACGCGGACTGCGTGGCGGCGGTGCAGCAGGCGGTGGATGCGCTGGGCTACGCTCAGCAGTCGATTGTCAGCGGTGCCGGGCATGACGCGATCCACCTGGCGCGGTTCTGTCCGACGGCCATGGTGTTCATCCCGTGCGTAGGCGGCTTGAGCCACAACGAAGCCGAAGACGTACTGCCCGAAGATGTGCGCCAGGGCACGGATGTGTTGCTCAATGCGGTGTTGGCCCGCGCCGAAAAAATCGACTGAACGCTATCCATGTGGGAGCGGGCTTGCTCGCGAAGAGGGAGTGTCAGTCGACGCCAATGTTGCTTGACACGCCGCTTTCGCGAGCAAGCCCGCTCCCACAGGGGGATGCGTGCGCCTTCAAGATCTACGTTAACTGACAGGTATTCATTCCATGCGCAGTTTTTTCCATCCCAAACAATTGCTTCACCATCCACGCAGTTACTACTCCCGTGGCCAGATGCGCACGCCGCAGGAGGTGCCGGAACGTGCGCAGCGCCTGGTGCAGGCGTCTCATGCATTGGGTTTTACCGTTGAGCAACCGGCCGATGCCGGGCTCGATCCGTTGCTGGCGGTGCACGGCGCACCGTACCTGAGGTTCTTGCAGGAAGCCCACCGGCGCTGGAAAGAGATTCCTGAGGATTGGGGCGACGAAGTCATGTCGAACATCTTCGTTCGCGAACCCAATGCCCTGCGCGGGATTCTCGCGCAAGCCGCGCGCTATCTGGCCGATGGCAGTTGCCCGGTGGGCGAGCAGACCTGGCGTTCGGCTTACTGGTCGGCGCAAAGCGCCATCGCCGGCGCCCGGGCGTTGCTCGATGGCGAGCCGGCAGCGTATGCCTTGTGCCGTCCACCGGGTCACCACGCCCGGGCCGAAGCCGCGGGTGGTTTCTGTTATGTGAACAACGCGGCAGTGGCGGCGCAGGTATTGCGCGCGGGTTTTTCGCGGGTGGCGGTGCTGGATACCGACATGCATCACGGCCAAGGGATCCAGGAGATTTTCTACGACCGCGAGGACGTGCTTTACGTCTCGGTGCATGGCGATCCAACCAACTTCTATCCGGGTGTCGCAGGCTTTGCCGATGAACGCGGTGTCGGCGCAGGCGAGGGTTTCAATCTCAACCTGCCGATGGCCCATGGCGCCAGCGAGGCCGACTTCCTGGAGCAATTGGAAGTAGCGCTGAAGGCGGTGAAGGACTTTGGTGCCGAGGTACTGGTGCTGTCCCTGGGCTTCGATATTTTCGAGCTGGACCCGCAAAGCAAAGTGGCGGTGACCCGCGAAGGGTTCGCCGTGCTCGGTGAGCGCATTCGCAGCCTTGGGTTGCCATGCCTGATCGTGCAGGAGGGCGGGTATCACCTGGAGAGTCTGGAGGATAATGCGCGAGCATTTTTTGTGAATGCCGAGGTGTGGAAGATCTGAAAGCTTCAGTGTCTGGTCGGTCGACTTCGCTGGCAAGCCAGCTCCTACAGGGGGATTTGTGATGCGTCGCAGATCAATGTAGGAGCTGGCTTGCCAGCGAAGAACGATGACTCGGTCCACCTGACGGAACACAAGCGCCGTAAGGCACTTGCCATTGCCCTTACGTTAACGTAAAGATTGCGGCAGGGCGCCGACGTATGAAGGCGCAGGGCGGATGACCCGGAGCGCTTGATGACGCTAATAAAAACAAACTCCCCCAAACTGCATCGCGAAGCCCGGCTGGCCCGGGAAAAGCTGCACCTTGAAGGTGAAGTACCGGACGGCGTCCTGCGTGCGGAAATCGATGCCTCGTGGCGGCGCAGCCTGAGCCATGGTGTGCATTTCAATGCCAAGCACGAACTGGCGCTGGAATCGAGTGCGAGCCTGGACGTGTTGCTGGCCAGCAATCGCTTGCTGATCGACGCCGCATTGCCGGCGATCGATTACCTGGCCGAACGTCAGGGCAAGGAAGGGCTGATCATCCTCGCCAACTCCGACGCCACCATCCTCGCCGTCGAAGGCCGCGCCGACCGTCTCAAGGGCAGTGGCCTGCAGGACATCACCCTTGGCGCCTGCTGGAGCGAAGCCGTCCGCGGCACCAACGCCCTCGGCACGGCACTGGTGGA
Organism: Pseudomonas sp. GW821-FHT01C01; assembly: GCF_059422645.1. Lineage (NCBI taxonomy): Bacteria > Pseudomonadati > Pseudomonadota > Gammaproteobacteria > Pseudomonadales > Pseudomonadaceae > Pseudomonas > Pseudomonas sp. GW821-FHT01C01. Next base: position 21,749 of record NZ_JBWKXF010000040.1, on the reverse strand, counting down.
AGCCCGGCCGACCCTGATCGATTGCGGCGAACATTATCTGGATCGCCTCAGTGATTTTTCCTGCACCTCGGTGCCGATCCATTGCCCCCAAGGCGACATTCTTGGCGTCCTCGACCTGACCCGCGAAGGCCCGCTCGGCCGTGCCCACGACAGCACTGCACTGTTGGCCATGGCGGTCAGCCAGATCGAAAGCCGGGTGTTCAACGCCAGCTATCCGGACGAAATCGTCCTCGCCTTCCACAGCCGTCGCCAATACCTCGAATCCCCGTGGCAAGGTCTGCTGGCGGTGAGCCTTGGCGGGCAGATCCTCGCGGTCAGCGCCCAGGCTTGTCAGTTGCTCCACGCCGAGCGCTCGGCCCTGGTCGGTCGGCGCTGCGAGGAGTTTCTCGGGGTCGACGGCCTGCAATTGTTGGCGCGCTTGCATCAGGGCGGCACCGGCAGCCTGCAGACCGCCAAGGGTGAATTCTTCTACAAAACCCTGCGCGCGCCGCAACGCTCGATCAACGTCAGCAGCCCACCGCGCACAGTCGCGAAACCGGCCAAGGCGCAGCCGGATCTGGAAGCGCTCGCCGGCAGCAATACGCGTTATGCCCGTGCCTTGCGTATGGCCCGTCAAGGCCTGGCCAATGAACTGCCGGTGTTGTTATTGGGCGAAACCGGCACCGGTAAAGAGGTGATCGCCCGTGCCCTACACATGGCCGGAGCGCGCTGCGACAAACCCTTCGTGGCGGTGAACTGTGCGGCCATTCCCGAAGGCCTGATCGAGTCCGAACTGTTCGGCTATCGCGAAGGCGCGTTCACCGGGTCGCGCCGGGGCGGCATGGTCGGGCGCCTGCAACAGGCTCACGGCGGCACCTTGTTCCTCGATGAAATCGGCGACATGCCTTTGGCCTTGCAGGCTCGGCTGTTGCGCGTGTTGCAGGATCGCAAGGTCGCGCCCCTGGGCGCTGGCGAAGAGCAGGACATCGACGTCGCGCTGATCTGCGCCACCCACCGTGACCTCAAGCGTCTGGTGGAAGAAAAACACTTTCGCGAGGACTTGTTCTACCGGGTCAATGGCATCAGCGTGATGCTCCCGGCCCTGCGCGAACGCGAAGATTTCGCCGCGCTGGTCAGTCGCATGCTGACGACACTGGGCGCACCCACCGTGGTCCTGCACGACGATCTGAATCGCTTGCTCAGCGGCTATCACTGGCCCGGCAACATCCGCCAACTGGAGATGGTCCTGCGCACCGCGCTGGCCATGCGCGAACCGGGTGACACCGTGCTGACCCTCGACCACTTGCCCGACAGCATGCTCGACGAGTTGACCGCCAGCGAACGGCCCCAGACCGGCAGCATCCGTGAAAATGAACTGGAGCTGATCCGCCAGTCCCTGGACACACATCAGGGCAACGTCTCGGCCGCCGCCGACGCCCTGGGCATCAGCCGCGCGACCCTGTATCGCAAGCTCAAACAGTTGCGTTCGTGATGCGGCGCTTGATCGTCCGGCTGATCGACAGCCAGAACCCCGAGGCCCTGCAAGCGTCGCTGCACTGGCTGTACAGCTTTGTGCGACCTCATCGCCTGGCGATTGCCGGGCTGCTGGGCCTGTCTGTCTGCGCCTCGGCGCTGGTGCTGGTCCAGCCGTGGCTGACCAAACTGCTGATCGACGACGGCCTGCTGGCGCGCAACTTCCCGATGCTGGTGCTGATCGCCGGGCTGATGATCGTTGCCGGGTTGTTGGGGACAGCGCTTTCGGGCATCAATCGCTACCTGCACACGCGCCTGTCCGGGCGCATGCTGTTTGCCCTGCGCGATGACCTGTATCGGCATTTGCAAACCCTGTCGCCGAGTTTCTACGGCCAGCGACGCATCGGCGACCTGATGTCGCGCCTCGATGGCGACGTCGCGGAAATCCAGCGGTTCGCCGTGGACTCGCTGTTCTCGGCCGTGTCGAGCGTGATCGGCCTGGTGGTTGCCATCGCGATGCTGTTGACGCTGTCCTGGAAGCTCTCGCTGCTGGCCCTGGTGCTGATTCCCCTCGATGTCCTCTGGCTGCGCTGGATGCGGCGCAAGGTCGAGCGCGATGTGCGGCAGTTGCGCGAGCGTTCGGCGGACATGTCGTCGTTCATGGTCGAGACATTGCCGGTGATGAAGTTCATCCAGTCCGCCGGCCAGCAACAGCGCGAAGCGCGGCGCCTCGAGACGCTGGGGCAGGGCTACATGAGCCAGTTGCTGCGCCTGCAAGTCACTGAGTTTTTCACCCAGGCCGTACCCGGCACGCTGACCTCACTGTCCCGGGCCTGCGCATTTTTGATCGGCGGATATTGGGTGGTGCAGGGCACCTGGCAGCTCGGTGCCCTGATTGCGTTTTCCACCTACCTGGGAATGGCCGTGGGGCCGGTGCAGAGCTTGCTCGGGCTCTACGTCGCGATTCAGCGGATGACCGTCAGCCTCGGCCGGGTCATGGAGTTGCGCGGCGAACAACCGAGCGTGTTGACGCCCGCCCGGCCACGCTCGATGCCAAATGGTGGCGACCTCTGGTTCGACAACGTGCACTTTGCCCATCCCGGTCGCCAATCGACCCTGCGTGGCATCGAAGCGCGGATTCCCTACGGTTTGAAAGTGGCCCTCAGCGGCGGCTCGGGCGTGGGTAAATCGACCCTGATCGACCTGCTGCAACGTCATCACGATCCGCAATCGGGCCGGGTACTGCTGGCTGACGTCGATTTGCGCGAACTGGACCTGTTCCAGTTGCGTCGACGCATTGCCATCGTCAGTCAGGACATCGTGCTGTTTCGCGGCAGCCTCGCCGACAACCTGGCCTATGCGGTGCCGGACGCCAGCCGCGAGGCGATTGCCGAAGTGGCGCGACTGGCGCAACTCGACAGCCTGATCGAGTCCTTGCCCGAAGGCCTCGACAGCCCGTTGGGCGAGCGTGGCCAGCAGTTGTCCGGCGGGCAGAAGCAACGCATTGCGATTGCCCGGGCGCTGTTGCAGGACCCTTTGATTCTGGTACTCGATGAAGCCACGTCCGCGGTGGACGAAGCCACCGAGCGCGAAGTCATCGACGCCATCGACCGCTTGTTTGCCGGACGCACGCGCATTCTGATCAGCCATCGCCCTTCAACCCTGGCCGATGCCAATCTGCGTTTCGAATTGCTCGACGGCGTGCTGACCTCGAAAACGGTGCTGCATGAAACCTGAGTTGCGCATTGGTGTGGTGGACAGCGGCCACTCGGCAGCACAACGGGTGCAAGTGATTGCCGGTCGGCGCTTTTCATTGCTTGAAGACGGCCTGGCCGAGGGCAATTTGCGCGAAGACCCGCTGGGGCATGGCAGTGCGGTGATCGAAGCGATCGGCCGGCGTGCGCCATCGGCAGTGTTTTGCGTGGCCCAGGTGTTCGACCAGCGGGGCGTCACCAGCGCCTTGCAGATCGCAACGGCGATTGACTGGCTGGTGGCGCAGGAGGTGCGACTGATCAATTTGAGCCTCGGCCTGCGCCAGGATCGCAGCCTGTTGCGGGCTGCCTGTGCGGCGGCGGTGGCGCGGGGCGTGCTGCTGTGTGCGTCGAGCCCGGCCCAGGGGGACGGGGTGTTTCCGGCGAATTATCCGCAGGTGTTGCGGGTGACCGGGGATGCGCGGTGCGCCGAGCAGGAATGGTCGTGGCTTAACAGTGCCCAGGCGGATTTCGCCGCGTGTGTGCATGGCACCTATCCGGGGCAATCCGGGGCGAGCCTCGGTTGTGCCGCGTTGAGCGGGCACATCGCCGGGTTTCTCGCCAAACAGCCTGACGCCAGCAATGAGCAAGTCATCGAGTGGTTGCGCGAGCATGCCCGTTACCGTGGCCCTGAACGGCGATTCGGGCCGTGACGGACATCGTAGTTCTTGGCGCCGGCCCGGCCGGTGCCGCCGTCGCACTGGGGCTACGGCGGCTGGGCCATGGCGTCACGCTGGTCAGCGAGTGGCGCCGGTTTGCCGCGCTCGAAGGCGTGTCCGTGCGGGTTCTGGAGGCCTTGCGCAACGCGGGTCTTGCGCAAGCGTTGGCGGATGCGGCGTTGCCGTCCCAGCGCCAGGTCTCGTGGAATGGCCAGCACCATGCGCAGAACATCGAATACTTGCTCGACCGTCCGGTGTTTGACCGAGGCCTGCGCGAGGATTTACGCCTGGCGGGGGTTGAACTGATCGAAGGTCGTGTGCTGACGGTTCAGTCATCGGCCAATGGTCATCGAATCGAAATCGACGGACGCGAACCGCTGGTAGCGGACTTTCTGGTAGAGGCCCGCGGACGCCAGGCGCCGGCCCTCGGTAAAGGCTCGCGCGGACCGGAGACAGTCAGCCTGCTCAATCGCTGGCAAGGTACGCCAGGCAGCACCGCCAGCGCCGTGGAAAGCCTTGAGGACGGTTGGGCGTGGATGGCGCGGCGCGCCGACGGCCAGTGTTACTGGCAATGGACGGTGGACGTGGCCAGCGCCGGGTTGCCGGGCAAGACGCAGTTGCTCGAATACTGTCGCCAACGCCGTGGGGAGTCGGCAGTGGCCCGTGGGTTTTTCGGCGGCGAACCGGAGCTTGATTTGCAGCTGCATGCCCGCAGCAGCACGGCGATTCTTAGCCCGCAGGTGTGCGGCGATAACTGGATTCGGGTCGGTGATGCGGCGATGGCGGTGGATCCGTTGTCGGGCAACGGCATCTTTCAGTCGCTGTCTTCGGCGTTGCAGGCGCCGGCGGTGATCAACACGCTGCTGTGCAAACCCGAACGAGCGGCTCTGGCCCAACGTTTTCACCAGCAGCGGGTGGAACAGTTGTTTTTGCGTTTTGCGCGAATCGGCCGGGATTTTTATGCCGATGAACAACGCTGGATTGACCAGCCGTTCTGGCAGGCACGACGGCAATGGCCGGACGCCGAGGTGGCCCATGTCGAGGCCGATTTCAATGCGCTGAGGATTGAGCGCGCGCCGGTGTTGCGTGATGGGCTGGTCGATGAGGCCGAGGTGGTCATAACGGCGGATCAGCCGTTGGGCATCTGGCATGTGCATGGGGTTGAACTGGCGCCGTTGTTGCGGCGATTGCGTAGCGAGCCGGCGGAGCAGGCGTTGGCCGGTTTGACGGTGGAGCAGGGGCGGATGGTTCGCAGCTGGTTGCTGGGTCAGGGCTTCAAACCCTGAATGAAGAACGTCCGGATCCGGCGAAAAGCCTGTTCTCCCAGCGCAAAGCATCGTAATTTACGCGCCATAATGACAAGGATTTTTGGGGTGTAAGTGGGAGCCTATCGTCTGCTATTGGCCGTTCTGGTGGCCGTTTCTCATATGGGCAAGACGTTCATGGGGCTAAACCCCGGCGTGATTGCCGTGATTTCCTTCCTGATCATCAGCGGTTTCGTAATGACCTCGCTGATCGAGCGCAACTACAAGGCACCGGAGAAAGTTGGCCTGTTCTACCTGGACCGCGCCCTGCGGCTCTACCCTCAATTCCTGTTCTACTTCGCAGTTTCCTGTGCGGTGATCTATTTCCTGCTGCCCGGCACGCCTCAAGCCGCCGAGCTGACGCTGCGCAACATCGCCGCAAGCCTGACTATTGTGCCACTCGGCTTCTACATGTTCGGAGCGGCGGGATCGTGGATCTTGCCGCCGGCCTGGTCTTTGGGGCTTGAGATGTGCTTCTACCTGGTGATCCCTTTCCTGATCATCTACAGGGCGCGGGGCGTTGCGTTTGCTCTATCCGTCGTCGTCTTCATGGCCGCGTGCCTGGGTTTCATCAACACCGACCTGTACGGCTACCGTCTATTGCCGGGCGTGCTGTTCATGTTCCTGTGCGGCAGCTACCTGTACAAAGCGCAGCCGAAGGGTTTGGCGATCGCTGCCGGCACCGCCGTGGCGGCGGCCCTGATGTTTGCGGCCATCATGGCGGGATGGATAGAGCGCCGACCGTTCAATGCCGAAGTGACCGCCGGCATAGCGCTGGGCGTGCCCGCCGTGTACCTGCTGACAAAACTCCAGTTTCACCGGATTGACGAGCTCCTCGGCAATATCAGCTACGGCGTGTTCCTGAATCACTATGTGGTGATGTACTTCCTGCACGCTATCTGGTCGGTTGCCTACGATGGGGCCATTGTTGCAACAGTGCTGGCCTTGTCGTTGCTGCTCAGCGGCGTTTCGTACTACTGCGTCGAACGGCCGGCCCTGAAACTTCGTCACGCGCTTCGGGCCGGCGCAAAAAAATGGGGTGGGTCAACCGCAGGGCCGCGAAACAGCGGCGTAGTGGCTGGGGGGCGCCTTCGCGGGCAAGCCCGCTCCCACCGGGGAACGCATTCCAATGTGGGAGCGGGCTTGCCCGCGAAAGCGGACTAACGAACGCCGCAAATCACAACTTGATCAACACCGACTTCAGCTCGGTGTAATGCTCGATCGCCGCATACCCCATCTCACGCCCGACCCCGGACATCTTGTAACCGCCGAACGGCAGCGCCGGGTCCAGGGCGCTGTGGCAGTTGACCCACACCGACCCTGACTTGATCCGTGGAATCATCCGGTGCACCGCCGCCAGGTCATTGGACCAGATGCTCGCCCCCAGGCCGTAGGGGCTGTCATTGGCCATGCGCAGGGCATCGGCTTCGTCATCGAACGGGATGGCCACCAGCACCGGGCCGAAGATTTCTTCCTGCACCAGTGAGTGCTTCTGGTCGACATCGACAATCACCGTCGGCTTGACGAAAAAACCCGGGCCGAACTGCTCTCCGCCGCAGGCGATAGTCGCGCCGCTTTCCCGGCCCTTTTCGATGTAGCCATAAACCCGTTCCTGCTGGCGCGCCGAGATCAACGGTCCCATGTCGACGCTCGCGTCCAGGCCGTTGCCGAGTTTCATGGCGTTGGCGATATCGCTGATGTCCGCCACCACATTGTCGAAATGCTTGCGCTGTACATACAGCCTGGAACCTGCGCAGCAGACTTGGCCCTGATTGAAGAAAATCGCGCTGGCGGCCCCGGCCGCGGCGGTTTTCAGGTCGGCATCGGCCATGACGATGGTCGGCGATTTACCACCCAGCTCCAGGGTGACCCGGGTCATGGAGTCCATGGCGATCTTGCCGATCTGCTTGCCCACGGCGGTGGAACCGGTGAAGGTCAGTTTGTCCACCAGTGGGTTGTGGGTCAGGGCTGAGCCTGCGGTGATGCCGGTGCCAGTGACCACATTGAACACGCCTTCGGGATACCCGGCTTCCAGCACCAGCTCAGCGAGTTTCAACGCGGTCAGCGGGGTTTCGTCGGCGGGTTTGAGCACCACGGTACAACCGGTGGCCAGGGCCGGGCCGAGTTTCCAGCAGGCCAGCAGCAGGGGGAAGTTCCAGGCGACGATGGCGCCGACCACGCCGACCGCTTCGCGGCGGATGAAACTGTGGAACTGGTCGTTGGGCATCAGCGGTGCCGAAACGTCAACCGTAGAGCCTTCAATCTTGGTCGCCCAACCGGCCATGTAGCGCAGGAAGTCGATAGCCAGTTGCACGTCCATCACCTGGGCCACGGCCGCGCTTTTGCCGTTGTTCAGGCATTCCAGTTGCGCCAGCAGTTCGGCGTCGCGCTGCATCAGGTCGGCGAGTTTCCATAACAGGTTCTGCCGCTCCCGGGGACGGGTGCGGGTCCAGGCCGAGTCGTCGAACGCTTGGCGGGCGGCGAGTACCGCGCGGTCGACATCCTCCGGCGTTGCCCGTGGCACCACGCACAGCACCTCACCGGTGGCCGGGTTGTGCAGCGGCATGGTCTGGCCGTCGGCGGCCTCGACCCAGTCACCGCCGATTAGCATGCGCGGGGCGCGCTGGATGAATGCCGAAGTGGCGGGAAGCACATTTGGGAGCGACATGATGAAACCTCGTCTTGTTCGTGTGGCGAGGTCATTCGCAACGGTTGTGCCAGTTTGCCAAAAGAGCCGTGTTAGCAGGCTTCGGCGGAAAAAGCAGCTCTTGAACGAGCGCAGGACTGTCGCAAACTGAGACGCCGCTGACACACTCCTGGCGCCCTGTAGGAGCTGGCTTGCCAGCGATGGTCGTTAACGATAACGCGTACTTACAGAGTGAGCGCGTTGCCTGAGAGTCCATCGCTGGCAAGCCAGCTCCTGCAGAAAGCAAAACGATCATTGGTCATCGCCCATCGACGTGGCTCACCTATGCTCGTCTCAGAGTGAAACTGTTGTCGCGAAATAAAACGTGTTCCCGCGATGGCTGTACTGCCAAAACCCCTGCCTTTTCCGGCAAATCATTGATTCAAAGAGGTTTTAACAAGCTGGCACGCTCCGTGTATTGCTCATCGCAGACGTTTCTCTTGCCTCCGTCAGCGGTTCACCGCCGACGGCAGAAACCATAAAAACGATAAGCCACAAAAATAAGAACGCACCGTGCGAGGTTCGACGTTGATGAAGAGAAAACTCCGATCAGGTATGAGCGCCAGCCTGCTGGCCGTAGCCGCTTGTGTAGCGCTGCATTCGCCTCATAGCCTGGCAGCCCGCGACGCCCAGACCATCCTCAAGGAAACCTGTCAGGGCTGTCACACCCCCGAAGCCGATAACGCCCTCAGCCGTATCAGCCACCAGCGCAAAACGCCGGAAGGCTGGTTGATGAGCATCGCCCGCATGCAGACCATGCACGGTTTGCAGATCAGCGATGACGACCGTCGCACGCTGGTCAAATACCTGGCCGACACCCAGGGCCTGGCGCCGAGCGAGACCGATGGCGTGCGCTATGCGCTGGAGCGGCGGCTCAATACCGTCGAGCACTTCGACGACCAGACCAGCCAGATGTGCGGCCGCTGCCACTCCGGGGCGCGGGTCGCCTTGCAACGGCGTCCGGCGCAGGAATGGGAACGCCTGGTGAACTTCCACCTCGGTCAGTGGCCGTCCCTAGAGTACCAGGCGCTGGCCCGCGACCGCGACTGGTTCGACATCGCCCGCAAAGACATGGTGCCGCTGCTGGCCAAGCGTTATCCGCTGGACAACCCGGCGTGGAAAAAATGGCAGAGCGTGGCGCCGAAAGCCGAGGCGCTGGTGGGTGACTGGAGCTTCAGCGGCCACTTGCCGGGCAAGGGTGAGCTGGCGGGTGTCATGACCGTGAGTGCCGATGGCAGCGACACCTTCAAGGTCAGCATCAAGGGCCAGTACGCCGACGGCAGCCCGTTCAATGGTGACGGCAGCGCCATCCTGTACACCGGCTACGAATGGCGCGGCAACGTGACCATCGATGGCGTGACCATGCGCCAGGTGTTCGCCGCGCAAGGCAATGCGCTGCTGGGCCGGATGTTCGAGGCCGAGCACGACGAGCGCGGCCTGGACTTCGTCGCCGCCAAACAGGGTTCCAACCGTTTGCTGGCGGTGCAGCCGGGCTATGTGAAGGCCGGCAGTGAAAGCGAAGTCACCCTGGTCGGCAGCGGCTTGAGCGGCAAACCTGACTTCGGCAAAGGCGTGGAAGTGGTCGAAGTGCTGGAGCAAACCCCGGAACGCATGCGGGTCAAGCTCAAGGCTGCGGCGAATGCCCAGCCGGGCGTGCGTGCGGTCAGCGTCGGCACACTGAAAGGCCCGAGCCTGTCGGTGTACAGCAAGATCGATGCAGTCAAGGTCGTGCCTGAATTTTCGGTGGCGCGGATCGGCGAAGGCGGTGGTTCGACGCCGAAAGTTCAGGGCCGTTTCGACGCGGAAGCCTGGGGCAAGGGCGCTGACGGCAAGCCGTACCGTATCGGCGTGTTCCCGGCGCAGTGGAAGGTCGAGGCCTTTGACGACCGCGCCAAGGAAGACGAAGACGTCAAGTTTGCCGGCACCATGCAGGCCGATGCGGGCGTATTCACACCGGGCGATGCCGGGCCCAACCCGGCGCGCAAGATGTCCACCAACAATGCCGGCAACCTCAAGGTGATCGCCGCCATCGACGATGCAGGGAAATCCCTGACCGGCGAAGGCCACATGATCGTGACCGTGCAACGCTGGAACAATCCACCCATTCCGTGATGTTGAAACGTGAGCTTGGTTGAAAGCAAAGACATCAGACACTTTTCGGAATGATCGCAAGTCCCCGCAAACCGGGGCTTGCACAGGAGGTTGGCAATGGGCGCTATCTTGAATCTGGTCGAACGCAACCTGCACGAAGTGCAGGTCGATGCCGACCGCATGCTGTTTCACATTCCCAGCAGTTCGCTGTTCGCCAGCGATGAACTGACGGGCACCATCATCGATACCTTGCGCGGTCCTGGCTGTTCCTCGGACGACCTGATCCAGCGCCTGGCCGCGCGCTTCAACGGTGAGGAAGTCACCGAAACCCTGCGCGAGCTGATGGCCCTGGAACTGGTCAGCGACGGCTCACCGCTGACCCCGGACATCGCCACCAAACGGGTCGAGCGCACGGCGATCAACACCGTGGTGCTGAACGTCAACACCGGCTGCAACCTGAGTTGCACCTATTGCTACAAGGAAGACCTCGACAAGCCGTCGGCCGGCAAGAAGATGGACGTGGAAACGGCCATTGCTTCCGTCGAAATGCTGTTGCGCGAATCCCCGGATGAAGAGCGTTTCACCGTGGTGTTCTTCGGTGGAGAGCCGCTGAGTAACCGCAAGCTGATCGAGTACATGGTCGATTACTGTGAGAAGCGTTTTCGCGAGGCCGGCAAGTTCGTCGAGTTCGTGATGACCACCAACGCCACGCTGCTCACCGAAGAAACCGTGGACTACCTCAACGCCCACCGTTTCGGGCTGTCGGTGAGTATCGACGGGCCGAAAACCGTGCACGACCGCAACCGCATCACCGTGGGCGGCCAGGGCACGTACGACGTGGTGCGGCGCAAGGCCGAGATGCTGCTGTCGCGCTACAACAGCCGTCCGGTGGGGGCGCGGGTGACGCTGACCACCGGCGTCACCGACGTCGAAACCATCTGGGATCACCTGTTCAACGAACTGGGGTTCGCCGAAGTCGGCTTTGCCCCGGTGACCTCCGGCGACATCAGCACGTTCAACCTGACCAGCGACGAGTTGATCGAAGTTTTCGCCAATATGAAAAAACTCGGTCGGCGCTATCTGGAAGCGGCGCTGGAACACCGCAACATCGGCTTCTCCAACCTGCACCAGTTGATCACCGACATTCATGAAGGGCACAAAAAAGCCCTGCCGTGCGGCGCGGGCCTGAAGATGCTGGCGGTGGATCACAAAGGCGAGCTGAACCTGTGCCACCGCTTTACCGGTTCGAGTCTGCCGACCTTCGGCAACGTCCACAGCGGCGTCAAGCAGGTGGAGCTGAACGACTTCCTGTCCCAGCGCCTGGACCGCACCAACACTGGCTGCGAAGACTGCCAGATCCGCAACCTGTGTTCCGGCGGCTGCTACCACGAGAGCTACGCGCGGTACGGCGATCCGACCCACCCGACTTATCACTATTGCGAACTGATGCGTGACTGGGTCGATTTCGGCATCGAGGTCTACACCCGGATCATGGCCAACAACCCTGCGTTCATCAGCAGTTACATCACTCCGCGCAAGGCTCACTGATATGAAACATCTCAAGGCAATCAATAACAAAGCGTTGAAGCTGGATCAGGCCGCGGATGAAAACCGCATTGAAGAAGTGGTGGCCATGAGTTCCGTGGCGGGCTGCGCCTCGACCACCGACCCGGGCTGGGAAATCGATGCGTTTGGCGGTGTGTCGTCGCTGTGCCAGCCGATGGAGGCCGACCTCTACGGTTGCTCCGACCCTTGCTGGTGGCCGGCCCAGGTGCCCGACATGATGAGCACCTACCCGGACTGGAACAAGGATGCCCAGGCGTCCAACGAAAACTGGCGCAACCTCGGCACTGTCTTCCCGAAAGACAAGTGATCGGATATCAGAAGGATTCCAGCATGCGTAATATCAAAGCCTGCGGCCTGGCCGCGTTTGCCGTCCTGAGCAGTTGTTCGGTCAGTGTCCTGGCCGATGAAAACACCGCGTTGCAAGACGGTCACGAATACATGTTGACCACCAATTACCCGAACAACCTGCACGTGATCGACCTGGCCACCGACACCCTGTTCAAGACCTGCAAGATGCCCGATGCCTTCGGCCCCGGTACCGTGCAGCTGTCGCCGGACCGCAAGACCGCCTATGTGCTGAACAATCACTACGCGGATGTCTACGGCGTCGAACTGGACAGCTGCAAACAGGTGTTCCACGCCAGCATCACCCAGAAACCGGGGGAGAAAGCGAAGTCGATGTTCGCCTTCACCCTCAGCCACGACGGCAAGGAGCTGTTCACCATCGCCAACCCGACGCTGATGATGAACGATCGCTACGAAGTGCAGCAGCCTCGGCTCGACGTGTATGCCACCGACGCCGGGATGGACGCCAAGCCTGTGCGCAGTTTCCCGGCGCCACGGCAACTGACCATCATGCAGAGTGGCGACGACGGCACCTTGTATGTGGCGGGGGCGGATGTCTACAAGGTCAATGTGCAGACCGGCAAGTTCGACGTGCTGATCCCCAGCCGTCACTGGAAACGTCCGAACTACAGCGCGCCGGACGTGCTCTACGTGTGGAACCAGCAGACTTACCGGCATGACTTCTCGCTGCTCTACACCGCGGCGAAGTTCAAGGACAAGAAACAGGACCCGGCCACGGCCGAATACCTGTACGGCCTGTTCAGCGTCGACCTGAAGACCGGCAAGACCGAAACCACCGATTTTGGCCCCCTGACCGAAATCTACTTCAGCGGCATGCGCTCGCCCAAGGATCCGAACCTGATGTTTGGCGTGCTCAACCGCCTGGCCAAGTACGACATCAAACAGAAGAAAATGCTCCAGTCCGCCACGCTCGATCACTCCTACTACTGCATTTCCTTCAACAAGGACGGCAGCAAGATCTACCTGGCGGGGACCTTCAACGATGTGGCGATCTTCGATGCCGACAGCCTGAAGCAGATCGGCAGCATCAAGATGCCGGGCGGGGACATGGCGATTACCACGGCGCAGATTTTTGTCCGGTAGTTGCGGCGCCTGAACTGACGCCTTCGCGGGCAAGCCCGCTCCCACAGTGGATTTGTGGTGTTCACAAACACTGTGGGAGCGGGCTTGCTCGCGAAGAGGCCCTCAAAAGCACCGAAAAATCAAACCCCCGGCACCGGACAACTCAAATCCCCCTCCTGGCACTTCAGGTAGTTCTTGAACGTCTGGGTTCGTGCCTTGGTCAGTTCCGTGGTGCAGTTGCTGTAGATCAGCGGATAAACACTGCCCGCCGTCACCCCGGACGCCGAGAACTTGCACTCGGCATCGCGGAACGCAACCCACGCCCGCTGCGCACTCACCAACTGCTTCTTGCTGTCCGGATTGCTCTTGAGTCGCGAAGTGATCTGCTGGTACAGCGCATTCAATTCCTTGTCGGCGGCTGTATTCTGCTGCGCCGCGCACTGGTTCATCGTCGCCTGGTCGCTGGCGTTGTCGCAGTCCACGGCGAAAGCCATTGAGGTGAACAACAGGGGCGTCAGCGCCAATAGTAAGCGTGGGTTCATGCTGGAGTGCTCGCAGTGACCGAATGTAGAGATGCAGTGTAGCGCCGAGATGGACTCCGCCCACTACGCTTGCCATTGCGAGTGCTTTTCCACCGATTCGTATTCAAGCCATGGCACATCATGAGACGTCCAGATATGCGCTTGGGGCGTCATCTGCGGGTCGCTATCCAGTGTCGCCACACGAACAATAACGTGAGGCTGGGCCAGCCGTTCGGCCATCAAGTGTGAACCGCAGACCGAACAGAAATGCCGAAACTTACCCGGCGACGATTCGTAGCGGTTCAGGCGATCCTGGCCTTTGGTCCAGCGAAAGTGCTCGCGCATGACCCCGGCGGTCGATGCAAAAGCCGCCGCGTGAGCCTTGCGACAGGTTTGGCAGTGACAGTGACTGATGGGCATGTCGAGGCTATCGAGTTGGTATTCGACGGTTTTACACAGGCAGCTGCCGCGCAGAGTGTTCATGGATGACTCCTTTCAAGGGCGATTTCAATGGGGAACGTTAGCAGCTTCGATTCTCTGACTATTCTCTTGCCCCAGAACTTATCGTCGTAAATGCAACCGAATATCTCGGGCATGGTTGATTGCACATCCCGATTGGTACAACTTTAGGGTTGGTCTTGTGGTCTTACTGACCTACTGTTCAAGTACAGGAGGTGACTTATGAACCCAGCATCTGATCGCATCGAAAGGAAAATCCTGCTCAAGGCGAAACGTTCGCAGGTCTGGCGTGTGATAGCCCATGCCGAGGAGTTCGGGAAGTGGTTTGGCGTGGCGCTGGAGGGCAAGCGTTTTGTTGCCGGTGAGTGGACCCAGGGGCAGATAACCTATCCCGGTTATGAGCATTTGCGCTGGAATGTACTGGTAGAGCGGGTCGAGCCGGAGCGGCTGTTTTCGTTTCGCTGGCACCCTTACGCGGTAGAGCTAGAGTTCGATTACTCCCAGGAACCCACTACCCTGGTGAAGTTCGAGCTCGAAGACATGGATGACGGCACGCTTCTCAAGGTGTCCGAGTCGGGTTTCGACCACATTCCCCAGCATCGTCGCCTCAAGGCGTTCCGGATGGACAGCCGTGGTTGGGATGAGCAGATGAACAACATCGAACAGTTTCTTGTGGAAAGGGCCAAGGCCCACGAGCTTCAGGGTGACTGACGAGAGCCTGGCAGTCGAAAGTCAGCTGGAGGCCTTTAAACTCGCGACCTCCAGGCTCGGAGCCTGGGGTGTCTAAGGGTTTTCGGAAGGGGGCTTATAGCGAATGTCTTACACGCGCTGGTAACGATGTCGCCTGTTGCAGATTGGATCCGATGCGTATTCTGGCCTCACCCACTGAAGCACAGGATGTGCTCAGGATCATGGATGATCGACCATATGCAAGGAACGCTACGACAAGGAGTCGTCATGGTCTTGGAAAAACCCGCTTCGGCGGGTTTTTTTATGGGCGTATGAAAAGCCGTGGCGGCAGGAACCGGGTTCCTGCCGCCATTTTTTCACTGTTGGTCGAGTTTCGCCGCGGCGCGCTCGGTGATTTCCGCCCGCAGTTTCAACGAGCCGGCAGCCCGCTTGCGAGCCTCTTCCAAGACACTGGCCGGGGCCGTCTCGGGGCAGCCCGCGGTAAACGGCGGGGCCGGGGCGTATTCCAGTTGCAGTTGCACCAGCTCGGCGGTGGCCTGGTCGAACAGCTCGGCGGCCAGGGTCAGGGCAAAATCGATACCGGCGGTGATCCCGCCCCCGGTCAGCAGATTGCCGTCGCGAACCACCCGATCCTTCACCGGTGTCGCCCCCAATGGCGCCAGCAATTGGTGATACGCCCAGTGGGTGGTGGCGCGTTTGCCCTTGAGCAATCCCGCCGCGCCAAGCACCAGCGCGCCGGTGCATACCGACGTGATGTACCGGGCGTTGGCGGCCTGGGCCTTGAGGAAGTCCAGGGTTTGGTCATCTTCCATCAACGGCCCGACACCGCTGCCGCCGGGAACGCAGATCACGTCCAGCGCCGGGCAATCGTCGAAGGTGGTGGTCGGCTTCAACATCAGGCCGGTGCTGGCAGTGACCGGCATCAGGTCCTTCCAGACCAGATGCACTTTCACATCCGGCAGCGAGGCCAGTACGTCATAAGGGCCGGTCAGATCCAGTTGCTGAACCTGTGGAAACAACAGAAAACCGATCTGCAACGTCATGGTGTTTTTCTCGTGAAGTGGGTGGACGGTTTAACTGTAGGCCCGTAGGCTTTGGCGTATACGCCAATATCCCCACGAATTACGCCAAATGCATAAAACCATTCACGTACTCGCTTTCGCCAACGTGCAATTGCTCGACGTTACCGGTCCGTTGCAGGTATTCGCTTCGGCCAACGACATTGCCCGTCAGCAAGGCCTGCCGCCACCCTACGCGCCGACGGTGATTGCCAGCGGCGGCGGGGCGGTAATGTCGTCAGCGGGGTTGGCGCTGTTGGCCGAGCCGTTACCGGATGAGGGCACTGATACCCTGATCATCGCCGGTGGCTGGGGTGTTTACGCAGCGGCGCAGGATGCGCCATTGGTTGCCTGGGTTCGCGAACACGCGCGGGGCTGTCGGCGGATTTCCTCGGTGTGCACCGGTGCGTTTCTGCTGGCGGCCAGCGGCTGGCTCGATGGCCGGCGCGTGGTTACCCACTGGACCCGTTGCGAGCAATTGGCGCAGCAGCACCCGCAACTGCACGTCGAGCCCAACCCGATCTTCATCAACGACGGTCCGATCTGGACCTCGGCCGGGGTGACCGCCGGCATCGACCTGGCGCTGGCCATGGTCGAACAAGACCTCGGGCGCACCATGGCCCTGGAAGTCGCCCGGCAACTGGTGGTGTTTCTCAAGCGTCCGGGTGGTCAGTCACAATTCAGCGTGACCCTGTCCCTGCAAAAAGAAGGCAATCGATTCGACGAACTTCACGCCTGGATCAGCGAAAACCTGACCCAGGACCTTGGCATTCCGACCCTGGCCTTGCAGGCCGGTATGAGTGAACGCAGTTTCGTGCGCCACTACCGCGCCGACACTGGCCAGACCCCGGCCCGGGCCATCGAACTGATCCGCGTCGAAACCGCGCGGCGTTTACTCAGCGACACTGGCGTGCCGATCAAGCGGGTGGCGGTGCAATGCGGCTTCGGCAGCGAAGAAACCCTGCGCCGCAGTTTCCTGCGGGCCATGGGGGTGACACCGCAGGCTTATCGGGAGCGCTTTTCGGTCGGTGCTGGAGCAGATTCCGCCATGACTTGAGCCCCTTGCTATCAGGCTTCCGTTTCCGCTACCTGATTGAAATACTTCGCCGGATCCGGCGTAAACGTCACCACCATGCCTGTCCGTGAACAGGTCAGTGCCTGCTCCTGTGCCAGATCCACGTCCAGATCTTCCCCGCGCAGCCCTTGCCACTGCGCGAGGTATTTGAGCGAACCGTACTTTTCGAGTTTCTTCAGGCTGCGGCTGACGCCACCTTTCCAGCCCAGTACCGGCAACTCGCCGGCGCGGCACTGTTGGGCGAGGTCGGGGAAGCGAGCGGCGCGCTGGCGGCCGACTTCCCAGCATTTGATCAGGCCTTTGTCGTCAGCCTCCCAGAGCTCTTCGCGGTTCAAACCGGTTCGGAACGGGGAGTCGATGCTGCGATGGATGCGTTGGGTCATTCTGGTTCCTTGAATTCGGGTTGTGTTGGACAGCTCCGCTGTACCCGTTGATCGAGGATGGTAGGTGGGGTGGTAGCGGCTGGCAACAATCGTTTTCGGGCAATGGAGATGCCTTACTTGCTGATAATCGGGCAGGTTTGTTTAGTAGTTGCAGGATATTGGCTTACACCGGTCACCGGTTCACCCGGCGGTATTTAGTCAATCTTGTGTTGTGGCTGATGCCTCTTCGCGAGCAAGCCCGCTCCCACATTTGCTTTTTAATGGGCATAAATTTTGTGTCCGGCCAAGATCAAGTGTGGGAGCGGGCTTGCTCGCGAAAGGGGCGACGCGTTCTCAAGGCTGCCAAACAACCTTCTCCCCACTCAACCTCCGATCCAGGAAACACGCTGCACTGATCAGCGCCAGGTGTGTCAGGGCTTGCGGGGTGTTGCCCATGTGCCGGCCGTGGCTGTCGAACTCTTCGGCGTACAGCCCCAGCGGGTTGGCGTACCGGAGCAGTTGTTCGAACTCCAGATGGGCCTTGTCGAGCCGGCCGGCGCGGGCCAGGCATTCGACGTACCAGAACGAGCACGCGGCGAAGGCGCCTTCGCTGCCGGGCAGGCCGTCGATCTGGCTGTCGTCGTTGCGATAGCGGTAGATCATGCCGTCGCGCACCAGGTTCTTTTCGATGGCTTCCAGGGTTGCCAGCCAGCGTGGGTCGCGGGCACTGACGAAGCGCACCAGCGGCATCAGCAGCATCGAACCATCCAGGCCGGTGCCGCCGATGTGCTGGACGAAATGCCCGCGCTCTTCGCTCCAGAAGTTTTCCCAGATGTCGGCGTAGATCGCCTGGCGAGTCTGGTCCCAGCGCGCGAACGGGGCGGGCAGCGAGCGTTTGGACGCCAGGCGGATGGCGCGATCCAGGGCGACCCAGCACATCAGCCGTGAATGCAGGAAATGGTGTTGCTCGCCGCGCATTTCCCAGATGCCGACATCCTTTTGTTCCCAGGTTTCACAGACCTGATCGATCACTTCCACAGTGTGTTTCCAGCCTTCATGGGAGATGGCTTCGCCGTATTTGTTGACCAGGTAAATCGCGTCCATCAGCTCGCCAAAGATATCGAGCTGAACCTGTTCATACGCCTGATTGCCGATGCGCACCGGTTGTGCGCCACCATGACCGGACAGGTGTGCCAGCTCGATTTCCGGCAACTCCTGGCGACCGTCAATGGCATACAGAATGTTGAGTTTCATTGGCTTGCCCCGACAGTCGCTGACCCGCCCGCGCAACCAGCGCATGTAGGCGTTGGCCTCTTCAACGAAGCCCAGGCGCATAAACGCGTAGACGGTGAACGAAGCGTCGCGGATCCAGGTGAAACGGTAGTCCCAGTTGCGTTCGCCACCAGGACTTTCCGGCAGACCAAAGGTGGCGGCGGCGAGAATGGCGCCGTGTTTGCGCGAGGTCAGCAGCTTCATCGCCAGGGCCGAGCGGTTGACCATCTCGCGCCAGCGGCCGCGGTAGTTGGACTGGCCGATCCAGTCGCGCCAGAACTTCAGGGTGCGCTGCAGACTCAATTCGGCGGCGCCTTTCTTGAAGCGCGGATCGTCGATGGCGCCGAGCAGGAATTCGCTGCTCTGGTCTTGGTCGAGGGTGAATCGGGCGACCGCCGCGTTGTCGTCGATGCGTAAAGCCTGATCCGACGAAAGCCGCAGGGATGGTTGATCGGCGGCCTCGAAGATCACGTCGTCTTTGTCCATGCGAGCGCGGGTGCTGGCACGAGCGTAGTCATGGCGCACAGCGCAGCGCATGTGGAACGCGGCGCGGCCGCTGACCACACGGATCCGCCGCATCAGCAGCGGCAGGTCATCTTCGGTGTCGCCAACGGGCAGCAGGTCGGTGACTTCGACCACCGCTCGATCACTGAGCCAACGGGTTTGCAGCACGTTGGTGTCGGGCAGGTAAATCTGTTCGCGGCGGGCGTCGGGCAAGTCCGGTGACAACTGGAAAATCCCCGCCTCAGGGGTGTCCAGCAGCGAGCAGAATATCGATGGGCTGTCGAATTCCGGCCAGCAGAAAAAATCCACACTGCCCTTGTCGTTGACCAGCGCCGCGCTGCGCATGTCGCCGATGATGCCGTGGGCGTCGATGGGGCTTTGGCGTTCGGGATGATCAGCCATTGTCGCGAAACTCCGGGAATCTGGGGCCTAAGTAAGTGACTGGTTTGGGCGGCCGAGAGTTCATTTGGCGGGGTGGTTGTGGCGGTTTTGCAGGCCTCTTCGCGAGCAAGCCCGCTCCCACATTTGAGCGGTGTACGCCGGCCATTGTGGGAGCGGGCTTGCTCGCGAAGGGGCCTTCACATTCAACCAACAATTCCACGCTTCCCCCGCAATCAGCCGTTATGGCAACGTGCAGTCCCCTGATGAGACCAGTCCCATGGCAAACCCCTATCGCGAGTTGTTCAAAGCCCCTGGCAGTCGTGCCTTCGTACTGGCAGGAATGCTCGCGCGCATGCCGATTTCCATGACCGGCATCGGCCTGATCACCATGCTCTCGCAGTTGCAGGGTGGCTATGGATTGGCGGGCGCAGTGGCGGCGACGTTCGCCCTGGCCACGGCGTTTTGTGCGCCGCAGGTATCGCGGCTGGTGGATCGATATGGTCAGGGGCGGATTCTGCCGGTGGCGGCGTTGCTCGGCGGCGGGGCACTGTTGCTGTTGTTGCTGTGCACTCGGTTGCAGGCGCCGCACTGGACGCTGTTTGTCTTCGCGGCGTTGGCCGGCTGCATGCCGAGCATGTCGGCGATGGTGCGGGCGCGCTGGACCGAGGTGTATCGCGGTCGCCCTGAGCTGCAGACCGCCTACGCCCTGGAGTCAGTGCTGGATGAAGTTTGCTTTATCGTCGGACCGCCGCTTTCCGTTGGCCTGTGTGTGGTGGCGTTTCCCGAGGCCGGGCCGTTGGCGGCCTTGTTGGCGCTGGCCATTGGCGTCACCGCGTTCGTCCTGCAACGCGGCACGGAGCCGCCGGTACATCCCCATGAAGAACATCACCAGGGTTCGATCATCCGTTCTCGCGACATTCAATTGCTGATGCTGTTGATGGTCGCTATGGGCACCATCGTCGGCGTGGTGGACGTGGTCAGCGTCGCCTTCGCCCAGCAGCAGGGCCAACCGGCGGCGGCGAGCATCGTGCTGTCGGTGTACGCCATCGGCTCGTGCCTGGCCGGGTTGGCGTTCGGCGCACTGCGCTCGAAAGTGCCGCTACCGCGCCTGTATTTGTATGGCGGGGTAGCAACGGCGGTGACTACCTTGCCGTTGCTGCTGGCGGTGAATATTTTCGGCTTGTCGCTGGCGGTGTTTGTCGCCGGCCTGTTTTTTGCCCCGACGCTGATCGTCGCCATGGCCCTGGTGGAGCAGATCGTACCGCCGGCCAAACTCACCGAAGGCCTGACCTGGCTGGTCACCGGGCTGAGCATCGGCGTAGCGATCGGCGCCGCCGGCTCCGGCTGGTTGGTGGACGCCTTCGGCGCACGCAGCGGGTTCTGGCTCGCGATTGCGGCGGGGGCGGTGGTGCTCGGTTCCGCAATCCCGAGCTATCGCCACCTTAAATAGGCGAAACACAGAACCTGTGGCGAGGGAGCTTGCTCCCGCTCGGCTGCGAAGCAGTCGTAAAACTGGCGAATGCTGTGTAACTGGACGAATGTTTTGGGTCGCTGCGCAACCCAGCGGGAGCAAGCTCCCTCGCCACAGGTCAGTGTGCAGTTCGACTCCGATGCATGACTAATTCCCTGCGTGCCTCATCCGTTCTCTTGGCAGACAACTTTCGAGGTAAGCCCGGTGACCCCGCTGACATTGCTGTGCCTGCCCTATTCGGGCGCGAGTGCCATGGTCTATAGCCGCTGGCGGCGAAAACTGCCGGAGTGGCTCAAGCTACAGCCGGTGGAACTGCCGGGGCGGGGTGCGCGCTATGGCGAGCCCTTGCACACCGACATGCGCCGTCTGGCGCTGCAATTGGCCCAGGAACTGAAAGCCACGCTCAAGGCACCGTATGCGTTGTTCGGGCACAGCATGGGCGCGTTGCTGGCCTGTGAGATGGCCCACGCATTTCGCTCGCTAGGTTGCCCCGAGCCGGTGGCGCTGTTCGCTTCCGGCACTGCTGCACCGACGCTGCGCGCCGATTACGATCGTGGTTTTGCCCAGCCGAAAACCGACGCCGAACTGATCGAGCAATTGCGCACCCTCAACGGCACCAGCGAAGAGATCCTGGCTAACGAAGAACTGATGAGCCTGACCCTGCCGGTGCTGCGTGCGGACTTCCTGTTGTGCGGGCGTTTCGCACCGATCCAGCGCCCGTTGCTCAAGTGCCCGGTGCACGTGCTCGGCGGCAAGGCCGACCGCGCCACCACCGAGCAATTGATTGGCTGGAGCCAGGAAACCCGCGGCAGATTCTCGGTGGACATGCTGGCCGGCGGGCACTTCTTCATCCATGAGCAGGAGGCCAAGGTGCTGCGGGTGATCAAGGACCAGCTTGAGGGGCATCATCGGCGGCATTCCATGGCAGTCAGCGCCTGACTCGGTCCATGTGGGAGCGGGCTTGCTCGCGAAGGCGGTGTATCAGACGCTATGCATGTGACTGACACACCGCCTTCGCG
>NZ_JBWKXF010000039.1:0-57907 GCF_059422645.1 Pseudomonas sp. GW821-FHT01C01 | reverse complement strand
CGCGAAAGCGGTGGGTCAGTTGACATCAATATTGACTGATCCACCGCTTTCGCGAGCAAGCCCGCTCCCACAGGGAGATCGGTGGCGTCTACGTAGAACTACGTAGACGCCACGTACGTAGTAACGCGGATTTATTTGTGGACGCCATGCGCAGATATTGGGCCAGCTCCGCACTGCGGACACAATTATAAAAATTACCGCCGCAGCCACTGGCTGTCGGCAGGAGACACGCTATGCCCCGTCTGGCTAAACACCTCGCCTGGTTTGCCGTGGCTGTCCTGGGAGCGATTGCGCTGAGTGTCGTGGCCCTGCGCCGCGGCGAAGCGATCAATGCCCTGTGGATCGTCGTCGCAGCAATCGCTATCTACCTCGTTGCCTACCGCTATTACAGCCTGTTCATCGCCAATAAAGTGATGCAGCTCGATCCCAATCGAGCCACTCCCGCTGTGCTGAACAACGATGGTCTGGACTACGTACCGACCAACAAACACGTGCTCTTCGGTCACCACTTCGCGGCCATCGCCGGTGCAGGTCCGCTGGTCGGCCCGGTGCTGGCGGCGCAGATGGGTTATCTGCCCGGCACGCTGTGGCTGATCGCCGGCGTGGTGCTGGCCGGTGCGGTTCAGGACTTCATGGTCCTGTTCATGTCCACCCGCCGCAACGGTCGTTCCCTCGGCGACATGGTCCGTGAAGAAATGGGCCGCATCCCCGGCACCATCGCGCTGTTCGGTTGCTTCCTGATCATGATCATCATCCTCGCGGTGCTGGCGCTGATCGTGGTCAAAGCCTTGGCCGAGAGCCCGTGGGGTATTTTCACGGTGATGGCGACCATCCCGATCGCGATGTTCATGGGCATCTACATGCGCTACATCCGCCCGGGGCGCATCGGTGAAATCTCCGTCATCGGCGTGTTGTTGCTGCTCGGCTCGATCTGGCTCGGTGGGCAGATTGCTGCGGATCCGGTGTGGGCCAAGGCCTTTACTTTTACCGGTATCCAGATCACCTGGATGCTCATCGGCTACGGTTTTGTCGCAGCGGTGTTGCCGGTGTGGCTGATCCTGGCGCCGCGTGACTACCTCTCCACCTTCCTGAAAATCGGCACCATCGTGGCCCTGGCCATCGGCATTCTGGTGACCATGCCCGAGCTGAAAATGCCGGCGTTGACCCAGTTCATCGATGGCACCGGCCCGGTGTGGAAGGGGGGCCTGTTCCCGTTCCTGTTCATCACCATCGCCTGTGGCGCCGTGTCGGGTTTCCACGCGCTGATTGCTTCCGGGACCACGCCGAAGTTGCTCGCCAGTGAAGGGCATGCCCGCTACATCGGTTACGGCGGCATGCTGATGGAATCGTTCGTGGCGATCATGGCCATGGTCGCTGCCTCGGTGATCGATCCGGGCGTGTATTTCGCCATGAACAGCCCGGCCGCAGTGGTTGGCGCCGATGCAGTTACCGTCGCGCAAACCGTCAGCAGTTGGGGCTTTGCCATTACCCCGGAAGCCCTGCAAGCCGTGGCCCATGACATCGGTGAAACCACCATCCTGGCCCGTGCCGGCGGTGCGCCGACCCTGGCGGTCGGTATCGCGCAGATCCTGCACCACGTGTTGCCGGGCGAGAACACCATGGCGTTCTGGTACCACTTCGCGATCCTGTTCGAAGCTCTGTTCATCCTGACCGCGGTCGACGCCGGTACCCGTGCCGGGCGTTTCATGCTGCAGGACTTGCTCGGTTCGTTCGTGCCGGCCTTGCGCCGTACCGAATCCTGGACCGCCAACCTGATCGCCACCGCCGGTTGCGTGGCCATGTGGGGTTATCTGCTGTACCAAGGCGTGATCGATCCATTGGGTGGCATCAACACCTTGTGGCCGCTGTTCGGTATCTCCAACCAGATGCTGGCCGGTATCGCGCTGATGCTCGGCACCGTGGTGCTGATCAAGATGAAACGCCAACGCTACATCTGGGTGACCTTGCTGCCGGCGGTATGGCTGCTGATCTGCACCACCACGGCGGGCTTCATCAAGCTGTTCGATGCCAACCCGGCAATCGGCTTCCTGGCCCTGGCCAAGAAGTACAGCGACGCGCTGGCCAACGGTCAGGTGCTGGCCCCGGCCAAGAGCATCGACCAGATGCAGCACGTGATCTTCAACGCCTACACCAACGCAACGCTGACCGCGCTGTTCCTGTTTGTGGTGTTCAGCATCCTGTTCTTCGCGCTCAAGGTTGGTATCTCTGCCTGGGGCAGCAAGGAGCGTACGGATAAAGAAGCACCATTCCAGGCCGTGCCAAACGCGTAGTCGAGGAGGGCAGCATGTTCAATGACCTGAGTCGCCTGGGTAAATACCTCGGTCAGGCCGCGCGCCTGATGGTCGGCATGCCCGACTACGACAACTACGTCGAGCATATGCAGAACAAGCACCCGGACAAACCGGTGATGGACTACGAGGCGTTCTTCCGCGAGCGCCAGGAGGCCCGTTACGGCAGTAAAGCCGGACCGAAGTGCTGTTGAGTGACATAAAAAACCGGCTGAATGGCTAATGCTGCTCACTTAAGAGATTGAGCGAACAATAAGTAACCTGTGGCGAGGGAGCTTGCTCCCGTTGGACTGCGCAGCAGTCCCATTTTTTAGGGCCGCTTCGCGCCCCAGCGGGAGCAAGCTCCCTCGCCACAGATACAGTGTTCGTCCTTAAGTGAACATCATTAGGCTCAATGGCCGGTTTTTTGTTGAATGCAGGAACGCCCTGAGTATTTCAGGCCGGGTGGTGATCCGAATCGTCGCCGCCACTTTTGTCCCTGGTCATGGAATCATTGCCAACCTCCTGACTGATTTGAGCTGTTTGTCAGCTATCTCCCCTCGTTGAAGCGACAGTTTCCCGGACCGGTACTTTAATGGATGTTCTGGAGCGACTGATCACGGGGCTGTCATAGCCTTAAGGCTATGGATCCCATACCGAAAAGCTATTTCATCAATCGGTGATCCGGATCCACGCTGAAGGATGGTTAGCTGAAAACAAAATCAAGAGGAGATGCCATGTCAACTGAATCGAAATGCCCGTTCAATCACGCCGCTGGCGGTGGCACGACGAACCGCGACTGGTGGCCGAACCAACTGAACCTGAAGATCTTGAGTCAACACTCGCCCAAGTCTGACCCGTTGGGGGGCGACTTCAACTATGCCGAAGCCTTCAAGAGCCTGGACTTCCAGGCGCTGAAAAAAGACCTGACTGCGCTGATGACCGATTCCCAGGATTGGTGGCCGGCGGACTTCGGCCACTATGGGCCTTTTTTTATCCGCATGTCCTGGCACGCCGCCGGCACCTATCGCACCGGTGACGGCCGGGGCGGCGCCGGCACCGGCCAGCAACGCTTTGCACCACTCAACAGCTGGCCGGACAACGTCAGCCTCGACAAGGCCCGTCGGCTGCTCTGGCCGATCAAGCAAAAGTACGGCAACAAAATCTCCTGGGCCGACCTGATCGTCCTCACCGGCAACGTTGCACTGGAGTCCATGGGCTTCAAGACCTTTGGTTTTTCCGGTGGCCGCCCGGATGTCTGGGAACCGGACGAAGACGTTTACTGGGGTTCTGAAAGCAAGTGGCTGGGTGGCGACGTGCGTTATGGCAAAGATGCCGGGCAAGCTCCTGCAGAGCGCAATCTGGAAACTCCCCTCGCAGCCGTGCAGATGGGCCTGATTTACGTAAACCCCGAAGGCCCTGAAGGCAACTCTGATCCGGTCGCCGCCGGGAAGGACATCCGTGAAACCTTTGCGCGTATGGCCATGAACGACGAGGAAACCGTCGCGCTGATCGCGGGCGGTCACGCCTTCGGCAAAACCCACGGTGCCGGTCCTGTCGACCATGTCGGACCTGAGCCCGAAGCCGCCGGCCTCGAACTGCAGGGCCTGGGCTGGAAGAGCACGTTCGGTACCGGTAAAGGTGGCGACGCCATTTCCAGCGGCCTGGAAGTGACCTGGACGACCACGCCAACCCGGTGGAGCAACAACTACCTGGAGAACCTGTTCGGTTACGAATGGGAACTGACCAAGAGCCCGGCGGGAGCAAACCAGTGGAAGCCGAAAAACGGCGCTGGCGCCGGCACCATTCCGGATGCCTTTGATCCGTCCAAACGGCGTGATCCGACCATGCTGACCACGGACCTGTCGCTTCGCTTCGACCCGATCTATGAGCCAATTTCGCGGCGTTTCCTGGCCAATCCAGACCAGTTGGCCGACGCCTTCGCCCGTGCCTGGTACAAGCTGATTCACCGCGATATGGGGCCGCTCTCGCGCTACCTCGGTCCGGAAATGCCGAACGAAGTGCTGCTGTGGCAAGACCCGATTCCTGCCGTCGATCATCCGCTGGTCAGCGACAGCGATGTGGCGGACCTGAAAAGCAAGGTGCTGGCTTCCGGTCTGTCGGTCTCGCAGCTGGTATCGACGGCGTGGGCGGCGGCTTCCTCCTTCCGTGGCTCCGACAAACGCGGCGGCGCCAACGGCGGGCGTCTGCGCCTGGAGCCGCAGAAGTCCTGGCAGGCCAACCAGCCGGAGCAACTGGCCAATGTGCTGGCCAAACTCGAAGGCATCCAGAAAGCGTTCAATAGTGCGCAAACCGGTGGCAAGAAAATCTCCCTGGCCGACCTGATCGTGCTCGCCGGTGGTGCGGGTGTCGAACAGGCTGCGAAAAATGCCGGCCACAGTGTGACGGTGCCATTCAGCCCGGGACGCATGGACGCCAGTCAGGAACAGACCGATGTCGAGTCCTTCGGTTTTCTTGAACCGATTGCCGACGGTTTCCGTAACTTCCTGAAAAGCCAGTACCGCGTGCCGGCCGAATCCTTGCTGATCGACAAGGCACAACTGCTGACGCTCAGCGCGCCGGAAATGACGGTATTACTGGGTGGCCTACGGGTATTGAACGCCAACGTCGGGCAATCCAGACATGGCGTGTTCACCCAGCGGCCGGAAGCGTTGACCAATGACTTCTTCACCAACCTGCTGGATATGGGCGTGGAGTGGAAGCCAGTGTCGGATGCCCGGCAGGAGTTTGAAGGGCGTGATCGCAAAACCGGTGCAGTGAAGTGGACGGGTACGCGGGTTGATCTGGTCTTTGGTTCCAACGCGCAGTTGCGCGCTCTGGCCGAATTCTATGCCAGCGCCGATGCGCAGCAGAAGTTCGTCAAGGACTTCGTCGCCGCCTGGACGAAGGTGATGAACCTGGATCGTTTCGACCTGAACTAGGAGATGTTGTCGTAACGCTGGAGCCGGCAAAAAGTGCCTCGGCACGACTGCCGGCTCCAACGTCCAGTAGAAACGATGGGCTTCAGTCAGACGCTTTCAAGAACGTATCGCTGCATTGGCGTAACGCAACCATCCACTCGAACTTCGCTGATGCGGCGGATGAAAACCGGATCATCGTGGGTTACACCTTCGGGTTTTAGCCAATCAAGGATCAGGGTTCTCATCAAACTTCCTGGTCTGCAACTGAGCCATGGTGACTTTACTCGCACACAGTGTGCGGGGAATCCCTTGCGCGCCACCGGTGGGTAATTGCACAGACTTGCCCACCCATTTGCATTCGACCAGAGCAATCATTTGCATCGGATCTGACCAGCACGCTTCGTGGCCATTACCAGTAGAGAACGACCCATAACGGACGTTCTTGGTGATGTCCTATTCTGCTTGTACCTCATCGCGTACGAACGCGGGTGTCTCAACATAACCTTGGGTGGCGAGTGCCGCTGTCCATCTATTCCGGACAGGTTTCAGGCGTTGCAGGCAAGCTGTCGAGAAATGCGACAATCTGCCGGGTACCACGCAAGTGCACCGTAGGAATTCGCGGGCCTATGGCCAAGCGCACCGCCTCGATGCCTGGACGGTAGCCACGATCGAAATTCCACACGAAATGCAGAAAGGTCAGGAACGCCCGGTCGATCTTCTCTGTACAGCCTGCTGCAAGATCAGGGCGAGGACGGTTCATTACGCTACGCATAATCACCCGGGTGAAACAGGTGATCCGCGGCGTATCGAGCCAGATGATCAAGTCGGCACGGGGCAGGCGAAGATCGAATGTACGCCGGGCATAGTTGCCTTCACAAATCCAGGCAGCCGGTGCGATTGCTTCGCTGACCCGTGAGCGAAACTGCTCAGCGTCGGGTTCGACCCAGTCGGGCTCCCAGAACAGTGTGTCCAAGTGCACCACGGGCAGGCCAAGGCGCATGCCGAGGGCGCGGGCGAGGGTAGATTTTCCGCTACCGGCATTGCCCAGAATTACAATCCGTTGCATGGTCGGACTTCCTGTCGCGAAAAAAGCCGGCAATTGTGCAGGTTTCGGGGTATCAGTTAAAGGCTGATGGGGGGGGCTGGCGCACTACAGGAATGAATTTTTTGTTGTTTACTGCGCTATTTGCTGATGAGAACAAAATGTCGCCCTCTCTTTGTTCCCATTGAACGTCGGCTCCTGGCCGATCATGGCCTGTCATGACTGACCGAAACCCACAACCCATGGCGGACAGTCCGATACTAGAGTCAGGTGTCGAATTGATGAGCCGCCCAGTGTTTCATCTCTTCGGCAATGAAATGGTTCACCAGATCGCTATACATCCTCTCGATGGCATCCGGGCTCAGGCCTTCAGCCTCGGCCCACTCGCGTCGTGTCGCGAGCATGGCTTTGAAACGCTCCGGAGCACGCACCGAAGTCACCGAGGTCTTGAACTTCGAGGCCGCCAGTACGTAGTGAAAACGTTTGCCCAACAGCTTGATAACGATCTGGTCAAGGGCATCGATTTCGCGTCGGATGTCTTCCATGCCTGTACACGCTTCGGGCTGCAACTGATTGATAACTTCCATGTAGGTGACTCCGTTTGCAAAAAAAGATTATGAGCCTTCGGAAAAAGTTTTGGTGCGCTATCTTCCGTGAGCGATACAGCCTGAATACCATAGAATCCGCGGCCCGCCGCACGATGAGCGGATTTTTAGTTAAGGCAGATCAGCGAACTCATTGAGCCACGTTGCTCGAAAAGGTTGTGGGCAGTGGTGTCAGCTGCTGAGTGGCTGCTTCAACCGATTGCTGACCGTCGCCAAGGGCAGCAAGCGATCGAATGCAGCATGCAGAACATCGGTACTGGCCCCGGCGCTACTTGACCTGCTCAACCTCATAATTCACATAACCGAATTCGTTGCTGCGAGCCGCCACGTACTTGCCGTTCTGCTCGAATACCGTGGCCTCGAAGGGCGTGCCGCCGAGTGTTGTCAGCAGATGCCCGTCCTTGATTTCGTATTTGGCCGGCACGCCGAACTGACCGCCATGCAGCATGTTCAGGTATTCCCCCTCTGCGGGCGGCTTGCCGTCGACGCTGGCGACCAGGCGTTGGCCGTCGGTGCCATAGACGATTTCGAATGTCTGGCCGGTGACGGTATTGCGCACTTTGATGGTTTTGCCCACCACGAAGGCTTGCAACTGCTCGTTGGTGAGCGCTTTGGCGCCATCGGTTTTCAGTTGATCGATGGTTTTGCCGCCAGCGACAGACTTGCTGTCCTCGGCTGTCGGCGTGTACCAGATCGGTGAGGTCCACGCGCGCTCCTGGACGGTGGGCGAGACGTCGGCCGGCGGCGGTACTTGCAGCTTGGCCGCGTCATAGGTGCTCCAGCGCGGTGTCGGGATCTGTAGCACGCGGGCATAGTAGAACGCGTGCTGGGCCGGATCGAAGTCCGGATCGACCCAGACTTTTTTCAGCTCGGTGGCACCGATGGTGTTGGTGTAGGTCGCCTTGGAAACATCGACTGTCGAGCCCACCGCAGGGACTTTGCCGGTGACCGGGTCCGGTTTGCGGTCACCGGACCAGGCGACGTCGTAGATCTTCTCGAAAGTCTGGCCGTTTTTGGTCCAGCCCTTGATGATCTGGATTCGGTCAAGGTTGCCATCGTCGGCATCCTTGACCGCCCACACCGCGAAGGACGGCGCCTGTTTACCCTGTTTTGCCAGCAAGTCACCGCCCATGGGAACGCCCTTGGCGTAGGCGGCATGCACCCAGTCTTTTTCGTTCCACAAATTGTTGTCGAAGCCCCAGCCGCCAAACATGCGCACGGGGATACGCACGCCGCTGGTGCCATAGACTTCTTTACGCTTCATGGCATCGAAGATCGATTCACGGGTGTTTTCTTCAGCCCAGACGCCGGCCAGCCCGGAGGTACTGGTTTGCAGGGCCATCATGCCCGAGTTCTGTTTACCGGAAAGGCGCGCTGCCGGGGTGCTGTCGGTGAAACCGTGGGAGCCGAAGTTGTTGCTCTGCGAATAGGGAATCACCCCGTTGTGTGAGTCGCTGGCGCCGACCACGCCCATTTTGTATGGGTTGTATCCACGGGCTTCCTGCAAGGCCATGCCGTTTTGCCAGGCTTGCCTGATGTAGCTGCCATTGAGTTTCGACGTGCTGTTGTCGATGCCGATCAGGAAATTCATGATTTCGTAATTGGCAAATTCGTCGGTCGGCGATAGCTCGGGGTGAGTTTCGGAAGTGCCTTTTACCTGGTGAATTTCGGTGAGGGATTCATTGCGCATCCGCGTTTCGGCCCACGCGGCATCGATGGGGCGGCCACGGTCATCGACGTCCACCGGAAACATCAGGCCGTTGCTGAGGTTGGCGTTGTGGGAGATCGCCAGCACCTCGTTGCCCTTTTTGCGTTGATCGTCCATCCAGCCCCACAAGTCCTCGGGTTTGCTCGAGTCGAGCGCCGTGAAGGGCAGGTCCGGCACCTTCTTCGAGTCGCGGAAAAACACGTTGCGGTGCATGTTTTGATTATTGGGTGCAGAGGTCCACTCATAGGCGACGAAGGTGGTGAACTTGCCGGGCTTGTAGTACTTGTCGGCGATGGCGATGTTCTGCTGCCAGATGTTGCCGGCAACCTTCGGATCAATCAGCTCCTTGATGGGATTGTTCAAGCTGCCGGCGATCCATTTGAACACCCGGTTGAAATCCTCCGGAGTCTTGGCTATCAGTTTTTGCGCGATGGGCAGTTTACTGAAGTCTGACTTCGGATCGTTGGCCAGCGCGATCACGCCCACGTATTCCGAATGATCGGTCACGCCATGGAAATCCAGCGGTCGGCCTTTGAGCTGGACTTCAAACCCCATCGGATGCTTGACCGGCATGCCAAGCGAGTATTGATAGGCTTGCTCGGGATCGACCTGATGGTTGCCGATCAGATAGGCATCAATCGACCAGGAGCTGTGCGAGTGCGTCTGGCCAAAGTAAACCTCGCGATCCGGGTTGCCCTCCGCCAATGCCAATGTGCTGACAGTAAGCACGGCGCAACCGAGCAGTGACGGCGTGGTGAAGTGTGTAAGGGTTTTCATATTCCTCGTCTCCGGAATACGGCAGTGACAGGGTGAAGTTCAGGCCCAGAAACTCGAGACTCGTTCGAAAAACCAGAAGGCAGCCAGCGTTCCCAACCCGTAAGCAGCAATCGGTCGGGCATACAAGAGCGCGGGTCGTGGCAGCCGGCAACGCAGCAACAGCGCTCGCAGGCACAGCACGACGGCGACAAACATCAACTGGCCGATTTCGACGCCGACATTGAAAGTGAACAGCGCCAGCGGCAGGTCGCGCTGGGGCAAGCCGATTTCCGCCAGCGCACCGGCAAAACCAAAGCCATGCAACAAGCCAAAACAGAACGCCACCACCCACGGCCATTGGATGGTGAAGCTGACATCACCACGGTTCTTGCGGGCGATTTCCACCGCCAGCAACAGAATGCTCAGCGCAATCGTCGCTTCCACCGGCGGGCCGGGAAGCCGCACCGCACCCAATGCTGCGAGCGCCAGGGTGATGGAGTGGGCGAGGGTAAACGCGGTGATGGTCTTCACCAGCATCCAGCCATTACCCACCAGCAGCAGGAGCCCGAAGACGAACAGCAGGTGATCGAAGCCCCCCAGAATGTGCTGGATGCCATGGACCAGAAACGCACCGGCCACCGAGAACGCTCCCGGCGTGGCAGCGATTTCTATCCAGGGTTGCGCAGGGTGGACGAGGGTGGTCGTCAGGCTGCCGTCCAGGCGCGAGACACGCACCAGCACATCGGTGATGCTCGCTTGCAGGCCGATAAACTCGATGCGCTGCCCGACCAGGCCGGTGGGACCGGCATCAATGTTCCGGCGCTCGATCAGCGAGTCGTTCAGTTCGCTTTCCACCGGGTCAGCGACAGTACGCACACCCTCGGCAAACCGCAGCGCAATCGGCAATCGCATGCCTGACAGCACCGGCGTGCGCCACACAACGTCATAGCGCCCGGCAGCCGTTTCGTTGAGTTCCAGGTAAGCAGGGCGCGACTCATGGGCCATGGCGGTCAGCCCGATAAACCCGAGCAGCAACAGCAGCCAGACTGTGCGCCTCATCACGGCCGCTCCGTTTGTATGGCGGCAATTCCACTGGCGGAAGCAGGCATCATCACCACGACTTCATAGCGTGCTTTGAGCGCATCGAAATTCGCGCGTTTCGATTCGCTGCGTTGCTCGGACAACCAATCGGACTTGACCTGCTGGGCCACGGTTTCGAAGGGCGGTGCCGGTGGCCTGGCCAGCGCATCAATCCACACCAGATGCCAGCCAAAACCGGACTCCACAGGCCCCACCCAACTACCCGGTGTCTGCTGGAACAATGAAATGGCGAACTTTGAACCAAAGACCCGCGCCACTTGATCCCGGGATTGTTCCGTGTAGGCGCTTTTAAACATGAAGGCATCGCCTTCACCACTGTTCTTGTCAGTCAGCCCACTTAACACGGCCTGAGCCTGGGCTTGTGCATTCGCACCGCGTTTATCCAGGGCAAAAAACAAATGTCGGAAAGTTGCAAGTGGCGGCGGGGCATATTGGTCCTGATGATGGTTGTACCAGGCCTCAAGTACACCGGGTGCCGGTTCGCGAAGTGACGCTACATCCTCGGCAAGGAAATCCATTTTTTGCGCCAGTCGGCGGCGAATGATGGTGTCGTCTTTATCCAGGCCAAGTTTCAGTGCTTCGCGATAGAGGATTTCCTCTTTCACATATTCATCTATCAGGCCCTGTAACTGTTGCTCCGAGGCGGGTCGTTGCCATCGCGCCAGCCAGGAAATCGCGATCCGCTGAACAACTTCAGGGGTGATTTCGATGCGCTGAGGATCTTGATTGACCGTTGAACGGTGCAAACCTCCGTACAGCGCAAAGAGTGCGAAACCGGCGATTAAAAAGTGCATTAAGGGCTGGCGAAGGCAGCGCTTGATTAACGAAAGTCGAGATTCTTTCGCTTCGCAGACGCTTAAGTTCATGACTTATTGCTCCACGCTATACTCGAATGGTTTTCGAAGCAGAGTGGAGTATTGCTGCTGGGTCGGAACTTTCCACCGAGGTTAATCACGATAAGCACTAAGTATTAGTCGCAATCGGATTAACCCATTCCCCAGTGCCGTGCAGTCTTTCACCAATACAGTCCGGGACGGAGCGTTCATGTAATGAAAGGACTGCTGGTTTTCGCCGCGATCATCGAGGCAGCCACTGGCGTGGCGCTGATACTTGTCCCATCGCTGGTCGGGCAACTTCTGCTTGGCATCGAACTGACGGGCGTCATCGTCCGCGTGGCCGGCATCGCCCTCATCGCCTTGGCCATCGCCTGCTGGCCCGGACCAGCAATGCTCGGCATGTTGATCTATAACGCGGCCGCTACGCTTTATCTCGCTTACGTTGGCATCTTGGGCGAATCGAGTGGAGTTCTCTTGTGGCCAGTGGTCATCTTGCACGGCGTCATGACGGTACTTTTGATTCGGGCAATGACAAGTCAGAAGAAGAACTCACCGGCGTAGTCAACGCCTGCTTAAATATTTAGCCAATCCACAGCTACTGGACTGCTTCGATAAAGCGTGCGCCCTTCATAACCTAAGGCATTCTGTTGTAAGAAGTCAGCGCTGTTCGAGGTATGAGGAACCGTGTCGAGAAGCCCGGCCCTCGCAAGTGCCAGCGTTCCCCCACAGATACCGGCAATTGTCGCCCCACTTGAGCGACTGGCATGAAGAAAGTCTCGAATATCCGGTGCTTCTGCACGTTCCCAGACCATTGCTCCAATGACAACAAACAGACATCAAGGGCTGCTTCGGGTTGATCAGGGCTGATCGCAATGAGGACTGTTTGGAGTGCTCTGTAGGTGTTGCGCCTGGCACAGAGCAACCAAGGCGGACGTTCACGGGGACAACGCTCTGACCGCAGGCAACGGCCGTACTATAATTAATGTCTGTCAATGTTTGCGTGGCGAGCGCTCCAAAACGAATCAGGTATCCATAGCGTTCACCTGACAGGCAGAGGGCAGTACAGCAAATGGGATGGACAGTACGTCTGATTACGCGAGAGAGGGTTCAGCCATGAAAATTCACTCCTTCCAGCATTACTCTCATGGTCTGGAAATGGCCGTTCACGATGCATGGATTACCGCCAAGGTGAAATCGGCCCTGGCATTTTCCGATCCGACCCTTAGCCTGCATATCAATGTCAAAACCCATGCGGGAATAGTGGGGTTAAGCGGCCGCGTCAACACTCATAAACAGTGTGAACAGGCCATTGGTCTGGCCCGTTCGGTTCATGGTGTCACCGAAGTCGATGCCAGCGACTTGCAGACCCATGTGTTCACGCCAGGGAGTTTTCCAGAAGCGCCCAACGCCGAAGAGAGCACTGAGCGCCGGCCACAATCGTCAACAAAGATGGACGACAAATGATAATGGCAATTTAGTAGGCGCCGCGCTCCCAGTCGGGAACCGAGGGCGAAAGAAAGTAACGTTCGCACGACCTCACGGCTGACCTTGGTTGTTCTCAGAAACGGCGCTGAACAATCGTATCCAATAGGGTGAGGTCAGGGGCACAGCGCTTTGGCCTCATCACTCAGAAGCAAACGCGGTGTTCCCCCTCACCTGTTGGGTATCAGCGGTCGTCTGGCGACCCACCTTGAACCATGCGGCGTACAACGCCGGGACGAAGAAAATCGTCAGCAGCGTCGCCACGGTAAGGCCGCCCATGATCGCAATTGCCATCGGTCCCCAGAATACACTGCGTGTTAGCGGGATCATTGCAAGCACGGTGGCCAGCGCAGTCAACATCACCGGACGGGCTCGGTGGATGGCGGCATCCAGCACAGCGTTCCACGGGTCGCGCCCTTCGGCGATCTCGATTTGTACTTGATCAATCAGGATCACCGCGTTCCGCATGATCATGCCACCCAGTGCGATGATGCCCAGGATCGCGACGAAGCCCAGCGGTGACTGAAACACCAGCAGCGCGGGCACCACACCGATCAGGCCCAGCGGTGCAGTTAGCATCACCATCCACATCCGGGAGAAGTTCTGCAGTTGCAGCATGAGTAACAGCAGGATAGTGATTAACATCAACGGGGCCACCGCGAGTAATGCCTTGTTGGCCTTGTCACTTTCCTCAACCGCTCCGCCCACATCGATGCGGTAACCGGTCGGCAGCTTGGCTTCGATGTCCTTAAGCAACGGCTGGATTTCCTGAGTCACCGATACACCTTGCTCTCCATCCTTCACGTCGGCACGCACAGTGATCGCCATGTCGCGGTTACGGCGCCACAGTACCGGTTCTTCCAGTTCAGCGTGCATCTGCGCGACTTGCGACAGCGGCACCACCGTGCCCTGGCGTGTGTATAGATTGATGTCTTTCAGTGTGTCGAGGTTCAAGCGTTCCTCTGGTACGGCACGGGCCACGATGTCTATCAGGTCCTCGCGCTCACGCAGCTGCGACAGGGTTGCGCCGTTCATCACGGTCTGGGTCGCCAGCGACACGTCGGCCGGCGTGAGGCCAAGCGCGCTCGCCTTGTCCTGATCAAGCTCCACTTTCAGCGTACGCACAGGGTCGTTCCAGTCGAGCTGGAGGTCGCGCACCTTTTGGTTGGACGCAACCACCTTCTCTACGTCGCGGGCGATCTTGCGCACCACCTGGGTATCAGGGCCTACGACGCGGAACTGCACCGGGTAACCGACAGGTGGCCCCAACTCTAACCGGGTCACGCGCACCCACGCCTGTGGGAATTGTTGGTCAGCCGAGGCCACCAGTCGCGCACGTACCCGCTCGCGTGCATCCAGGTCCTTGGTCATCACAACGAACTGGGCAAATCCTGGATTCGGCAGCTCGGGGTTGAGTGAGAGATAGAAGCGCGGCGCACCGGCGCCGGTGTAGGCGGTATAGAAACGCACGTCTTCGTCCTTCGCCAGGATCTGCTCCATGTGCTTGACCTGCTCGGTCGTCGCGGCGAACGAGGAGCCTTCCTTGACACGCAGGTCTATGACCAGTTCAGGGCGCGAACTGTTGGGGAAGAATTGCTGCGGCACCAGCTTGATGCAAGCCAGAGCAAGCACCAGTGCGCCAACCGTCGCGCCGATGACCACCCAGCGGTGCTCAATGGCGGCGTCGATCAGGCGGCGCAGGTTGCGGTAGAACTTCGTATCGTGCAGATCACCGTGCTGGTGCTTGCCCAAGTCGTTGGGCAACATCTTGACCGCCAGGTATGGCGTGAAGATGCCGGAACAGATCCACGAGAACAGCACTGCGGCACCGACGATCCAGAAAATGCCACCTGCGTACTCGCCAGTGGTGGACTTCGAGAGGCCGATCGGCAGGAAGCCCACGACCGTGATGAGTGCGCCGGTCAGGCGCGGCATGGCGGTGGACTGATAGGAGAAGGCGGCCGCCTTCACGCGGTCCATGCCGGTTTCCATCTTCGCCACCATCATCTCGATGGCGATGATTGCGTCATCCACCAGCAGTCCCAACGCGATAATCAGTGAGCCGAGCGAGATGCGCTCGAGGTTCCAGCCCATCGCCAACATCACCAGCGCCACGCCACCCAGCACCAGCGGCACTGTGGCCGCGACCACGAGGCCTGCGCGCCAGCCCAGGCTGGCGAGGCTCACCGCGATCACGATGATCAGCGCCTCGGCCAGCGCACGCCCGAAGTCCAGGATTGCATCCTTCACCGTGGTTGGTTGGTCAGCCACCAGCTCCAGCTCCACGCCGTGCGGAAGTTCCGACTGGATCTTGGCGACTGCCGTGTCCATCGCCTTGTCAAGGTCCACGATGTTGCCATCGCTGGTCATTGTGATGCCGAGCATCAGTACTGGCTGGCCGTTGTGGCGTACCGTGTAGGTCGGCGGATCCTCGAAGCCACGTGTAACGGTCGCGATGTCGCCGAGCTTGATCAGCCGGCCGCCCGCGGAAATGGGTACTTTGCGGATGGCCTCTTCGCTGGCGAATTGGCCACTCACACGCACCATGACGCGGTCGCCGCGGGTGTCGATCTGGCCTGCGGGCAACATCGCGTTCTGGCTCTTGAGGCTTTCGGCGATGGCCAGCGGTGTAATGCCCAGCGCTGCCAGGCGCTCGTGCGAGAACTCGACGTAGACACGCTTGGCCTGCTTGCCGATGAGATCGATCTTCTTGACCATCGGCACCTTTAACATCTGGCGCTTGATGTCCTCGGCCGCGTCCGACAGGTCGGCGTGGCCGACACCGTCGCCCTTGATGGCGTACATCAGGCCATAAACGTCACCGTACTCGTCGTTCAGGATCGGGCCGATCACGCCGTCAGGCATCTCGAGGCTCAGGTCGTTGAGTTTCTTGCGCGCCTGGTACCAGGCTTCTCGCTGGTCAGCCTTGGAAGTGCCGCCGCGCACGGTGAGCGTCATGCCTGCGTAGCCTTGCCGCGCGTAGGTGACAACCTTCTCGAAGTTGTCGATCTGCTCGAATTTCTTCTCCATGCGGTTTAGGACCTGGTCCTGCAACTGCTGGGCAGTGGCGCCCGGCCAGATGACCATGGCGGTCATGGAAGGCACGGAAAAGTTCGGATCCTCGAGCTGGCCGAGCCGGGTGAAGCTGAAGGCGCCGGCCGCCGCAACAATGAGGAGCATGAACAGAACGATGGCGCGATGGCGCAGCGCCCAGTCGGTGAGGTTGAAATTGTTCATCGGGTGGCCTGCTGTGTAGTATTCGTGTCAGCGATCGCCGCATCGGGGAGCGCGACCTTCAGTCCGGACGTCATCTTCTGGACACCGGCGGTGACGATCAATGCGCCAGCCTGCGGCCCGGAGACGAGCACCTCGTCGTTGCGGTAACCCAAAACTGCCACACGCACCAGATCGACGATTCCTACCGGATCCTTGCCCCTGGGCGTGACCATCCACAGCGCCGGCTGACCGCCGCTCTGCGTCAATGCCGTGGCTGGCACTGCCGCCACAGGGACACTTGTCATGACTCGCTCGGCCATCACCGTGGCGGTGGCGCCCAGCGGCAGCGCCTGCAACGGCTTGAGCCGCGCACGATAGGTGCGCGTCTGCGCTGCAGCCTGTGGCGACAGCTCGCGCAGCGTGACATCGAAGATCTCGTTCGGCGTACTGGCCAGCGAGGCCTTGAAACGCGCGTCCTTGAAGATGGCCAGTTGATCCTCGGGCACGTCGATGACGATCTCGGATTCGTCCGGATTCGCGATCGAGACAACCGGTTGCCCCTCCGGTACGACCTGTCCGGCCTCAAAGCGGACAGCCGTGACGACGCCGCTACGCGAGGCGCGCAGCACCGTGTACTTGAGCCGGTTGCGTGCGAGTTCGAGCTTTCGCGCCTCGGCCTCGGCGGTCGCATGCGCGGTTTGGGCATTGGTATGCGCGCGCTCGGCATCGGCCGCACTGACCGAGCCGTCAGCCTTCAGCGCGGTCAGGCGCTGGCGGTCCGAGTCGGCTTGGCGCGTCTGCTCAACGGCAACCGACCACTGTTGTCGCGATGCTTCCTCAGCGAGGCGGTAGTCACTGTCATCCAGCACAGCCAGGATGTCGCCTTCACGCACAAACTGGCCTACATCGACCTTGCGCTGGGCTACCTTGCCGCCCACGCGGAAGGCCTGCTCGACTTCATGGCGCGACTGTACGGTGCCCACATAGCGACTGATGTCGCGGGCATTGTCGTAGCTGATTGCAGCGGTACGCACCGGTCGTGGAGCCTGCACGGTGGGCTGGTCGGGGCTACACGCGGACAGCATGACGGCAACAGCCAAGGCGCCGGCCGCAGTAAGGGAATTCTTCAAGACGGTTCCTCTTTGGAAAACGACAGATTCTTAGGAAAGTGGTGGCCGGTCGGCTTTGGCGGATGCGGTTGGGTTGGAGGGTTGTTCGAACACCTGCCAGCCCCCGCCCAGTGCCTTGTAGAGCTGCACGCTATCGAGCAGCAGGCGGGTGTTGCTTTCGTTGGAATTCAGGCGTGCCGCCAAGTGCGCCCGCTGCGAATCCAGCAAAGGCAACAGGTCAATCTGCCCGCGGTTGTAGAGCGACTGGGCGCGACTTTGAGCCGACTCTGCGGAAGCGGCGGCCAATTGCAGCGACCCCGAGCGGCGGCGTTCCTGCGCAAGCGTGACAAGGGCGTTTTCCACATCCTCGAGCGCCCGTACGATGCCGTCCTCGGCGCGCAGCAGCGCCTCTTGTTGAGCACTTTCGGCCGCTTCGTTGATCGCTTGCGTGCGCCCGGCGTTGAAGAGCGGCATCGCCAGTAGACCTGCGACGTTGGTGAAGCGCGCAGCGCCGAGATCGGCACCGTTCAGGGTCAGGCCCTGGCGGCCGAAGGACGCGCCGAGAAAGAGTTGCGGGAACCACTCAGCTTTCGCTTGCTGGCGACGAGCATTGGCGGCGTCGAGCTGTGCCATCAGCGCCAGTACGTCAGGTCGGCGTTGCAGCAACTCGGCGGGCTGGCCGGGTTTGGCCTGGGGCACGTCGGCCAAATCACCACTCGAAGGCTGGATGTTCCTGGTGTTGAAAGATTGGTCGGCGATCAGCACCGCGATACGGTGACGTGCCACCGCCACTTGGGTTTCCAGCGGAGGAATCTGCGCCCGAGCCGATAAGGCATCGGTCTGCGCGCGCTCGACGTCGAAGGCGGATGCCAGCCCCACCTGTTGACGTGCGGTCACCAGACGCAGCGTTTCATCCTGCATCGCCGAGATAGCGCGCAGCGTTGCGACTTGGCGCTGTGCACCGACCAGTGTGAAATAGTTGCTGACGACGTCGCTCATCACCAGCAGGCGCACTCCCCGCATGTTGTGTTCCGCGGCTAGCGCATCGGCGTCAGCCGCTGCTGCACCGGCTCGCAGTCGGCCGCTCAGGTCGAGTTCCCAAGAGACGTCCAGACCCACACTGGTGGTTTTGGTATCCGGATACCCCTGTTTTATTGCTGAGTTGTAACCGCTGCTGCGGTCACTGCCGGAGACGGATGCTCCGACGCTCGGGAGCAGCCAGGACTGGCTGACCGTTTCTCCGGCACGTGCGGCACGCAAGCGCTCGGCGGCAATCTTGACGTCGCGGTTCTCACGCGCGGCTCGCCGCACCAGATCCGTTAGCAGCGGGTCGTGGTAAACCTCCCACCACGCCGCCTCGGGTTCCATCTCGGAGGCCGTACTTGCAGCGAAGTTGCCAGGCAGGTCAACCGATGGCTTGACGACCGGTGTGGAGCAACCGGAAAGGGCGAGGGAGATCGAAGTGGCAAGGACTGCCGCAATAACGAAGCCAGTCGTGCGCTCGATGCGCTGTAAGGTTGTCCGACCGGTGTGATGGGACAGCGGATGGGAAGTGGAAAATCGCGACATCAGAGTGAGCTCGTGTAAATTCGAGGTTGCATCAGCGTAGGTTCGGGGGCGCGCGAAGTCGTCAGCGAACCGTCGCCGTTCGGTCGCCATGCGCTCATTTATGTTTATGTTGGAAGGGGTCACTCGCGGTCAGTGTCTAGCGCGTGTTCACCGACGGCCGACGCTAGATCCGAGTCAATTGACTCCAGCAACTCCTCGGCAGACGAGAACTCGCGTTGACGACCGGTGACCAGGTTTTCGAGGCGGCCCACCAGGGTTCCCGGCGCGGCATCACTGCGCAACTTGACTACGTATGCGCGGCGGTTCGGATACTTGGATTCAGGGTTCAGGCTCATCATGGACCAGGGGATCAAGAAAGTTCGACGACAGCGTAGGCTGCCCCCTGGGTCGAGTCGTAAGCGAAAGGTCAGAGTTTGGTCGGGACAGCACCCGAAAAACAGAGACGGTGACCAGCGGAACGCTGACAGCCACGCGGTATTAGCCACGCTGAGTAGGTGCTATATCAACTCACCAGGCAATGAAGGGTACGCTGTCGCTTCAAGTCGACTTAGCAGTCAGAAGCAGTGAGTGCGCACGTTTCATCAGTTCAGTTCCGTCAGTTTCGGGCAATTGGTGAGTCAGAGTCGACAATGCCTGATGGTCCTCGGCCGTAGCCTCGTTGTGCTCACACAACTCCACCAGCGCAAGTAGCTCCAGCCACGATGCTTCCTGGGCGCGTGCCTCCTCAATCGCAGCCCGTACCGCCGCGTTACTGGCATCCGACCGATCCTGAGCTCGCGCAATCGCGGCTTCCAGCAGCAACAGTTGCGGCAGGTATACGCGTTCGCCCAGTTCCTCTCCCACCCGGAGGGCTTCCTGCAATTCAACGTGCGCTGCGTCGAAATCGCCTGTCAGTAGCAGCGCCTCGGTGGCGTAGCCGAGTACCTCGCTGGCACCGGAGCGCATACCGAGTCCGGTGTGTTCCGCGTAGGCCTCACGGATGTGCCGGTAGCCGGCGTGGGGGGCACCGTTGCGCGCGTCGGCCCACCCGCGCCACCAGCGACAAGCCGTACGACCGAGTGCGAGCGAATATTCATCGACGAGCTTCTGCATGTCGTCAGCCAGCGCTGCCACCCGCACAGGGTTGCCCAGTCGTACCTCGATCAACACCTCCTGCCAGGTAGCGACCAGCCATGTCATAGGTTGTCGAAGCGTATGCGCGCGGGTTCGTGCTTGCTGCATATGGGTGCGCCCTTGCTCAATCAGGCCAGACCGCACCAGCTCGATGGCCAGCATACCGTGCAGCATGACCTGGGGATCTGCCGCAAAGATCTCGTTTGTCCCGATGCCCAGCGGCTCGGCGATCGCGAGGGCGCGCTCTAACCAGCTGCGTGTCGTCTTCGTGCGACCCTGGAGGTGATGCACCTCGCCCTGAACGATGCACGCCGCCAGCATGAGCTCTTGATCGTTTGCATTAAGGGAGAGAGCTTCAGCACGCTCTGCCACTTCCAAAGCCTGCGAATAGTCGCCGCGCAGACCGAGTAGATAGCCGAATCCGTGCAGAAGGCGACCGCGCATGGGGTGCTCGGGTACATCCGCGAGCAGCGTGTACGCCCGTTCGAAAGCGCCCTTGGCTTCGCTACCGACACCGAACATGTGGAAAGCTGAAACCCCCTGCAACGTGGCCAAGGTAATTTCGAGCGTATCGCGCTCCGTCCCTTCGGGTGCCCGCATAAGCAGGATTAGGGCGCGCTCAGTGAGGCTGATGCACAAGTCCGGGCTGAAGTGCAGCAGCGCGGCTTCTGCGGCCTCGGCGTAGTAGCGTAGCGCGATCATCGGCAGCCGGGCACGGTCGAAGTGCATCGCCAGTTCCGAGGCAGCAACCGACATACCGGCCGAGCGCTCGCGTTCGAGGGCAGTGCCAACCTGGCCATGGAGATCGATGCGCAACGAACGCGGCGTGCGGTCATACAGCACCTGGCGAAAAAGGGCGTGTCGGAACGAATAGGGAGGCTCTACCGCCTCGTCAACATCGGGAGCCCGCGATTGTGTGAGCCATACCTGCTCACGCATCAGTTCCTCACAGGCGCCGATCACCGAAGAGAGATCGCGCTCGAGGACTAGCGAAACCGTCTCGACCCGGAAGTCGGACCCGCATACCGCAGCCGCCGAAAGGAGTGTACGTTGCTCCGGACCAAGCTTGGCGATGTAGTGATCAATGATGGCGGCCAGGTTGTCGGGAACCGCCAGATCCGCCAGTCGAGCTTCGATGGTGGTTTCGTCTTCCTTTGCATCCATCACCTCACTGATGATTGAGGAAACGAACAACGGCACACCGTCGGTCCGTTCGTGCAGAGCGCGCACGAAGGCTTCATCACGTGCCAGTGAGGCTGAACGCAGCGCCACATAGTCGGCGATTTCAGTTTCCGAAAACGGGTCGAGCACAACTTCCTCGCACAAACGTTGCAGACGCAGTTCGTGGCGCAATGAGCTGAGCGGATGGTCGAGCGCCACCACTTCGGCAAGGCGGAAGCTGGACAGCCACATCAGGCGCGCTCGGCCACGTCGTCTCGCGATGTAGTCGATTAGCTGGACCGTCGCCCGATCACTCCAGTGCAGGTCTTCGGTCACCAGCAACAGCGGGCGCTGCTCTGTGTAGCGGTCCAGCAATTCACCCATTTCCCGCAGCATGCGGTCCGGACCGACGCCCGCCAACTCGCGGCGCAACGCTTCTCGCTCTTGTGCAGTACTCAGCCACGGCAGTTGCAGCAGCCAAGTCGGCGCCACGTCACGCAACAATGCCGGCAGGCTCGGGTCGCTGCGGCACAAATCGGCCAGCGCCTCCAACACCGGCAGGTACGGTTCGCCGGTGCCGTAGTGCTCCACGCAATGGCCGCGTGCGCAAGCAATGCCGCCAAGGCCTGCGAGGAAATGTTCGATCAACGTGGTCTTGCCGATCCCCGGTTCTCCAGCAAGCCAAACCACGGCCCGCTGACCGTCACCGGCCCGCTCCCATGCCCGTTGCAGCCTGGTGACCTCGTCGATGCGACCGATGAATGAAGGCGACGGACGTGTACCGGTCGCCTTAACCGCCGGGGATGCAGGTGGTATCGAAGAGGTAGAGGAGGACACGGCGATGAAGCGATAGCCGCGCCGCGACACCGTCTCGATAAAACGAGGGTGCTTGGGGGCATCGCCCAACACCTTGCGCAGGTCGCTGATGGCCGTCTTGAGCACCGAATCGCTGACAAACCGATGCCCCCACACGGCGTCCAGCAAGGCGTCTTTGGATACCAACGACCCCGGCTGGCGTGCGAGCACACATAACAACAGAAAAGGGGTTGGCGCCAACGCCACCGCTTCCCGATTACGCAACAAACAAGCGTTGGCCTCGTCGAGTTCGAACTCGCCAAAGTCAAGAAGGACGG
This sequence comes from Pseudomonas sp. GW821-FHT01C01, assembly GCF_059422645.1. Lineage (NCBI taxonomy): Bacteria > Pseudomonadati > Pseudomonadota > Gammaproteobacteria > Pseudomonadales > Pseudomonadaceae > Pseudomonas > Pseudomonas sp. GW821-FHT01C01. The sequence continues at coordinate 35,867 of NZ_JBWKXF010000039.1, read as the reverse complement.
GGGTCGGATGGGGCTGCGGACGCGCCACGGTTGATTCCTGAAGACTAAAAACATGGTGGTGCGCTGAAGATTCGCACGGGATTCGGTCGTCTTCGACCTGGGCTCGGACCCCTCGCAGTTACGCACTTCAGTCCTGGGCCATTGTTCCCATGACAACGCTGATCAACTCTGAAGCCAAGCGTCGTCGGTCGGAAACTGGCACACGCACAACTTCACGCCATGAGCCTTCTTCGCCTTAATGCGGTCAGTTACGCCTGTATCTCAGCTCGTCCGTTCGGTCACATAACGGCTTTTCAATGATCTCAAAAATTTAATGACAAAAAAATCAATATTGATCTGATCCTCAATTTTCCACGCCTTGGTTCTGCCTGACGATGAGACCTGCGCGCCTCACGCCTTCAATCACAACAAGGGCTCGAAATGAACAACACTTTAAGGCTCACTATGACCGCTTTCTGGCCGATTTCTGCCTGTCGCGAAGGGCTGAAAACGGCCAGAAGAGTTCATTGCTGTGCAGCCTGGCGGACCTGAAAACGGCATTCTCAGCAGCTCCGCCACAATAAGCCTCAGGTCGTGTAGTCGGCGTTGATCCGGATATAGCCTTCAGAAAGGTCACAACCATAGACGGTGAACTGCCCCCGGTGGATGTTCAGGTTCACCGAGATCAGCACTTCCTTTCCGCGCAGGTAGCTTTGGACCTCCATCAACCCGGCCTCGTCCAGTTGGCGCGGATAGGCCTCGGTCTCGCCAAAGAAAATGTGTACGTTGCTCGGGTCGATGTCCTGCTCCGCCTCGCACTTGCCGATCGCCATGGCAACGCGTCCCCAGTTCGGGTCCGCGCCATGTACGGCCGTCTTGACCAATGGCGAGTTGACGATGGCCTTGGCTACACGCTTGGCTTGCGCATCATCACGTGCCCCCGTGACCTGTACCTCTAGCGCCTTGCTCGCACCTTCACCATCCGAGGCGATCATCCGCACCAGCCCCAGGGCGATGTCGTAAAGTGCCTGCTCGAAAGCAACCAGGTCCACGTCGCCAGCCAGTCCGTTGGCCAGGATCGCCGCTGAGTCGCTGGTGGAGGTGTCGGTATCGATGCTCAGGGCATTGAAGGTCTTGTCGATCACCCTGCGAAACAGTGCATCCAATACGTCGGGCGCAATCCTGGCGTCGGTGAAGAAGAAGGTCAGCAGGGTCGCCATGTTCGGTTCAATCATCCCCACGCCCTTGGCGATGCCCACCAGACTGGCGTTGCCGACCTTACGGGCACCGTGCTTGGCGTGGGTGTCGGTGGTCATGATCGCCGCCGCGCAGCGCTGGAAGTCGGCGGGTTGCAGGGCCGGTACGTCGCCCAGGAACGCGCGGATTTTTTCCATCGGATACTGGCGACCGATCACGCCAGTAGAGGCGATCATGAGGTCCTGCGGGTCGACTTCCACCGCCCGGGCCAACCCCATGCGCACTTCCTGGGCATTGGCCAGGCCCTCTGGGCCGGTGGCGACATTGGCGTTTCGCGCGATGACCATCAGGCCCCGTGCGGTATCACGTTTGGCGACCTCGCGGGACAAGGTCACGCTCGGGCCGGCGAAGCGTGATTGGGTGAATACGGCGCTGACGCTGGCCGGCACTTCGGAGATGACGGCCATGAAATCGTCGCGGCTGTCCTTGATGCCCAGGTTGGCGATAATGCTGCGGAAGCCTTTCGGCTGGATGTGCGTTTTGCTCATGTCAGGTCCTTCAGAAGAGTGATTGATTCCTTGTCCTCATGCTGCTCGCCGAGCTGCTTGCGCAGGCGCATGCGGTCCGGCTTGCCAGTCGGCGTCAACGGTATCCGTTCAAGCACCGCAATGCGACCGACAATTCCCATGTTCTCCAGCAAACCGGCAAGCTCCGACTGCCAATCCCGGGCCATGGCAATACCCGTCTGCACCACCACATGGGCGCGACGGCGATCCAACTCATCGACCAGTATGACCACCCGTTCGAACGTCATTGCCTGTGCAATACGCCCTTCGAGGACCGGCGCGAACTGCGTGCCATGCACGGTGAGTAATGCATCGTTCGCCCGCCCCAGGGGCATCAGGCTGCCATCGGCCAGCTGCCTGGCGATATCCCCCGTTGCATAGGTGGCATCCTCTACCGGGTTGGCCGGCAGTGGAAAATAGCCAGAGCCCCGATGATTGGAGCGCGCGATGACTTCGCCGATCTCCGGCTGTGCGGGGTCGAGGATCGCCAGCTTCACCTCCACATCTCCTACCACGCGCATGCCACAGCCTATCTGCAGACCGGGGGCGAAATTGGCCAGGATCATTCCGAATTCCGTGGAACCGTAGACTCGCTTGATATGCACGCCCAGGCAGCGTTCGGCTTCCAGTACCACCAGGTCGTCCAGGTAGGCGCCTCCACAGAACGGGAGGGCCAGCGCCGGCAGACGGATTGCGCACCGTTGCGCGGCCTGCGCCAGTTCCAGGTACTGGGCCGGTAAAGCGCTCATCACGCTGATGCGCTGTTCGTGGAGCGTTCGCAAGTTGTCCTCGATCCGGGTGGCTTCGCCGAGGTAAAGCGTGGCGCCGGTCAGCAAGGCCGGGAACACGTGCAAGTCCACGGCATGACCGCCATCGAGGGTATGGATGTTCAGGTAGCGCGCGCTGGCGTCGAGCCCGGCACACTCGACCCAGTGCAGGATTTCCCGAAAGAGACGGTCCTGGCGCCATAAGGCGAGCTTTGGTGTGCCTGTGCTGCCGGAGGTTTCCTGCATGCGCATCAGCCCGGCTTGCTCTTCGTGGACGGGGGCCTCCAGCGTGACGTGGGACGGGTTGCACAGGGCGAAGCCTGGCACGTCAGTATCTGCCGGTACGATGCCCGATTCGGTGACCAGCACGGCGGCGTCGACTTGGGACAGGCGCATCGCCCGATGCTCGACATTGCTTGCCAGGCTTACAGGGCAGTGCACCAGTCCCAGGCTGGCCATGGCGAACAAGAGCGCCACATAGCCAGTGCTGTCGCCCAGTTGGGTCGCCACAACGTCTCCCTCACGCAGGCCGGTGCCGTGCAGGCGGGCGCGCAACTGGTCGATGTCCTGGAGCAACTCGCCGTAGGTGCGGGCGTTGCCATGGCTGTCGATGACCGCCGGGTGGTCTCGATGACGCGCAACCACGCTGAGGAATTGTCGCTGGAACATTCGTCGGTCTCCTTGATGGTCAGCCGAAATACAGCTTCAGGTGTTCGCCCACCACGCGAAAACCGATCTCGCCCAGGCGATGGCGCAACGGGCCGCCGACGCAGGTAAATGTCAGGGGTCTGCGCTGGCGACGGTGGATGCCGGCGCACACCTCGCCCAGCAGCTTGTCCGAGACCCCCCGCAACCGGTGCCGGGCCTCGACGAAAATGAAACCCAGTTGCTCGTGCTGCTCGTCCCGGCTGGTCAGGGCGGTGCAGCCGCCGACCTGCCCATCGACCTCGACCACATGCAGTGCCTGGGTCCGGGTGAGTTGGCGAACAGTTTGCGTGGCCTGCTCGCGGCTGGAGACCAGCGTTACGCCGGAGTCCTTTTCCATCTGGATCCGGTAGTCGACCAGAGTGGCCTCGTCCTCGGGGCCGGCCAGGCGCGTGGTGAGCGCCGGAGCTGAACCGACCGGGAACGCATCGAACTGCTTGAGCAGTACCTCGTCGCGACGGCCGATCAGTGGCAGCCAGGTAACTGGCCAGTGTTCGAGCAGCCGTTCCAGAGCGGCCTTGGGGCCGATGGCCATCTGGGGGCTGGCATGGCCTTCTGCAATGTGCGCCAGCAACGCGCCCGGTTCGCCGACGATGAGGATCACCGGTACGGCAAACGGCGGCAGGCTCGGTAGCAGTGCGACGGCGCCGAGCAGCCGCTCTGCATCCTGGTGCACGAACACCTGCAGGCCCTCGGCGCGACTGTTCAATGCGCCGACGAGGAACAGCTGGGCATCGGCATCGTCCGACTGGCGGATGAAGGCCAGCAACTGGGGGTAGTTATCTGGCTCAAGGGGTTGAATATTCAAGGCATCATTCTCGTTCTAACAGGATTAGGAGCACGTCACGTTGCGCCAGCTGGCCGGTTCCAGTGGAGAGGCACTGAAATCCAGCCGCGCCTGCCGTACGCCCAGCGCAAGGCAGGCGGCTGATTGGGAGGTCCAGAGACCACCTTCGACGTCACGTCGCCACAGCAGCGCATCTGCTGCGCTGCTGTATTTGCCATCGCCAGCCAAAAGCTGCAGCCACCGGCCCCAGGCGTGTGCAGGGGAGGCCGTCGTGGTTGGCTGGGGCAGGGGGCTTGCGGCGAACCGGGGCAGGTGCCGTGCCAGGCGCGGGTGATCCTCGCCGATGCCGCGATAGCACAGGCCATGGATGCCCTTCTCCAGGCGCACCGAACGCAGCGACCGGGTATCCCACTGATGAAGCGTCAAGCCACTGGCATCGGCCTGCCCCAGGATGAAACCGTTGTATCGACGCAGGCTCTCGGCGTCCCAGCGTCGCTCGGGCATCTGTAGTGCGATCAACGGCAGTTCGCCACGGCTGCGGGTATTACTGCCTGCATGCTCAGGGCGATTGACCAGGAAACTGGCGCGGTGCCGGTGAGTGTCCAGCGCCAGCCAGGTACCGCCGGACAACAGGTCCAGGCCGCCGATCACCTGTGGATAATGCTCAGGCCAGTGCGCGGCGGGGGCGTGCCATGGGCGCTCTACCGACTCGTCGCGCACCGTCGCCAGCAGCACCGGCCACTGCGGCGAAAGCCCGACTGCAGCAATGATTGTGCACACCCTCAGGCACTCCCCAGCGCAGCGCCTGGCGCCGATGCGACGGCCTCGAACGTCACCTGGCCGCGCAGCAGCTTGCGGCAGGTATTGGGCAGGAGCCCGCGACGGCCGTGCAGGGTGCGTTGGTTATCGATGATCAACAGGTCGCCCTTGCGCCAGCGATGGCAGTACAGGTACCGATCGGCCATCAGGTGCTGTTCCAGCGCCGCGAACCAGGCGGCTGACGCCGCCTCGCTCAGCCCTGGCACGCGTACGTCCCAACTGGCCTTGGCCTGGCCGTCGAAGGGCAGGGCAAGATTGAGCGAGCGCACGCGACCGTAGTCGCGGAAGGTGGAAATCGGGTACCAGCCTTCGGGCACGTTTGTAAAGTAGCCGCGCTCGAAGGCCAGGTACTCGAGCCGGCCGTCCAGCAGTGGCTGGTGCAGCGATTCGGGCATGTCCTTCAAGGCGGCGAGCTGGTCGCACACCACCGTCGCGCCGTCCTCGTCGATGTCCTTGACGTCCTCGGCATACAGGATTATCAGGTCGACCTGGGTGCCGAGCAGGATGCCATCAGTATGCAACGGCAAGCTGCCGCGACCGGTGATGACCTTTTCCTTGTCGTGGGTGCCGTCGAGCTTGAGGATGTCGGCAAAACCGTAGCCGACCTTGGCGTTGTCTTCGGCGTAGGACACCTTGTCGCCCAGGCTTTCGACAAACTGTCGAAAGCTGCTTTCGTCAAGCTGGACGTTCTGCAGCAATGTCACGCCATGGTCGAGCACAGCCTGGCGAACGGCGGCCAGCGGCGTTTCGTCCGACAAATGGACGCCCAGGCCCGAGGCGGTCAGGGCCCGGTCGCGCAGGCCACGCGGGAAAACGGATGAGTTCATGGGCGGTTCCTTCAGCGACGGTGAGCGATTGATTGCAGGGAACGGTCAAGCACTTCTTCGGCGCCCAGGGGCGCCAGCGGGGCACGCACGGCCTGGTCCAGCTGGGTCGCCAGGATCTGCCGGTACAGGGTCGCCGCACTGGCGCTCTGGCCGGTGGTGGCGTCGATCAACTGCGTCAGCGCGGTACCCAGTCCGTTGCCATGATGGATAGCAGTTTTCTTGCGCCAGGCGGCCTCCGCCGGCAGCCATTGTTCGGCGGCCAGGCGCAGATGGCCCTTTTCGCGGCCGCGGGCGGTCTTGACCGACGGGCAAGTGTCCAATGCCGTACGCAATACCGGTAGGTCCCAGTAGGGATGGACCAGTTCGCTGCCACAGGCCTGGGCGGCGACGCTGGTGAGTTCGCTTGAGTAGCGGGTTTTGTTGACCTCGATGGCGATGCTGCGGCGTATGTCTTCGGCAAGACCGTCACCGGTGGCCAGGCCGGAGTTGATCAGGTCCGAGCCATAGCCGGTGAAAATCAGTCGAGGATCTTCCAATTGCCTGCAGAACGCGGTAATCGCTACACCGATCTCCACGGCTTGTGCCTGTGCATGGGCAAAGGCACGGATGGTCTGTGGCAGCGCCAGCAAAATCGATTGCGGGTCGAGTTCGATACGGTTCAGCGGGCGCCCGAGTGCGTCGGCCAGTTGCTGGGCATCATCGAACTCATTGCCCCAGGGCGTGCCGATGCTGAAGGCTTCAAAGCTCGGACATTGCGCAGCGAGCAGGGCAGCGACCAGCCCGGAATCGACACCGCCGGAGACCAGTGCGGCGACCTTTGCGGGCCGTTGCAGATGGCCGGCGATGCTCTGTTGCAAAGCACGGATCTGAGCCTGCCCGGCGGACAGGGCGTCGTCGTAGCGAGCGCTCTGCATGGCCAGGCTGTCGTGCATTTCACGACGTTCGATGCGCGCCTGGTTGCCGTGGAGGACGACCTCCAGGTGGCTGCTGTGCGGTAGCCGGTCGATGCCCTGGATGCTCGAACGATCATCCAGGCGCACGCCCGCTTCCTCGCGCACGGCCAACTGACAATCGGTCAGGCGCACCCAGGCGCTGGCGGCGATGAGCAGGTCGGTCGACAGGACGAAGTTTCCGTGATCATCGGCGCTCCAGTACAGCGGGGTCATGTTGCGGCTACTGGTCGTCACGGTTAGCCGGGCACCCTGCATATCGATCAGATTGTCACCCCCCACGCTCCAGCGCGTGCAAGGTCGGTCCTGCGCATCGGCACTTGTGGCGGGAGCGGGCATTGACCAGGCCGAGGCATAGGTTTGGAAGGCCGACGCGGTCGATGGCAGGCGGGCGTCTTCGAAGTGTTCGAGGGGACGACTGGAGAGCAGCAACCAGGGATGTACGGTCACGAGATCGCCCCCACGCTCGGTTGCGCGGTGGACCGGTTCAGCACCGCCTTCATCCGTCCTTGTGCTTCACCGGCGGCGAAGGCCGCGCGGTGCGCCTGCTTGCCGGCGATGCGGGTCTGCTCCAGGCCAACGATGAAGTCCCGGTTGAGGTAGGCCTTGGTATTACGAAAAGCTGCATCGGTAAACGCGGCGGCACGGTGAGCCTGCTCCAGGGCTCGGGTGCGCAGTTGCCCGGCATCGGCCACGGCATGCAGGAGCCCGTCGGCCATGGCACGTTGCGCAGGCCAGGCGTCGCAGGACATCAGCATGTTCTGCATCAGGCTGCGACCGATGATCTTCTCGAGCATGAAGCCGCCGAAGGTGCAGGCAATGCCCAATTCGAACTCGGGCATCTTCAGCACGCAACGATCGCTGCCGATCCGATAGTCAGCGGTCAGGGCTATTTGCAGGCCGATGCCGATGGCGTAGCCGTCGATGGCGGCAATCAATGGACGGTTCAGTTGCAGGGCGGCGATGTACAGGTCGGTGACGTGATCGATCCACACGTCGACCTCGTTGCCACCGGTGAATGTCGAGGTCTCGTGGAAGCTGCCTCCGGCGCCGAACGAGCGGCCCTCGCCGCTGTGCAACAACACTGCTCCCACCGCGTCATCCGCGTTCAGTTGCCTCAGCAGGCGGGTCAGTTGCTCCATTCGCGGCATCGACCACAGGTTGTGCCGGTGCGAGTCGGTGAAGGCTACCAGCGCGACACTACCCTCGAAGGTAATGTCGAAATCGTAAGTGGCGTAATCGTTTTCAAACCCTGGCATCGATAAATCCCCGTGACGTCCTTGTGCGCAGTGGTGCTGCCGTGCCTGACGCAGGCCGGTAACGCCCACGTTAATAGGCAGGCGCACGGTCTGGTACCTCCCGGAATAGGGAGGTTGTGGTCGTCCTGGTAACTCATTAGTTTCCGTGGTCGCTCGAAATCCTGCCGCATGCAGTACGCACGGCTAAAAAGTTTCCATGGTTAATCAACAGGACTATTGATGTTACCCAGACACCGATTCTCGAAAGAGTTAAAGGACCAAATCAAGAAGTTGTACCTGTACGACAATTACCACGGCCCCATTGCGCTGCTGCAGAACCTGTTCTGGATCAGCCTGGCGATTTACTTGGGCGAGTCCAGCCCTTGGCTGTTGCCGCTGGCGATCCTGCTGATTGGTTCACGGCAACGAGCACTGGCCACGCTGCTGCATGAAGCGGCTCATGGCGCGCTGTGCCGCAGCAGACGACTGGAGAAATTCCTCGGTACATGGTGTTCCGGCTACCTGATATTCCAGGCCTGGGCCAGCTACAAGCGCTCCCATACCCTGGATCACCATCACAAGCTGGGTGATCCGAATCACGACCCCGACTACCAGTACTATCGGCAATCCGGAGTGTTCGAAGCGCATTCGACGTTCAGGTTCGCGCTCGCGCATTTGATAAGGCCGATGTTGTTCATAAGCGCACCGGAGAGCTTGAGGTATCTGCTGGTCAATCGGCTGGTTCGCAGCCCCAGCAAGGGCGAGCTGTTTTCAGTGCTGACCTGTCAGTGTCTGCTCGCGTTGTGCCTGACGCTGGTCCTCGGCGCCAAAGGCTACCTGCTTTATTGGCTGTTACCGTATCTGACCACCTTCCAGGCCTTGACCTGGTTCATCGAGCTTGCCGAGCATTATCCGATGATCGTCAAGGCCAAAACCGATTTGCAGGCCACCCGCAATCGCTTCAGCCATCCGCTCGAGCACTTCTTCACGGCGATGCACGGAGAGAACTTCCACCTGATCCACCATCTCTTTCCCGCCATTCCGTACTGGAACCTCAAGAAGGCCCACAGGATTCTTCTGGGCGATCCGGTTTATGCCACAATCAATGCCGGTTTTGGCGGGATCTTTGTATCCTCAAACTTTGCGCCGTCGATGTGGGCCGGCATTCTATCTAACGACAAAGCAGCGACAGGGATCGTCATCAATGCAATCTAGTTTCAGCAAAGGCGTCATGTTTGCACTCTCCGCCGCGGCACTGAACGCAACGATCGGTGTGCTTAGCAAAGTACTCATGAGTAATGGCTTCACTGCCAGCAGTGTGGCCGTCATCAAGACCCTGTTGGGTTGCATGCTGCTTTCGATCCTATTGCTTTTCCTCAAGCGCCCGGCGTCTACGGCTAAATGGACTCAGGCGGCAATCTGCGCCTTCCTTGGCATCTTCGTGCTGTTTCACTTCGAAACGTCCGCCTATCGGCATTACGCTGCGGCAGGTGTAGTGGTGGTGCTGATGGCCAGTGCCTCGATTTCCTCGATCATCCTGGGACGCATTTTCCTCAAGGACGCCATCACCGCGAACGCAACCGTGGGCGCCGCACTGGCCATCGCCGGGATTGCGGTGATCTTTGGCGCCGACCTGCAACAGGGCTTTACCCTGCAAGGCGCTGCGCTTGCCTCCATGGCCGGCTGCGGCTATGGGAGCTTTTCGGTTGCCATGAAGCAGATGGGCGTGTCCGGGGGCCTGCACTTCACCCGGCAATTGCTGTTTTTTGGCAGCCTGTACCTGCTGATGCCGGCTGCGGCCGATGGTTTCGTGATCGGCGAGCTGTCTCCATTGGCGATCGCCGCACTGCTGGCGCTGGCCGCGCTGCCGACCATCCTCGGCTTCTTTTGCACCACCAAGGCCATCGAATATCTCAAGCCATCCCAAGTGCAGGCGCTGGAACTGACCGAGCCGCTGTTCGCCGCGCTGCTGGCGTTTGTGGTGCTCCATGAAGTACCGCGCGAAAGCCTGTTCGCGGGGGCGGCACTGATCATCGTCGGGCTGTGTTTCTCCAATGAGCTGATCCGCTTGGGCAGTAAAGCCCCCGTCCCGACGACTGAGTGAGCGATTGTCGGGTCCTTTGCTGGCATATTGACTTCAACGCTCCCTGTCACTACTTTACCGCCCCACTTTAATGACGGGGCTCGATTTCCCTCGTGCTATCTCAGGATGAGAGCACCGTCGAACGGTGTGACCATGGAAGGGAATGACCATGCTGGTAATGGATGATCTGATACAACTCGGTAAGACGGAGCGCTTCGAGGACTGGCTGGGGAACCTGAAGACACTGACGTGTAGACTGGGTTACTCGAATTTCCTGTTGGGCGTAAAGCCTGGTCCTGGTGCTCCCAACCAGCAGGTATTGATTCAAAGCAACTACCCGGTTACCTGGCGCAATCATTACGACAGCCAGGCCTATGCCGCGATTGACCCGATCGTGCATCACTGCCTCAACTCTAACCTGCCGTTGCTCTGGAACCGGGAGAACTACAGTCAGCCCGCGGAATCGGCATTCTTCGAAGAAGCCGCGATGCATGGGCTCCAGTTGGGGCTGGCATTGCCCCTGCACGGCCCGCGAGGCGAGGCGGGTATGTTTTGCCTCAAACCCTACGAGCGGGGTCCCCGCTCTCTTTCCGCCATCATTCACTCCCTGCCCATGGCGACATTGCTGCGCGATTACGTTATTGAGCGGTTGCTCAGGGGACAGGCTGAAAACCACGCGGTGGTGCACCTGACAAGTCGGGAAAAAGAGGTGTTGCAGTGGAGTGCGGCGGGCAAGACAAGTTGGGAAATCGCAACGATACTGTCCAGCACAACCTCGGCGATCGACTTCCATTTCAAAAATATACGCCGCAAGTTTCAGGTGAGCTCGCGTCAGATGGCGGTGCTCAAGGCCATCCAGCAGAAACTGATCACGCCTTGAGTCTCACTGCCCGCGCCAGGCGAGGTCACTTTCCTGCAGACGCCCGCTCAGGTACAAGCGCAGCAGGATGTAGACGGGGGCGGGTACCAGGCTGGTGCATTCAATACGGCTGGCACAGGCCTGGCTGATGCCGAACCTTGACCAGAATTCGGTCTGACTTTGCTTCAGCTTCAAGCGTAGGTTGATGGCTTGGCGTGCGACCTCGCGCGCGGGCGAGGTATCAATTAGTTTCATCTGGGTAAATCCTTTAAAAGCTGAAACCTAGCAAACTCGGCAGCCCCGAACCACCTCCCTGATCTGGGAGGATCTCACTTATTCATTGTGAATATATCCTGTTTGGCAAATTTAAAGTCGCCGGTATCTTCCCTATGTTTATTTCTATTGATCGCCGTCATAAATTCAATCCTAAAGAGTTGGATGATATGCACAAGCTTCGGGCTCGTATCTTCAAGCAGAAGAAGATGTGGGATATACCACTTATCAACGGTATGGAAATAGATGGGTATGATGCGCTTGACCCTTATTATATGATTATCAACCGTAATGCAGATTCAGCGTATGTCTGTGGTTGCTGGCGGATTCTTCCAACTATCGGGCCAAATATGTTGGCGCATACATTTCCAGAACTGTTGCATGGCCAACCAGCGCCTTGTTCCGATTCGATCTGGGAGCTGAGTCGTTTTGCCATCGAGATCCCTCAAGGCAACCGTTTCGGCTTCTCGCAGGGCACCACTCAGGCTATCCGTGCCATTGTGAACTTTGCCCTCGGGTGTGGGGTGGAGCAGTTCGTCACGGTCACTACGGTTGGTGTCGAAAAGATGCTGATCCGCCTGGGACTAGACATTAGCCGTTTCGGCCCGGCATTGCAGGTCGGTGTTGAGCGGGCGGTGGCGTTGCGTATCGAGCTCAATGGTCGGACTTCGGCTGCGCTGGAGCGGGCAGTTAGTGAAGCGGCGGGTGCACCTGCGTGGCATCCGGCAGATTCCGACGTTCCTCGATGGCTTGCCCACGGCACCTGCAATCTGCCTCAGGTAAACTCCGTGTAACTGACATTGTTTTATAACTTGTAATTCGAGGAAGGGAATATGAGTCTTCGTTAAAAATGAAATAGTTATTAAATAAAGGTCCGCGTTAAAAAAGCCAGTATCAAATTGGTGCCACCCAGAAGTCTGAATGCATTAGTAAGTTGCAGGCTCGTTACGCAGCGGAAAACGCGCGGCTGCGATCATGAGTTTAATCCAGTCTGCGCGACGAGTGAAATTACGGAGTTGCTGCCGCATAAGTGGACGCCCGTCTAACCACTACACCTCTTGCCGAATACCTTCTCCTCTTGCCAAACAGATGAATGCAATGGAGCGCGAGAAAATCGATGTACGTAGTGTCAGACTTTACTGCGAAGAGAGAGTGCTGATTACACACACGGGATGCACGTGGATGAAGCTTTGCGCACACTTCTCTAAGACCCGCAGACTTGGCCCAGAAGGTAAAGGTCGATCAGTGGTCCGCTGCCTTGGCGATGTTTGCCGATGATCGACTGATACGTCGTTATCTTTTATTGCTGGTCTCACCTGCGCAACCTCACGCCCTATCGATAGAGTAGCTGTGGCTACCGCCGAGCCAATGGCTATCCAGACACTTGGGCAGTTGGAGACGCAATTGGACGGGCAGCCATTTTTCTGCGGGGCGGACTACCGCATGGCGGACGCCATCCTGACGCCTATGCTCGATTATTTGGAACGCGTGCCCGAAAGTGCGCAATGGCTGGAAAAAACATCAAATCTTCGTGATCATCTTTTGCGCATGCGATTGCGCCAGTCAGGGCGCAACGTGTTGACCGAGCCGAACTTTAGTTAATGCAGAAAATGCTGGACTTATCGTTCGCCCAAGGGCCGCTATCTGGCCGTTTGCCGTCACTCGGGTTTGACAGCCATTCTGGATGGCTGCACTGTTTAGCCGACCCGATCTGATGTGACAAAACCTGTTCCAGCGCTGGGATTTTCTACAGTGTGCGGGGCTCGGATGGAATGAGGACGACCAGATCCGTATTACCTATGTCGACACCCGCTTGTGAAAATAAGGTAGTCACTTGCCCACGGTGATGCGTCTGGTGGTTGAAGAAATGCATGACCAAACCATAAAAGTTCTTGTCGGCGGGCACTCCCGTCATGCTTGTGTAATTGAGGGTGTGATCTAAATTCGCCTCTGTCATGGAGCAAGACCACTCGATAATGATCCTGTCGAGCCACACTCGATGTGCCGAAAGTTCTCGGATATTTGAGAATGTTAACTGGTCAAGGCTTTTGGGGGCAGGAAGCTGCCGAATCGGCTCCAGAGCCAAGTGGTTCGCCGGGTGCTCGGCGAATCGCTTGAGCCAGATAGTGTCCCCGGCCACCAAGTGGTTCAACGTCCCGAGAATAGAACCAAAGAATGCTTTTCTATTCACTGAAAGCTCTTCATCTGGCAGGCTTTTGGCAGCCTCATAAATCTTTGCGTTCATCCACTCGTTATAGGTCGCCATCAAGCAGATATGGCCGGTGCGGCTCATTGTGTTCATCCTTTGAGTGAATATTTGATCAGCGCTCCACGCTCATCTTGAAACCCCGTCTAGTACTGGGCTTCGTTGTTTTCAGTGTGGCGCAACAGAGTGGCCACTCTTGCTTGGAGCATGCGTGTAGCCTGGCGAAAGTCTTCTGTCGACCCTTGGCGGACACACAAAGATATCACCAGTTGCCACCCATTCCAGGGCATCAAGTCATGGGGGTGGCAGCTCCGTTAGTGAGATCGCCCTCAGCAAGCATTTGTTGGAGGCGTTCACGCTCTTCAGTTCCGGGTAGGACGCCAGTCGTCGTTGCCTCCAGCACCGTGATGCCCTGTGCGTTGAGTATCCTGACTTCGGCTTTTGCGTGACCGCGTTCATCGATGTCGGCGATGAGCCAGTGGCAGGTGATTTGCTCGCCTGCATAAACCGGTCGTTTGAACTCGAAATTCATCCCAGTCGCCAGCCAGCCGATTTGCCCGCCAACTTCAGTGATGAGGCTGGCGGTCAGGAGGCCATGGGCAATGGGCGCCTTGAACCTGCGTATTTGCGCGTAGCGCGCATCGCAATGAACCGGGTTGTAGTCACGAGAGATCAGTGCGAACTGTTGAATATCATCCTCTGAAAAACAGCGGACTATTGTGAACCGGTCACCTACCTGGAGACCTTCGGCGGCACGTTCTCTCGGGCTTTTCATAAGCACTTCCTGGCAGTGATGAAGCGGTGGCAAAAAACAAGAAATGTCCCGCTGATGAGGGATCAACCCCGCAATTGCTCAATCAGCAGCACCAGCGCGATGATGATCATGGCGGCTCCGGAAAATTGGCTGACCCGTTGAGCGGCGGCAGGGCGCGTCCGCAGGACAACCTGCGAGCCAAATCCGACCAGCAGGTAGATCACGCCACAACTGACAGTGTGGACGAGTCCGAGCGCAATCATTTGCACCGGTACAGGCCAGGGCGCGGTGGCGTCGGCAAATTGAGGCAAGAGCGCCAGGAACAGCAGGAAGACTTTCGGATTCAGCCCACTCACGCAAAGCCCCTTGAGCGCCCAACGCTTCCATGAGCCTGACACCTGAGTCTCATCCGCGCGGGGTGTGGAAGGGCGGGCAAGCATGTTGGCGCCCAGCCAAAGCAGATAACCCGCCCCGGCAACGGTAAGCACCGACAAGGCCAGAGGGTGGTTGGCGACCAGTGTGCCAACACCACCGGCAACAATCATTGTGGCAATCAAGTGGCCGGATAACAGACCGCCTACGGCGGGCAGGACGACTCGATGCTTCAACCCCGCCGAAATCGCGTAGGCCCAATCTGCGCCTGGTGTGATGATGAACAGAATCGACACTGCCCAGAATGCAACGAAAACGCTGAAGGTCATGGTGCTACCCGCTCCTTGAATCAAAGACCGCCCCTGCAACGGTTTTGAGCGCAGGACGGCTATGAATGATTGAAGGAAGAATAATGAAATCTTGTTAGAATTTACTTTCAAAGATGATCATCGGAACGGGTCTGATTGGGAGATTCTTCTATATGGACAGGATTGATCGAAAGATTCTTTCCGAGCTGCAAAAGGATGGTCGCCTGTCGGTCACCGAACTGGCCGAGCGCGTGGGTCTCAGCCTGTCTCCCTGCCATCGGCGAGTTCGGGCATTGGAGGAGTCTGGGGTGTTGCTGGGCTATCGTGCACAGCTGGATCCCGGAGCACTCGGCCTGAACTTTTCCGCCATGGTGTTTGCCACGCTTCGGGAGGGTGACAGGCAAGCGGTCGCGGCTTTCGAGGCTGCGCTCGTCGAAATTCCCCAGGTGGTCGATGCCCAGCGTTTGTTTGGGGAGCCGGACTACCTGCTGCACGTGATCACCCAGGATCTGCCGGCCTTCCAGAGGCTTTACGATGAGAGCCTTTCCACGCTGCCCAACGTACAACGGCTGACCTCGACGCTCGTCATGAAACGGGTCGTACAGGACAGGCCACTTCCTTTGTGACAGCCCGGCGCAAGCCTCTGGCTTCATGCGGTTCTTCATGAGAGTCGGGCGTGACCGCTTCTGACTGTGGATTCAGCCGGTCGATTCACGCCACGAGTCTGCGGAACTCGTTGTCTTGATCTGAACGCGCTCTGCCGCGCCCGCCTGATATCTCGGCTCGCCCGATCGGTCTCATCATGGCTCTTCAATGAGCTCGAAAAATTAATGACGGAAACATCAATATTGAAAAATTTCTCAATATTGCATACCTTGACTCTGCCTGACGATGAGGCCTGTGCGCCTCACGACTTCAATCACAACAAGGGCTCGAGATGAACAACAACAAGAAAGTTTCCGAATTGCCTCCCTCCGCCGTCGATGTACTGGTCGTCGGAAACGGTCCGGTGGGTGCGACAATCGCGGCGCTGCTCGGCCGCTACGGGGTTACGACCCTGGTGCTGGACAAGCTCCATGAAATCGTTCTGATGCCTCGTGCCATTGCTCTGGACAACGAGGCTCTGCGCATTCTGCAACTCGCCGGATTGTCGGAGGACGCTTTCGAGAAGATCGTTATCCCTGAAGTGAAAATGCACTCTCCGGTCCTCGGGCAATTCGGTCGAGCCAATACTGAAGGGTGCGTCGACGGCCATCCCAAACTTGTGACGTTCTATCAACCCGACCTCGAACGAGCGATGCGTGGCCAGGTTTCCCGGCTGAAATCAGTGACCAGCCTGGGTGGTTTCGAGCTGGAGAATCTGGTCGAGGAAGCGGATTGCGTGGTCGCCACCGTACGGGATCAAAATGGGCATTCGCATTCTGTTCGTGCCCAGTACCTGATCGGTGCGGACGGCGCCAGCTCCAGGGTCAGAGCACTGATTGGCCAGGAGTTCGAAGGACAAACCTATGCAGAGGATTGGCTGATTGTCGATGCCAGGAATCGGCATCAGTCAGCCATCGATCACATTGAGTTTATCTGTGATCCGCGGCGGCCCACGCCGCACATGCCCGCCCCGGGTGGAAGGGAACGCTGGGAATTCATGCTGCAACCCGGCGAATCCCGGGAGGAGCTGGAAAGCCCGGAAAGCATCGCGCGGCTCATTGCGCCATGGGTCAATCCGCAGGAACTGGAAATCGAGCGCAAGGCGGTGTATCGATTCCACGCGCGTTGCTGCAATCGATTCAGCAAGGGACGTACTTTCCTCGTCGGTGATGCCGCACACATCACCCCCCCTTTTGTTGGGCAAGGTCTCGTGGCGGGCCTTCGTGATGGCGCCAACCTTGCCTGGAAGCTTGCTTGGGTTCTTCGTGGCCACGCCGCGCCTGCGATACTCGATACCTATGACGTAGAGCGCCGCCCGCATGCTCAGGCGATGATCAATCTGGCGAAACTCATGGGCCGTCTGGTAATGCCCAAGAACAAGATCGCGGCTTTTTTCATCCACGGCCTGATGCGCATGCTGGCGTTGACTCCAGCCACCAGAAGGTACTTCGAGCAGTTGGATATCAAGCCGAAGAATACCTTCAAGCACGGCCTGTTCGTGCAGCATCGTCGGGGAGACAAGCTGGTACGTGGCAGCCTGTTTCCCCAAGCTTGGGTTCGCACCCTGCAAAAGCAGATCAAGCTGAGCGACGATGCACTGGGAGACAATCTGACCTTGGTTGGATTCGGTGTTGACCCGTTGACACTGCTCACCACTGATCAGATCGTTGCCTGGGAAAAAATGGGGGGCCACTTCCTGGAGGTTAGACCCCACGGTCAACGCTCCGGCGGCAGTTGTGACTTCATCGAAGACATGAACCATGACATCCTGCCGCTGGCTGCGAAAGGAACACTGGTCGCCGTTCGTCCTGACCGTATCATCATGCACCACGCCCCTGGCACAGAGGCAAGCAGACTCCTTCGAGATTGCCAGGGCTTGCTGATGAGTAATGACGCCACTCCTGGCCGCGTTTCCATTACCATCAACGAGCCGATCAGATTACGAGCTTAATCATGCATTTCCCTACACCTCCTTTAGAAGCTGCTGCGCCAGAACCTCTCACCAGGGGGCACAAGAAGCGTGAGCGCACCCGTCGCGGTCTGGTGGACGCGGCATTGCGACTTGTCGCACGTAAGGAGGTAGGGGAGATCGCATTGTTCGAAGTCGCCGCCGAGGCGGCCGTATCTAACGGCACCATCTACAACTATTTCCGAACGCGCGACGAAGTACTCGAGGCGGTGGGCATTGCCATGGCCGCCGAGTTCTCTGACGCCATTTCTGTCTTGAACGCGGACGTGCAGTGCGGAGCACAGCGGCTTTCGATTGGCGTACGCATGTTTGTGTGTCGGGCGGCCGCCGACCACCAATGGGCGAATGCGCTGCTGCGCATCATCCATTTCGACCAGGCCATGCGCTCGCGATTGGCTACTCATGTAATGAGCGATCTGCGTGAAGGGCTGCGTGCAGGCACTTTTGCTTATGAGGATGAAGGGATCGCCCTGGATTTGGTCTTATCGTGTACAACCGGAGCGATGCGTTCTGTTGTCGAGGGACGTGCAGTGACTGAGCACGATGTGCGGGTCGCCGAAATGATTCTCCGGGCCCTGGGCGTAGCGCCTGCCAAAGCCCGGAAAATAGCCGTAAAGCCACTGCCCACCTGATCTGCTGGCTGCACGGAGTTACATTGTTTTTACGTTTTGCGAAGCGTTGGCGAACCTCCGGCTTCCTTAGTGTCAGTACTCGTGAGCGATACTCTGGATCAAGCAATATCCTCGATTTCTAACAGCGCAGAACAATCGCTCACCACGAGTGACCTTTTTGAACTTGTCTTGCAGGCGGCTAAGGCTCATCTCCAGACCGCAGTATTGATCCGGCTCTCGACCGATGCTTCGAATCAAGTCCTCTCTGCTCACCACACGGTTATCCGCTTGCACCAGAGTTCTTACCAGAGCCGATTCGATGCCTGTGAGGATGACCTTGACGTCGTCCTTCACCAGTACCTTATGACCGATGTCTAACTTCCAGTCTTCCTTGTTGGGCACGATCAATTGCAGTTCCCTCCGTTGAATGCAGGTTTTCGCTTCACCTGTGCAGCGTTCCTCGCCATGTGTAGAGGCGTGTTCATCATTCAAACCGTATCCAGCTGGCGGGATCAGACCGCGACCAAAAGGCTTGTTGAACATACGTGTTCAACGATGTCACTAGAAACGGTAATTTTGCAAGCCCGTTGAAAACCAGAACCCCCTTTCTTCTAGGGGCAAAATATTGAGCCTCACATCAAATCCAGGCGCGAGGTGGGAACTGTCATCCCGAAAACACGTTGACATCGATTGAACACAGGTGTTCAATCGACCCTCAGATGAGTCTGGAGATAAATTGTGCAATCCCTGAATCCAACACAGCGCCGCATTCACCAAGCCGCTTTTCGTCTATTCGCGGAAAAAGGCACCTTGCAAGTGAACATTCTCGACCTTGCACAAGAGGCGGGGGTAGCGCGCGGCACGATCTACAGCAACATCGAGAGTATGGAAAGCCTTTTCGAAGCGGTCGCCAGTCAGCTCGCCAAAGAGATGCATGAACGGGTCAACAAGAGCTTCAACTCCCTCTCCGATCCCGCTCAGCGCCTGGCCAATGGTATCCGATTCTTCATTCGTCGGGCTCACGAAGACTCCCACTGGGGGGCATTCATCCATAAGTTCGCCATGAGCAACTCTTCGCTGCGTGAAATGTTTAGCAGCCAGGCGACGACGGATCTTCTGAGTGGACTTTCCACCGGTCGGTACATGTTTCAGCAAGAGCAATTGCTCTCGGTCCTGACGCTCATATCGAGCAGCGTCCTCGGGTCCATTTTCCTGGTTCTGGAAGGGCACAGAACGTGGCGCGAATCGGGATCTGATACGGCCGAACTCGTGTTGCGGGCCTTGGGTGTGCCTCTTGAAGAGGCTAAAGCGCTGGCGGCCGCAGAGTTGCCGGCACTTCCTCCGATCGACTAAGCGCGGTAACCGACACTACGAGCAAACCCCTGAAGTTTTCAGGGGTTCGGGGATCGCTTTGCCCTAAAAAACTGGAAAACAAGAACAATGAATAGCAAAAATGAAATGCCCCGGTTGGCAACGCGACAGCCTGCCAGGCATCCGCAACCGACGGTGAAGGCCCAAGGTCTGACTCACCTGATTTTTCAAAGGCCGGACTTGAATGAGGCGGCGCATTTCCTGACTGACTTCGGTCTGACCGTCAGTCATCAGAACGCCGAAATGCTCTATCTGCGTGGCACAGAGTCGGCTCCCTATTGTTACCGTGTGCACCGTGCAGAAAAGGCAGGCTTTATCGGGTTCGGCCTGGCAGTCCGATCGCTCAAGGATCTGGAAAAGCTGACGCAAATTCCAGGTGCATCCTCGGTCGGGGCCTCGACCCATCCTGGCGGCGGCCACTACGTCAGACTGACCGATCCTTCTGGCTTTATCGTCGAGGTGGTTTGCGACCAGACGCCCGGTAAAACCCTGGAACACAGAGCCCCACTTCCCTGGAATCTGGCGCAAGAGCAGCCGCGAATCAACGCCACACAGCGCCCGCCGATTGCACCGCCTGAAGTCCTCAGACTGGGCCATATCGTCATTGAAGTGGCCGACTATCAGGCGACTTGTGCCTGGTATACCCAGCATTTCGGGTTTATTCCCAGCGATGTGCAGGTACTCCCCGACGGCACCCCCATCGTCGCTTTCATGCGCCTTGATCTCGGTGACAGGCCGGCCGATCACCATACGCTGGCGATCGCGCAGGGGTTCATGGCGACCTACAGTCATAGTGCCTATGAAGTCGTCGACGCAGACGCGGTGGGCATGGGGCAGCGGGTTCTGCGAGAGCGGGGTTGGGAGCACTCATGGGGCATCGGCCGGCACATTCTGGGCAGTCAGATCTTCGATTATTGGCAAGACCCTTGGGGGGATAAACACGAGCACTACTGCGATGGGGATATTTTTACGGCCATACAGCCTACGGGCATCCATCCCGTGAGCCCTGAAGCAATGGCGCAGTGGGGGCAGCGCATGCCCAAGAGTTTTACAAAACCCAAGATGAGCTTCAGCAATATGCGAGCGCTGGTTCGCAACCTGCGACGCAGCCCGGACTTAACGATTCGCAAGTTGATCACGCTGATGCGGATGTTCGGGTAGAGCGGCCGCCATGTCGGGCATCACTAAACGGTATGGCCGGCGAGACGTGCTCAAGGCCAGTGCCTTGATCGCCGGCGGCTCATTGATCTACAGCGTCGCCAACCCACCTTCAGAACAACACCACAGTTCTCGCACCATCGAGCGCGGGACAAACACTGCTCCAGGAGTACCTTCAATGTCTGCTGTACACGTAGTCCGCTTTGAGTTTGAGAACGGTATCCACTGGGGCGTGCTACGCCAAGACCGTATCACGATTGTCCCAGGCACTTTTGAGACCACGGGTGACTTCATCTGCCAGAACAGTATCGATGACCTCGCTCAACTGAAAGGTACTCAGTTGGAGGCGCACAAAGTCAAGCTGCTGTCGCCGGTGACCCGCAATCAACAGTTCGTCTGCCAAGGGGCCAACTACCGACAGCACATGATCGAGTCGGGCATGGATCCGGATGCGAAGAAATACAACATGATGTTCACCAAGGCGACCAGTTGCCTGGTGGCCGCAGACAGCGTCCTGATCAAGCCGCGCACCGTGCGTTTCCTTGACTATGAGATCGAACTTGGGCTGGTGATGAAACGCGTAATCAGCGGCGCAGTGACCGTCAATGACGCCAACCTGCATGAGTTCATTGCCGGCGTGGTCATTGTCAACGACTACTCGGCACGCGACATTCAGATCCCTCAGATGCAGTTCTACAAGGGCAAGAGCTTCCGTACTTTTGGCCCGGTCGGCCCGTACCTCTGCCTGCTGGATGCCCAAGACATGCATTACCTGAAAGCCTTGCAGTTGCGCCTGACGGTCAACGGCGAAGTGCGACAGAGCGACAGCACGGCCAACCTGGTATATGGCCCCGCTGAAACCCTGACCGAACTCTCCACCGTCCAGGATCTCGCCCCCGGCGACCTGATCGCCACCGGTACTCCTGCGGGATGCGCGTTGACCATACCTTCACCCGCCAAACAGCGCATTGCGGCCCTGATGCCAGAAGCCACCAAGTGGAAGCTTTTCCTCAAAGCGCAGGAAGGGCGGTCTCAGTATCTCAAGCCAGGAGACGTCGTTGAAGCGCGCATTAGCAGCGCGGATGGCGTGATTGATCTGGGTGTGCAACGCAACCGAGTCGTAGAGGAAGCCTGACGATGATGGTGCGATCACTGAACGACATTGAAAGTATCGAGCAGGTCCCGTTGGCAGAGCGTAGCCTGGCTTCCAGCACCTATGAAGCACTGACACGGACAGCCGAGCTTAGCCCCAACGCGCCCGCACTGAGTTTCTTCGCCGACGCCAGCTGCTTCAGGAACACCCACCACTGGAGCTATGCCGAACTCGTCGAAGATATCACTCGCGCGGCGAATGCCTTCCACGACCTGGGCATTACCCCGGGGGAAGTGCTTGCCTTCATCCTGCCCAACCTGCCGGAAACCCACTTCACCATCTGGGGAGGTGAAGCGGCCGGTGTCGTCATGGCGATCAATCCGCTGCAAGAGGCCAAACAGATAGCGGCTTTGCTACGGGCCGCGAAGGCCAGTGTGGTGGTAACGCTCGCGCCGACTCCGGGCAGCGACCTGTGGCCTAAGCTGGCCTCTCAGCTGGATCAACTTCCCGAGATCAAGCACGTCGTTTGGGTTGGCATGGGACCCTATGTTGATGTCGCTCAGCGTGAAACCCTTGAATCCCTGGCACAGAAAGAACGTGAGTTGCACAGGGGGGCCACGATTCACGAATTACGAACGTTGATGGACGCTCAGCCAGGCACGCATTTGAAGAGTGCCCGGCTGTTTCGCCCTGAGGATCGTTCCTCTTACTTCTGCACCGGCGGCACCACCGGGCTGCCCAAGATCGCGATGCGTACCCATGGGGCGGAGGTCTTCAACGCGTGGGCCATGGCCACGCACATGCAACCACATGAGAGTGGCCAGGTCATTTTCTGTGGGTTGCCGCTGTTCCATGTAAATGCACAGCTGGTGACAGGCCTGATGCCTTGGAGCCAAGGTGATCATGTCATCCTCGGCACGCCGCAGGGTTATCGCGGTGAGGGTGTGATCCCGCACTTCTGGGAGATGGTTGAGCACTTCGGCATCAACTTCTTCTCCGGTGTTCCTACTGTCTATTCCGCACTTTTGCAAAACGAGCTGGAAGGCTGCGACCTGTCCAGCCTTCGTTATGCCATGTGTGGTGCCGCGCCGATGCCGGTCGAACTTTTCCGGGAATTCGAAGGCCGGACCGGGGTGAAGATCCTCGAAGGCTATGGACTCACGGAAGGCGCATGCGTCTCCTCGGTCAATCCGCCCCATGGCGAGCGCTACATCGGTTCCATCGGTATACGGATTGCCTACCAGGACATGCGCGCAGTCATGCTCGATGACGCAGGAGAGTATCTGCGCGACGCCGACGTCGACGAAATTGGCCTGATCACCATCACGGGTCCGAACCTGTTCGAGGGTTACGTTGAGGAAAGCCATAACCGCGGCCTGTGGATCAACATAAATGGTCAGCGCTGGCTGAATACGGGCGATCTGGGGCGCCAGGATGAAAATGGCTACTTCTGGCTGACCGGGCGCAAAAAGGAGCTGATTATCCGCGGCGGCCACAATATCGATCCCAAGCAAATCGAAGAGGCTCTGCAAGCCCACCCGGCGGTGGCGTTGGCAGCTGCCATTGGCAGCCCGGATGCCTATTCGGGTGAAGTGCCGGTCGCCTACGTGCAACTGCGACCAGGCCACGTCTGCAATGTTGAAGAACTTGAGCAATTTGCTCTGCACCACATCAGTGAGCGGGCGGCCATTCCCAAGCGGATCGAAATCCTCGACGCACTGCCATTGACGGCGGTTGGCAAGATCTTCAAGCCCGCTTTGCAGCAGCGCGAGGTGGCCCGAGTCGTTCGGCAGGAAGTGGAACGCATGTGTCTGCAGGACATTGCAGTAGAGGTCATTCAGCACGAACAACGTGGGTTAGTCGCCTGCATCCGGGCTGGGAGAAATCAAGAGCCCCTGGCCCTCCTTCTAGGTCGCTATAGCTTTCAGGTGGAGTGGCTCAAATGATCCTGACTTCGTAAGTTCGGCACCTGCGCCCTGGTAGTAATAAACCAGGGCCTTTTTCACAACTTCGATCAACTCCAACCGGCACTGCCAAGTGCACCGGAAGGCGAAGCTTTGCCTGCGCACCAATCAATAAAAACAATACGAGGTGGGAAATGAAACTGAGCAACCGTGCAACCCCGTGTCTCTCAGCTGTGCGAGAAGTGTCTTCCTGGATTAAATTCACAGGTGCCGCGGCAATACTCAGCGTTTCAACAAGCGCAAGCGCCAATGGCATTGCCCTTAACGAACAAAGTGCAAGCAGTGCGGGTACTGCTTATGCGGGAAGATCGTCTTCTGCGCTGGACGCCAGCACTATCTTTGGAAATCCTGCAGGTTTGACCAAATTGAAACGCCCTGAAATTTCCGGCGGAGCTGCGGTCGTCTCGGTGAGCGATGACATCAGTGATGCGCAGAGCAGTGCCCCGGGAACGAATAAAGGGGACTCGGTACCTTTGGGGGTCGTCCCTTTCGCCTATATGTCGACGCCGCTTGACGATCGATTTTCGATTGGTATTGGCCTGTATGCTCCGAGTGGTCTGATCAATGATTACGAGAGCGGTTTTCAGGGCCGTTATCATGGCTCCTATAGCACGACCAGGGAAATAACCCTGCAGCCCACCATTGCCTGGCGGATCAATGATTACGTGTCCATTGGTGGCGGACCGACCATAAACCGTTTCAATGCAAAGCTTCAGAATTACCTGGCCACCGGCGCCCTGAACAACGGCCAGGACACACTGGTTACCATCAAAGGCGATGACACGGCACTTGGTTACAACGTCGGCGTCTTGTTTGATTTGAGTGATGCGACCCGTTGGGGGATTAACTATCACTCGAAGGTGAGCTATGAACTCAAAGGGCATACTGAGGTTTCCGGCTCCCCGAGCGTTGTCCCGCTGGACGGAAACTATGACAACAAGATAGACCTCACTATGCCCGAATCCGTGGACACGTCTATCACCCATCATTTCAATAGTCGCTGGACGGGATACCTGGGGACCACCTGGAAACGTTGGAGCCGGATCAAGAAGGTCGAGGCAGTCAACAGCGGTCTTTCCCCCTTGGGTCAGGCGGCCGGCCTGGGAAGTGTGACCGAAGAAATGAACTGGCACGACACGTGGTCCACCGCAGTTGGCGCATCCTGGCAATTGAACCAACAATGGCTGCTGCGCGCAGGCTACGCCTATGATCCGTCGCCAATCAGGAATGCCGATCGCAGCGTGCGCGTTCCGGTCGGCAATCGCCAAGCCGTGACACTGGGTGGCGCTTATTCGCCGAGTTCCGATCTGACGATAGACTTTGCTTATGGTTATCTCTGGGATTCCAAAGCCTCGGTAAAGCAGTCGAACAACTCCGGTCTTCAACCTGAATACAGTGCCAACTACGAAAACAGCGCGAATGGAGTTTCAGTGCAGGCAACCTATCGGTACTGATCGACCTGACTCAGAGCATTTCCACTACGAATTGATTGAGTAGTTTTCCAGCGCCCATTGCTGAACCTGTCATGGGGGCTCATTACAGCGGGCGGACGCTACGCGTTCCACGGCGTTAGTAGCCATGCCTAATCGAGGCGCTGCACCAAGCTCCTTGCTGTCAGTGCACTCTCCACAAGAGGGTCTCTGCTTTAAATCTGCGCCTGTCTGAAGGTCGTCGCTATCCGTGGCGATTTGGAGGACCCCGAACGCGCGCTCCGCGAGTTCGGGACGGCGCCACCGAATTACGCAAATCAAAAGTCTGGAGGGTTTGTGTTGCATCGACCGGTTGAATCCACAGCCGATTGCTGCCTTTCGTGAAGGGCTGCTTTCGCCAGCAGCCTCTTTGCGATCCTGAAGTCGTCATGAAATAGCTGATATCTAGCCGGGACTTACGCCAACTGAACCTCGCCCAGCACGGCCTGACCGAAGTCACCCAGGTTGACCGTCAGCACGACATCGAGCTTGGCGACCTGATGCACAAATTGTACGATCACCATTTCGGACTGCCCTATTTGCCCAAACGCGACGCATAACAAAGGGAATATCAATGCATCAAGTTGCGCAATGTTATCTTGGCGTATGGAAGCGGCGTTTGATCCAGCACCGCTCAGGGCGTTCGGACAGCGAAACGGCCGTGTATTGGCTACAGACACCACGACTGTTTGCCGACCTGCGAATCCCCTCCAATCCGCTCCCAAGTCTGGCGCTCGAAGAACTCAACCACTCTCAACATTTGGCGTTGTGTGAGCAGAAAGGTTTCGCCGGGGTGACCCAGATAGACGTCGACATTTGCCAATGGCATCGCAAAATGGACTATCAGCCGGTCAGTGGCGCTGAAGACATTGGTCGCATGCACTTTGAAACCAGTGAGTGCCTGATCGAAACCGCTCTGGACGAAAGCTACTACGAAATATGGGAACGCTTGCCCGACTCCCTCGGTGCTTGTCGTGGCCAATGGTTGCAAGCGATGGATGATCCATCGCGTCAGGGCTGTCTGCTATTGGCCGGGGACTATTTTCTGTTCGCCGCCAGCCGTCCCACACCGCTGACACCGGGCACTCATTTGCGCGAAAAGTTCAGCCAACCCGAAAGCTCAATAAATCCTGCCTCCCTGTTTGCCTGCGAACTGTCTTTTGGCCGGCATCACGCCGGAGAAACCCCATGGGAAATCGAGTGCTCAACGCTCCCCGCCAAAACTGGCCAATGCCTGCTGCCATCATCGGTGGACCCGTTTGCCCCGGATATTTTCGCCAATGAAGCCGTCATGTCTTCACTCGGCACATTCATTCCAGCTGGTGGTTGGCGCTGTGCGCCTGATCCGTGACATACCGATTAATCAAGCCAAAACGCGATCCATGTAGCAGCTGGCGAAGCCTGCGTTCGGCTGCACAGCAGTCGTAAAGTCAGCCTATGCGGTGCGTCAGACCCACCGCGCGCCCAGGGTTCACGACTGCTGCGCAGCCGAACGCGGGCTTCGCCAGCTGCTACAGGGTATGTGTCGCTGCTGACCCGTTAGTCCCGTACGAATCGCTGCGCCATCACCCGCAACAAACGATCATCCTCTCCCGCGGCGCCAATCACCTGCAGCCCCACCGGCATCCCCCTTACCAGCCCCACCGGCAGGCTGATCGCAGGCAGCCCGGTGAGGTTCCAGGCACTGGTATGGCTGAGCAGCGCGGCGCGCACATCGATGTCCTGGTCACCAACCCGGACCTCGCGCGCATCGACTGCTGTCGCGGTAATCGGCACGCTGGGCGAGACAAGAAAGTCATAGCACTCGAACAAGCGAGCCATCGCCACCTTGAATCGTGCTTGGCTGGCTTGTGCGCGGATGTATTGCCAGCCCCTGACTTCACGCGACAATTCGAGGCGCTCGCGCACCTCCTGCTCGAACTTGTGCGGTGCATCCTGCATGCGCTCGGCATGCACATCGAAGGCCTCGGCGCGTTGCAGCACCAGCAAGGTGTCTTTCATTCCGGCCGCCAGCGGCTCCAGTTCAGCAGTATCCTGCAGCGCCTCGCCAAACAGCTGCCGCGCCGCCTGGTATACCTGCCGATCCAGCTCAACGTCGACCGGGCCGAAGCTCCCGGTGGTGATCCAGCCAACCCGCAACGGTCGAGGGTTGGCCACCGACGCACAAACTCGCCCAGCCACCACTTCGAACAGCAGACGCGCATCCTCGACGTGGTTGGCGATCGGACCCACGTGGTCGAGGCTCGACGCCAGCGGGAACACCCCCTCCAGCGGCACACTGGCAAACGATGGCTTGAAGCCGACCACTGCGCACAACGCCGCCGGAATACGGATCGATCCGCCGGTGTCGGTGCCCAGCGCCAGCGGCACCATGCCGCTGGCCACCGCCGCCGCGCTGCCGGCGCTGGAGCCGCCAGTGATGCAGCTGACATCCCAGGGGTTACGTGCCGCGCCCTGCAGCGAGCGATCGCCGGTCGGGCCGTAGGCGAATTCGTGGGTCAAGGTCTTGCCGACAATCACCGCACCGGCCTCGCGCAGGCGCTGCACGCACAGCGCATCGCGGCTCGGCTTGAAGCCTGCGAAATGAGCAGAGCCGTAGGTGGTGACATAGTCGAACGTGTCGATATTGTCTTTGACCGCCACCGGTATGCCGTGCAGCGGGCCCAGGTCCAGGCCCTGGGCGAACAGCTCGTCGGCCTTGCGCGCCTGGGCCAGCGCCACGGGTGGATCGACATGAACGAAGGCGTTCAAAGTCGGATTCAGGCGCTCGATGCTGTCCAGGGCTGCTTGGGTCAGCTCGACACTCGTGAGGCTGCCCGTGCGCAGGCGCTCGGCCAGCGCGATGACCGATTGACCAAAAAAAGATCCAACGTGAGTAGGTTCCGCCAGGCTCATACAAACAACTCCATCAAACTGCTGCGGATAAAGGGGAAGGGCTGGATTGCCGACTGCCGGGACGCACCATCAGCATCGCGCTCATGCCCAGTGCAGTGGCTACCGCCGCGGCCACGAACATCGACGAGTAGCCATAGCGCACGGTCAGGTAGCCGGTCAGCATTGGCGCGATGAACGACGCGGTGTTGGCGATGAAATGGGTCATGCCGCTGTAGGCACCGACCCGGTTGGACGGCGCGGTGTCGATCACCACGGCCCAGTAAACCGAGTTGGGCAGCGCGTTGAGGGCGTTGGCCAGAGTCATCAGGGCAATCACACCCCACACGGTCTGGGCCTGCGATACCAGTATGAAACAGAGCGTGGTCAACAGCAGACAGGTCGCGGCCAGCCAGCTGCGTGCCACCTTCAGGTTGCCGGTGCGGCGCAACAGCAGGTCGGAGATTTTGCCGCCCAGCAGCACGGTGAAGCAGGCGCCGGTCCACGGAATCATGCCCATGTACCACAGCGACGACAGGTTGTAGTGAAACTCGTCCTGCAGGTATTTGGGGGTCCAGGTCAGCAGAAGGAACGTCACGTACACGAACGAGAAGTAACCGACCGCATTGAGTATCAGGTCCTTGTTCTTGAAGAAATGCCATACCGGCGCAACGCTAGTGGTCGGGGTTGAAGCATTGGCTGCCGCTGCGCGTTCCCGTCGCAGGAAGTCGAGCTCGGCCTTGGACACCCGCGGGTTCTTATCGGGGGTGTTGGTGAAGCGCGTCATGAAGAAAATCAGCAGCGCCAGGCTGACCACGCCCAGCACCACGAACATGCTGCGCCAGCCGCCAGTCAGGGTTTGCAGACTTACCGCTACCGGAGCGGTGAGCAGCGCGCCCAGTGGTGTGCTGAGCAGTCCCACCGAGACCACGAAGCCGCGCTCCTTGGGCGTGGCCCAGTTGGCCACGCTCTTGTTGATCACCGAGTAGGCCGGGCCTTCGGCAAAGCCGAACAGCACGCGGATAGTGGCGAAACCGGCCATGGCCGAGCCTCCCATGAATGCCAGCCCGAGGTCACCGGCAAACGCGGTGGCGATCTCGAAAATCGACCAGGTGGCACCCGCAATCAGCCAGATGCGCTTGGCGCCAAAGTGGTCGGCCAGGATGCCGCCGATCAACGCCCCGAGGATGTAGCCGTAACCGAAATAACCCAGGACCTTGCCCCAGTCGGCCTTGTCGAAACCGTACTCCGGAAGAATGCTCGCCGAGGCATAGGCGATCGCGCCGCGGTCAATGTAGTTGAGCAGTGCCATCAGCATGATCAGGAAGAAAATCTGGTAGCGGAAAGACGGAATAGCTGCGCTGTTCATAGGGATCTGACTCTTCAAATGATTGGCAGAAGTCAAAAAGTCGGCCGCGTCCGGCGTATTTTTATTGTGTTACCCAAACGTTTGGGTTGGCGAAATGTAGTGAGAGAAAAAGTTTTAGTCAATCGTTTGGGTAAAGGTTTATTTCCGAGAGGAGGTGCTGTATTGAGGTAGAATCGCGCGCTGAATAACGGACGGTTGGAAGCCTTTCAGACATGCCGAATCAATCTCGCCCCGCCACCCTGAAGTCCATGGCGACTGCACTCGGGTTGCACGTTTCCACGGTGTCACGGGTGCTCAATGGCGACCCGACCGGGGTTGAGCGAGCGGCGTCGGCCGAGGTGGTGGCGCGCATCCGCGCATTGGCCAAAGAGCTGGATTATCGGCCGAACACGCAGGCATCCAACCTGAAATTGCGTAAAAGCCAGGAGATCTGCGTGCTCATGCCGCGCCTCACCGACCTGGTAATGGCGACCATTTACGACAGCATCGACAGCGCGGCCGAGCAGGCCGGCTACCTCACCTTTGTCTCCAATACCGACGACCAGCAGCCGCGCCAGATGGCGCGTGCCGAGCACGCCTTGCGCCGCTCGGTGGCCGGGCTGATCGTGGGTGACTCGCATGTGGGTGAAACCCAGCCCCTACTCGATCTGCTTGCACGCAAGCAAATTCCCTACGTGCTGGTCAGCCGGCAGATTGCCGGGCATCTGTCGGCGGCCAGCGACGACGAATTGGGCGGCTGGTTGGCGGCTGAGCATTTGTATCGGCTGGGCTGTCGCGATGTGGCGATCCTGGCTGGCGAACGACATGCGTCCACCGGGGCTGATCGTACCCGCGGGTTCATCCGTTATTACCGCGAACAAGGCCTAACCCTGCGCCCCGAGTGGATACTCAATGGTCCTTTCGACAGCCACACCGGACACCAACAAGGCGAATATCTGTTGGGGCTCAACCCACGCCCGCAGGCGTTTTTCGCGGTCAACGATTTCCTTGCCATTGGCCTGATGGGCGCCGCACGCGACAAAGGGTTGCAGCCGGGCAAGGACATTGCCGTCGTCGGCTTCAACGACATCCCGCTAGCCAATGAATTAATCGTTCCACTGACCAGCGTGCGCCTGCAGATGGCACAGATGGGGCGGCATGCGGTGGAGTTGCTGCTCAAGCGCATCAAAGGCGAGGCCGCCGAGTCGATCATCCTGGCGCCGCAATTGCAGGTGCGGGCGAGTTCCTCGCTGTTGCGCCGCGCTGACTGAGGGGCGGCTGCACGGCCCTTCGCCGGCAGGAGCGGGAGTTTCTGAGCGTTCCCCCGCTACTACGCCGCATAGGCCTTGCAGTGCGAACTGTGGGCAAAGCATACGAACAGCGCCGCCATGGTCGCCAAAGGCACCCAGTGGCACTGTCAGTAAACGAGTTCTCGCCGTGGTCACCATAAGTACGAAATGTTGTGCCCCACGGGAGACAACGACGGCCAATCAAAGAGCAAATTAAACGGTCACTGCCGACAAGGTTTTCAAACTTGTTTGCCATTCCTGGCGTGCACGACCTTCGCTCGAATACCGTCAAAGTATTGGGACTTCAGCTCCGTCGTTAATGGCCCGAGGATGGGGTTTGCCTTGAAGCGGGCCAACAAATGCTCGATCACCCGATCTACCTTGGCGTAGGCAGCGTTGACGCTTGAAGGCACCAGCGGATCGAACTGAATTCCTTCCATCTCGATATCGAGTCGTTTCAGCACGGGTTCGGCGTCCAGGATCTGGTGGCGCATTTCATCCGGTGAGCATCGCATCGTTGACCTCCTTGTATAACGCTACGTACAGGCATAAACCACTGGCCGACAGCTGATCTGGTGAAGCAGTCGGAGCGTGGTGTTGGCTGTCTTAAAAATGAAACAATATTGTCGCGCAGAAACATTACTGAAATATTTCATTCCTATGATCGAGGGAGGTTTTTCTCAGGTTACCTGTCTCATGCGTCGAGTTGTGTTCAATCAAAAAGGGGGCGTTGGCAAATCAAGCATCGCCTGCAATCTTGCTGCTGTAAGTGCTGCCGAAGGCTATAGGACGCTTCTGGTGGATCTCGACCCTCAGGCTAACTCGACCCACTACCTGACCGGGCTGACAGGTGATGATATCCCCATGGGGATTGCCGATTTCTTCAAGCAAACATTGTCCAGCGGCCCGGCCAGCAAAAAGAATCGCGTGGCCATCACTGATACCCGCTACGACAATCTGCATCTGGTCACGGCTAGCTGCGAGCTTGCTGACCTGCAGTCAAAGCTTGAGTCCAGGTTCAAGATCAACAAGCTGCGCCGCCTGTTGGTGGCGCTTTCCGAGGATTACGAACGCATTTATATCGATACACCGCCGTCCCTGAATTTCTATACGTTCAGCGCGCTGATTGCAGCCGACCGCGTGTTGATTCCTTTCGACTGCGACAGCTTTTCTCGTCAGGCGCTCTACAACGTCATCGCGCAAGTGGCCGAATTACAGGCTGACCACAACGAGTCGTTGATCGTGGAAGGTGTGGTGGTCAACCAATTTGTGGCGCGTGCCAGCTTGCACCAGTTGCTGATCGACGAGTTGGTGGCTGAAGGCTTGCCTGTGTTACCGGATTATTTGAGCAGCACGGTCAAAATGCGTGAGTCCCATGAGGTGTCAGTGCCCATGATCCATCTGGCGCCGCGTCATAAGCTTTCATTGGAATTCGTCAGCCTGTTTTCAGCTTTGGAGCGAGCCAGTTGATCGCAAGAGCAGGGGGGGGAAGTTTGAGTTTCTGGCGACTGTATAGCCAACGCTGCTTCTCCATCTGATTGTGTGCGCTGAACATAAAATTGAACTCGAAATGCCAGTGCGATTAGCCAAAGTGGAGGCGAGCCCACGCTGTTCAGTCTTGCATGCCTGCCGCTTCTTCAAGGTGGTCAATGTGCTTGAAACGCTCTACCAGGAAATCGATCAAGCTGCGCACTCGGGCTGAAAGATGTAATTGTTGTGGGTACACCGCATAGACATCGGCCCGCGTCGGGGTCTGGTCTTCCAGCACTAGTCGCAAGCGGCCGCTGCGCACATAGCGGGCAATGTCCCATTCGGCTCGCAACAGAATGCCGTAGCCTTCCAGCGCCCAGTTCAGTGCCACTTCGCCGTCATTGCAGCCCAAAGCCCCACGGACCTTGATGTTTTGCGTGCGCCCCCCATTGGTGAAACTCCATACACCGTAGGGCGTTTCGTTTTGCCGCAGAAAGATGCAGTTGTGTTGCTGCAGGTCCGTCAGGCGCTGTGGCATACCATGCTTTTCCAGGTACAGCGGCGAAGCGCATAGAAGACGACGATTGGACGCGATCTTGCGTGCATGGAAGGCGGCGTCCGGCAGGGTACCGAAGCGTATGCCCAGGTCAAATCCATGGGTCGTCAGGTCCAGGGGGTGATCGCTGATTTCCAGTTGTACCTCCACCTCCGGGTACTGGGCAAAGAATGCACCCAGAGCGGGGCCGATGTAACGGCGACCGAAGCCTAACGACGCGTTCACCCGAATCAGACCCTTTGGCGTCGCCCGACTGCTGTTGATCAACTGCTCGACCTCATCGATCTGCGTCAGGATGCGGGCTGCATGGGAAAACAGCAGTTCACCTTCCGAAGTCAGGCTCATCGAGCGCGTGGTGCGGTTGACCAGGCGGATGCCCAGTCGAGCTTCCAGTGCGGTCAGGCGTTTACTCACTGCCGGCGGCGTGATGCCCAGTTCCCGCGCGGTCGCGGCGAGGCTGCCTTTGTTGGCCAAGAGGTAGAAAAAGGACAAATCCAGGGTCTGGTTCATTCGTAACTCAAAGTTATTTATGTAGTGATTTTGAGTAACTCACATCTATTTGTTCACTACATATACTCCGCTCACACCCTGATTGAACAGCCCGTTCGACAGGCACAACAAGAACGTTACGAGAGTGGAGTTGACCATGAGCGCATACAAGATTGCAGCGGTTCCAGGTGATGGCATCGGTGTTGAAGTGATTGCCGCTGGCGTCGAGGTGTTGCAAGCCCTGTCGAAAAAATCCGGTTTCCAACTGGATTTCAAACACTTTGACTGGAACTCGGATAACTACCTGAAAAACGGGTACTACATTCCCGAAGGTGGCCTGGAAGAACTGAAAACCTTTGATGCCATCTTCTTCGGTGCGGTGGGCGCGCTCAACGTTCCGGATCACATTTCCCTCTGGGGCTTGCGCCTGCCGATTTGCCAGGGCTTCGATCAATACGCCAACGTGCGTCCTGCGCGAGTACTGCCGGGGGTGAAAAGTCCGCTGCACAATGGCGATCAAATTGACTGGGTGGTGGTGCGGGAAAACTCCGAAGGCGAATACTCCGGTAACGGTGGCCGCGTACACCGCGGCCTGCCGGAAGAGGTCGCCACCGAAGTATCGGTTTTCACCCGTGCCGGGGTCGAACGCATTCACCGTTTCGCTTTCGAGCTGGCGCAGAGCCGTCCGCGCAAACACTTGACCATGGTCACCAAGTCCAACGCCCAGCGTCATGGCATGGTGTTGTGGGACGAGATCTTCTATGAAGTGGCCAAGGACTTCCCGGACGTCAGGATCGACAAGGAACTGGTGGATGCCGTAACCACGCGCATGGTGCTCAAGCCATCGACGCTTGATGTGATCGTCGCCACCAACCTCCACGCCGATATTCTGTCCGACCTGGCCGCGGCGCTGTCAGGCAGTCTGGGCATCGCACCAACCGCCAACCTGAACCCGTCCCGCAAATTCCCGTCGATGTTCGAACCGATCCATGGTTCGGCTTTCGACATCACCGGCAAAGGTGTGGCCAACCCGATCGCAACGTTCTGGACCGCCGCCATGATGCTTGAACATCTCGGCGAGCAAGCTGCCGCCAAGCAACTGATGTCAGCCATCGAAGCCGTGACCGAAAGTGGTTTGCATACCCCGGATCTCGGCGGCAACGCCACCACACGCCAGATCACTGATGCGGTCATCGCGCTGATCAACCGCTGATTTTCCAGCGATTCAAAGTAGTACTGCGGCACACCGCCGAGGGGCAGGTCACTGGATCTGACTCCTTGGCATTTCCTGACAACAATAAAAAATCAGGGCCCTGTCATGAAAAGAATATTTGGCAAACTGTACGTACAGGTACTCATCGCTGTGATCCTCGGCGCAATCGTCGGGGTGTTCGTTCCCGAAACCGGCACCGCGCTCAAACCTCTGGGCGACGCCTTCATCAAATTGATCAAGATGCTCCTCGCTCCGGTGATATTTCTCACCGTGGTCACCGGCATCGCGCGCATGGAAAACATGAAGGAACTGGGGCGTGTCGGCTTCCGGGCCTTGCTCTATTTTGAAGTGGTCT
Source organism: Pseudomonas sp. GW821-FHT01C01 (assembly GCF_059422645.1). NCBI lineage: Bacteria > Pseudomonadati > Pseudomonadota > Gammaproteobacteria > Pseudomonadales > Pseudomonadaceae > Pseudomonas > Pseudomonas sp. GW821-FHT01C01. The sequence goes on along the minus strand of NZ_JBWKXF010000039.1, from coordinate 1,306 downwards.
CGACGCTGGCGCTGGTGGTCGGCCTGGTAGTGGTGGATGTGTTCAAGCCGGGCGCAGGCATGAACATCGATGTCGCGACGCTGGACACCTCCAGCCTGGCCACTTACACCTCGGCTGTGAAACATGCATCGTTCATGGACTTCGTCATGAACATCATCCCCGACACCATCGTCGATGCCTTCGCCAAGGGCAATGTGCTGCAGATCCTGCTGTTTTCCATCCTGCTGGGTATCGCCCTGGCGCATGTAGGTCCACGCGGTAAAGCGTTCGTCGATACGCTGGATAGCCTGATGCAGGGCATGTTCCGCATCGTCAACATGGTCATGCGCCTGGCACCGATCGGCGCATTTGGTGCCATCGCCTTCACCATCGGCAAGTATGGCTTCGGCTCACTGTTCTCTCTGGGCAAGTTGATGGCCTGCGTCTATCTCACTTGTGCGGTGTTCGTGATCTTCGTACTCGGCCCGATCTGCCGCTACAGCGGTTTCAGCCTGTGGAAATTTCTGAAATTCATCAAGGAAGAACTGTTCACCGTGCTGGGCACCAGTTCCTCGGAATCGGTACTGCCACAGATGATTTCCAAAATGGAGAAGGCCGGGGTGTCCAAACCCGTCGCCGGGATGATCATTCCCTCCGGCCTGACCTTCAACCCGGACGGGCAGGCGATCTACTACACCATCGCCGCGATTTTCATTGCGCAGGCAACCAATACTCCACTGACCCTGACCGACCAATTGATCGTACTGGCGGTGTTGATGTTCACCTCCAAAGGCTCGGCGGGGGTCACAGGTTCCGGGTTCATCATCCTGGCCGCTACCTTGTCTTCCCTGGGCACCATTCCGGTAGCGGGCATGGTGTTGCTGTTGGGTGTCGACCGGTTTATGTCGGAAGCGCGGGCCATCACCAACACCATCGGCAATGGTGTCGGCACCATGGCCATCGCCAAATGGGTAGGGGCGCTCGATACGGTCAAAATGAACAAGGCGCTCAATGGTGAAGTCGAGGAGGAGAGATCCGCGGTGGGCCAGGCTGATCGTATTTTTGCTCATTCGGCAGTGGAGGAGCGGTCCGTACTGCCAGACTTGAAAAAAGCGTCTCGGGCGTAGGGCGCGTAGCGACAGTCAGTGCCGTGTTTGATCAAGCAAAAGAAAGGCCTCTAGAGGGTAATGCCGATCAGTTAAGCCACAACGCAATCTGTAGCAGCTGGCGTAGCCTGCGTCCGGCTGCGAAGCAGTCGTAAAATCAGAGTTCGCGGTACGTCAGAGAGATCGTGCAAGCCGGATTTACGACTGCTGCGCAGCCGGAC
>NZ_JBWKXF010000038.1:0-58176 GCF_059422645.1 Pseudomonas sp. GW821-FHT01C01 | reverse complement strand
CCCCCCCCCCCCCCCCCCCCCCCCCCCCCCCCCCCCCCCCCCCCCCCCCCCCCCCCCCCCCCCCCCCCGCTCCCACAAAAAAAACAGTGCGATACCTCGGGTTCAAGCTTTGTCGCCTTCGCGCAGTGGTGATGGTAGTCAGTTAAAACGCAGGTCCCTGTGGGAGCGGGCTTGCTCGCGAAAGTGGTATGTCAGTCACATCGATGCTGGATGTGCCGCCGTCTTCGCGAGCAAGCCCGCTCCCACAGGGATTTCGTTGTTCAGATTTTATTGGTTTTTCCTGCTGATAATTGGCCATTACTGCGCAATGTTTTTTAAGGTTTAAAGGCACAAATTAACTAATTTTCCTCCCCGTGCTCTTTGTCCATGATCGCCTTCAACAAGAAATGCGCAGGTTTTCCCGCGCACACCGAAGTACGAACACGTACTCATCCTTGCCTTGGAGTTCGTCATGTCCACCACCGCTTCATCCGCCCCGCTCATCGAGAAACACACGATCGGGTACGTCCCCCCTGAGGATCGCCACGGAAAGGTCAAAGATCTGTTTACCCTGTGGTTCGGCGGCAATATCGCGCCGTTGCCCATCGTCACCGGCGCGCTCGGCGTGCAGTTGTTTCACTTGAACCTGGTCTGGGGCATTGTCGCCATCATCGTTGGTCATCTGGTCGGCGGTGTATTGATGGCGCTGCACTCGGCCCAAGGCCCGCAGATGGGCATTCCGCAGATGATCCAGAGTCGCGCGCAGTTCGGTTCGCTGGGCGCGTTGCTGGTCGTGGTGATTGCCGGCGTGATGTACATCGGTTTCTTCGCTTCCAACATCGTCCTGGCCGGCAAGTCGCTGCACGGCGTGGTCGAGAGTGTGCCGGTATCGGTCGGTATTGTCCTCGGCGGCCTCGGTTCCGGGATCATCGGCATCATTGGCTACCGCTTCATCCACGTGCTCAATCGCATCGGCACCTGGGTGCTGGGCCTCGGCATCGTGCTGGGTTTCGGCTACATCCTGACCCACGTCCAGACCGACGACTTCCTGACCCGCGGCAGTTTCAACATCTCCGGCTGGCTGGCCACGGTGTCGCTGGCGGCGCTCTGGCAAATCGCGTTCGCGCCGTACGTGTCCGATTACTCGCGCTACCTGCCGAAGGACGTCAAGGTCAGCTCAACGTTCTGGGCGACTTACCTCGGCTCGTCGCTGGGCTCGATCCTGTCTTTCGTGTTCGGCGCTGTTGCCGTGTTGGCCACGCCCGTCGGCATGGACACCATGGACGCGGTAAAACTCGCCACCGGTGCCATCGGCCCGTTGATGCTGGTGCTGTTCCTGCTCAGCGTGATCAGCCACAACGCCCTGAACCTGTATGGCGCGGTGCTCTCGGTGATCACCTTGCTGCAAACCTTCGCTCACCGCTGGATTCCGACTGCTTCGAGCCGGGCGGTGCTGTCGCTGATCATCCTGGCCGGTTGCTGCGTGGCGGCCATCGGCGCCTCGGCGGATTTCATCGGGCACTTCGTCGACCTGGTGCTGGCCTTGCTGGTGGTGCTGGTGCCGTGGACCGCGATCAACCTCATCGACTTCTACGCGATCCACAAGGGCGACTACGACATCGCCTCGATCTTCCGCGTCGACGGCGGCATTTATGGGCGCTTCAACCCGCAGGCGCTGTTGGCCTACGCCATTGGTATCGTGGTGCAGATTCCGTTCATGAACACGCCGATCTACACCGGTCCCGTGGCGGTGCATATCGATGGGGCGGATCTGTCGTGGCTGATCGGTCTGGTGGTCACTACGCCGTTGTATTACTGGCTGGCCAACCGTGATACCGCTTATCGTCGACGCCAGAACATGGCCGGGTTGCTGCCGACCAACGGTTGATCGGGTATCCGGCGTATCGGGGTGAACGGTTGTGAGCGTCAGGGATGGTCGTTTGTCCGGCGTATGGTTATGCTCAGCGCGTTTGCCAATCGCCAAATAAAAACAACCACAGTGAAGCCATGAGCCAATCCGACACGCGTGCGACTGTTCTAGCGCTGTATCCAGAAGACTCCCGCGAGGCGGCGGCGCTGCTCAAGCAAGCAGTGCCGCTGATGGTTCGTCACAATATTCCGCCCAACCCGGTGCACTACGCGCTTTGGTACACCTACAGCAAAGGTCAGGAGCCGGAACTCAATCGGCACCTGGACCGGGTGGTCAACGACTTCGACTGTTTCCCGCCGGAGTCGGCGACCAAACTGTTTCGCGAGTACATCATCCGCGATGAACTGGCGGACGCCCGCTCCGGGCAACAGGAAGCGATCAACTTGGTCGACGACATGGAGCGCGATGTTTCGCGCAGCGTGAAAGGTAACCAGAACTTCCAGGCCAGCCTCGGCCAATACCTGAAATTGCTCGAAGAGCCGGCCAGCGAGCGCTTGCCAAGCATCCTGATTCAGCTGCAACAGAGCACCCGGCTGATGCAGGGGCAGCAAGAACACTTTCTCGCCCAGTTGCAGTCGGCGCAACACGAGATCAAAAGCCTGCGCGACAAACTGGAGCGCGCCCAACTGGCCGCGACCCTCGATGGCCTGACCGAATTGCTCAACCGCACCACCTTCAACCGCAAGCTTGAACAGGCGATGAACAACGCGGAGACCGGCGTGGCGCTGGTCATGCTGGATATCGACCACTTCAAACAATTCAACGATCAGTACGGCCATCCATTGGGCGACCGCGTGCTTCAGCATGTAGCCCAAGTGTTGCGTGATTCGCTGCCCGCCGAGGCGTTTGCGGCGCGTTACGGTGGTGAGGAATTCTGTGTCGTGCTCAAGGATTGCCCGGATCTGGCTGCTGCGAGCGCTTTTGCCGAGCGGCTGCGTCTGAAAATCCAGTCGCTGCGGGTCAAGGCCCGGGGCACCGACACCGTGCTCGACACCATCACCGCTTCGTTCGGCGTGGCCCATGCTCAACCCGGCGACACCCCGGAGAGCCTGCTGACCCGCGCCGACGATGCGCTGTACCAGGCAAAGCGCAACGGGCGCAATCAGGTACGCCAGTAACCCCTTAAAGCACGAACCCCCAGCACCTGTGGCGAGGGAGCTTGCTCCCGTTAGGCTGCGCAGCAGTCGCAAACCCTGTTTGCTCGGTGCTACCTGAATGATCAGGTTTTGGGGCCGCTGCGCGGCCCAGCGGGAGCAAGCTCCCTCGCCACAGGTTGTTTGTTGCTCATTCCATCCGCCGGTTAGCCGAGGATGAAGTAGACCTTGCGCACCGTGGTGAGGTTTTCCCAGGTGCCCTGGAATCCGCTGGCGACCACGAAGGACTCACCGGGACCGAATGTGCGTGCGATTCCTTCAGCATCGGTCAGTCGCACTGTGCCTTCCAGAATGTGGCAAAGCTCATCGTAATCACACTGGCAACGTTCCCGGTGCGGGCCGGCTTCCCAGATGCCGGCCACGGCGTTTCTCTCGGGCTGCACGAAGTGCCGCCAACTCTTGCTGCGATAAGGCGCATCGACCACGGCCGGGTCGTTGATCTCAAGTTCACGGGGTACAAGGTCGCTGGCGAAGTCGATGACGTGCCGGGGCAGGGCTGTGGACATGGTGGTCTCCGGATCAGGAATCGAAACCGATGCCAAAGGCATCGAAGGTCTTGAGCAGCCAGTCGCGGTGACCGTCGCGGTCTTCCCGTGCCAGTGAACGCTGGGCCAGTTTCACGCCGACATAACGCAACGGTTCGGGCGGAAAGCGAAACGGTGCCTTGGAGGTCATCAGCAGCTCGGTGCGTTCGGTGCGCTCGCCGGCCAACAGGTCGAGCATGTTCAGCGCGGCAAAGCGGCTGGCCGATACCCCTTGTCCGGTGAAACCCAAGGCATAGGCAACGCGGCCCTGATGCTCGCAACCGGTGAACAGCGTGGTGCGCGCGGAGGTGTCGATGATGCCGCCCCAGGCGTGACTGAAACGCACATTGCCCAGGGCCGGGAAAGTCTGGTGAAACTGCTCGGCCAGACGCTGGAAGCTTTGCGGGCGCTGGGTCAGGGCTTCGTCGCGGCGTCCACCGAAATGGTAGATGGCGTCGTAGCCGGCCCAGAGAATGCGGTTGTCGGCGGTCTTGCGCAGGTAGTGGAACTGATTGCCGGAATCGGCGATGCCGTAGCGCCCGATCCAGCCGATGGCCGCCAGTTGCTCATTGCTCAGCGGCTCGCTGACCAGGCTGTAGTCGTAGACCGGGATCACGCTCGACTTCAGGTGCCCGAGCAATGGCGGGGCGATGTTGGTGGCGAGGGCGATTTTCCCGGCGATCACTTCGCCGTTGGCTGTGCGCAGTCGCAAGCTGTCTTTGTCCGCATCCAGTTGCAAGACAGGGCTGTTTTCGAACAGTTGAACCCCTTGCTCCAGGCAGACACGACGCAGTTCGTTGGCCATTTTTGCCGGATTGAGCAGTGCGTAGTTAGGTTCGAACAGGCCCGCCACGTATGCCGGGGAGTCGAGCTTCCGGGCCAGATCGCTGCCTTCCAGCCACTCGCAGTCAATGCCGAAGCGGGCGTAGTTGCGCTGCATTGAGCGCAAGCCGTCGACCTGCCACGGCTGGCTGGCCACGTTAAGTTTGCCTTGGCGTTCGAATTCGACGTGCATGCCGAAGCATTGCAGGTCGGCGGCCAACTCATCGAGGTTCTGCCGGCCCAATCGGATCAGTTGCTCTGCTTCTTCAGGCCAGCGCTTGAGGGCGTTCGATACACCATGGGAAATGCTTGGTGCACAGAAACCGCCATTGCGCCCGCTGGCCTCACCACCGCAGCGCCGGGCCTCGATGATCGCGATGCTCAAGCCTGGTTGGCGCTGGCGAGCCAACAGGGCCGTCCACAATCCGGTGAACCCGCCGCCGACCACGGCCAGGTCGCATTGCACAGTTCCGGCCACGGACGGTGCGGCGGGCGGTGGGGTGACGGTGTCCTGCCAAAAGGGATGAGGCAGGACGTTGCCTGGCGAATCGAGACGCGGTGGGGCATTCATGCTGAAACTCCGGCGGTGTGACGGGCAGCGACGATTGCGTTCGGTTGCCCGACGGTTTTTGTTGTTATGGCTAGAGATCGGGTAGAGCGAGAATCGCGCGTGCGGCAATGTCGGTGCCGCGGGTCGCCTGCATGCGCTCGCTGAACGATTTGAGGCGTTGTTTCATCGGTTGATCGGCCAGCAATTGTTCGAGGGCGGCGGGCAGGTCGGCCAGGGGATCGGCAAAGCGCGGCAGGTAACGGCCGACGCCGACTTCCTCGGCGCGGGCGGCGTTGTCGTGGCCGTCCCAGCAATAGGGAATGATCAGTGACGGCAAGCCGAAGTACAGCGCTTCACAGAAGCTGTTATTGCCACCGTGATGGATGAACAACTGGCACTCCTTGAGCACCGCCGGTTGGGCAAACCAGCTGTCGAGGTACACGTTGTCCGGCACGGTGGTGTACATGTCGCGGTAGGCGCCGACATTGACCAGGAAGCGGTACGGCAAGGTTTCGATTGTGCTGATCAGGCGCTTCATCATCCCGGTGTCAGCGGCACCCAGGCTACCGAAGCTGAGGTAGATCAGCGGCGCGTCGTTGTGCCGTGGAAAGTCCGGGACGATGTACGGCGCTTCCCGTCGCACGCAGCCGTCGAGGTAGACGTAGCGTTGCGGATCGAGCGGCTGCTGGCGTTCATAACGCACAGGCGTCGGCGACAGCAGCAGGTTGAGCCAGGGTGAATCGGTGAGGAACTGCCCCGCAGGACACGGTGCCGTGTTGTTGCCAAGGAGAAACTGCGAAAAGCGTTCATGGGCCGGTGCGACAGCTTTGAGGTAATGCTCGGAGTAACGCTCGCAGGCCTTCGTGTCATTGGCCAGACACCCGGACAGGTACGGCGGAACGGCAGCATCCGGCAGTTCGGTCTCGGCGCAGGACACCACCCGTACCCACGGGCAGCCGGCGTTGGCGATGGCCGGGAACATCACCACGTTGTCGAGCACGATCACATCCGGTTTGAGGCGGCTGAGCAACTGCTGCAAGGGTTTTTCCGCTTCGATCGCGGTGTCGATGATGGCTTCCCAGGCCGGCGCCACGTAGCTGTCGATCTGCGCCAGCGGGGTCTGGTCGAAGTAGGGAATGCTGCGCTCGATGAAGCGTTCCCAGTAGTGCTGGTGTTCCGCCGCCGACAGCGGGCTCACTTGCGGAATCGGGTACTCGTCGAATCCATATTCGGCGAACAACCCCTGGAAATGCTCATGGCAAATGAACACCGGTTTGGCGCCCAGCTCACGCAACGACTGAGCGATACCAATGCAGTTCAAGGCCGCGCCGAAACTGGCTTCCGGAAACAGGGCGATCAGTTTTTGTTTTTGCATGGCGAGGGACTGTCCATGGCGGGTCAGACCCGCCGCTCCTGAAGGTGTTTTTGATGCTGTCTTATTTTCAAAAAAAAATCATCATGTTTTTGCAGGGCGCTTAACGACGCCCAAACAGATGACTCTGCGGGATGCCCCGGTTGGCGGTTTGCGGGCGTTGCGCGGCGCTCAAGCGCAGGTGCAGGCGCAGCAGGTCGGCGGCGATCTCCATTTGCCCGCGCTCGATCTGCGCGATGATTTGCAGGTGTTCGCGCAGGGCTTCCTGCAGGCGGTGCACGCTGACCGATGGCAGCAGGTTCGGCAGGCGACGCAGGCCTTGATGCTGGAGCAGGGCGTCGCTGATGAAGCGGTTGCCGCAGCTCTGGGCCAGCAGTTCGTGGAAGCTGATGTCCAGTTCGCGAAACTGTTGGATATCGAAGTCTTCCACGGAAAGGGCGAGCAGGCTTTGCATGGCGCTACGCAACAACGCCAGGCGCTGCGGGTCGGCGTTGAAGCTGGGGCTGAGCAAGGCTTCGGGCTCAAGGATCAGGCGGAATTTCAGGCTTTCTTCGAGGGCGGCCAGGCTGTTCAGTGACGGGCGGAACAGCCAGGACTGGCCGGGGCCGCGCTCGATGGCCTGGCTTTCGCTCAATTGCTGCAAGGCTTTTTGCGCCGCCGGCCGGCCGATGTCGTAGCGGCGCATCAGTTCGCTGATGCTGATGCTGTCGCCCAGGCGCCCGGCCATGCGGTCGCGCAGTACCGAGGCGGCCAGTTCTTCTTCCTCGGCCTGGGGCAGGGCGGCGTTGAACGCCTGACCCGACGGCGAGGCCAGCAATCGGTAGCCCTTGCCGGCTTCATGGCTCAGCAGGTTTTCTTCCAGCAGCACTTTCAGCGCGCCGCGAATCAGCGTGCGCGACACCTGGAAGGTACGGGCCAGGGCCTGTTCGGCCACCGGGTCGCCAGCCACCAGTCCGCTTTCCTGAGTGTGATCGAGGATGCGCCGGGCCAGTTCCAGGTGATTGGTGCGCGGTTTTTTTTCGGCTGTCGTGCTCAAGCGTCTTTTCTCGTGGTGATCCGCTGTGGGACTCAGTTGCCCATCTTATGTCATGCGCTGGCCGGTCGTCAGGCCGGAAAAAAGCGTTGACATCTTTTGATACTGGTCCTAATTTCTAAAAAAAAACACAAGCAATCGTTTCTCGTTTTGCCGTACTGCCTTCGAACACAACAATAATCAATCGTCGGGTGAGTATTTATGAGCAAGCTGAATGATCTTCTGTGCGCGGGATTGGCCGTTTCCCTGGCGATCGCTTCACAGGCTGCAAGTGCGAAAGACATGGTGATTTCCATCTGGGACGGCTACATGGCCCCGGATGCGCTGGAGAAGTTCAAGGCTGCCAGCGGTGTCGACGTCGACAAGGCGCTGCACGCCACCAACGAAGAAATCATGGGCAAGCTGATGGCGTCCGGCGGTGAAGGCTACGACGTGGTGTTCGTCTCCTCGCCCTTCGCCGAAGTCCTGCACAAACAGGGGCTGCTGGCGGACATCGATCCGGTCAAAGTCCCCAACCTGAAAAACCTCTACCCCGAAGCCACTCACCTGGAATACGACCAGGGCAACCAGTTTTCCGTGCCTTACACCTGGGGCACCACCGGCATCTGCTATCGCTCCGACAAGGTGACGCCGGCGCCGCAGAGCTGGAGCGAGCTGCTCAATCCGAGCGATGCCCTCAAGGGCAAAGTCACGATGCTGGCCACCGACCGCTGGATGCTCGGTGCCGGTTTCCTCGCCAAGGGGTGGTCGGTCAACGACAGTGACCCTGCACAGATCGCCGCGGTTCGCGACCAACTGATCGCCACCAAAAAACGCATTCTGTCCTTCGACGACACCACGTTCTATTCCAAGCTCGCTTCCGGCGAATCGCTGATGGCCCACGCCTGGGACGGCTGGTGCAACTACGGCACGCAAGCCAACGCGGCGATCAAGTTCGTCGTGCCCAAGGAAGGTTCCGACCTGTGGGTGGACACCATGGTGGTGCTCAAGAGTTCGAAGCACCAGGACGAAGCCTTCAAGTTCATCAACTTCATGCTGGCCAAGGAAAACCATGCCTGGGTCGCTGAAAACATCCTCTACAAAGTCCCCAACCAGGCTGCAATGGCCGGGTTGTCCGCTGACCTGCTCAAGCAATACCCCAACCTGACCATCGCCCCCGCCGAGCTGCTGAAAATGGAGCAATTGCGCGATCTGGGCGGCACCACGCAAAAGGCCTACACCCGCGCCGTCACCGAAATCATGGCAGCGCAGAACTAACGCCGCATCGATCCGAGGCATGCCCGGCATGCCTCGCCACGCTCGCAAGCCGCCTCTGTCCTGAGGCGGGAGGATAGGGTTAATGAGTGCTTTGCATGCTGACAGGCGTCTGTCGGCCTGGCTTCTTGCGCCCGGCTTCGGCTGGCTGCTGATGTTCCTGGTGATTCCGTGCCTGTTGGTGCTGGTCTACAGCTTCGTCGAACGCGGTGCCTACGGTGGCATCGACTGGTTGTTCACCTGGGAAAACTATCAGCGCGCGTTCGATCCGCTGTACCTGGGCATCCTGCTCAAGTCGGCGAAAATCGCCGGGCTGGCCACGGTGTTTGCGGTGTTGATCGGCTACCCGGCGGCCTATGCGATTGCCCGGGCGCCACGGCGGCGCCAGGCGGTGTATCTGTTTCTGGTGATGCTGCCGTTCTGGAGCAACTACCTGATCCGCACCTACGCCTGGATCGTCCTGCTCAACCGCGAAGGCCTGATCAACCGCCTGCTGCAAGTGTTCGGCTACAGCGGCGAACCCATCAGCCTGCTGTACACCGAGTCTTCCGTGGTACTGGGGCTGGTCTACAACTACATCCCCTTTGTGATCCTGGCGATTTTCTCGTCGCTGTCGCGGATCAACAACGAACTGTGGGACGCCTCGAAAGACCTCGGCGCCTCGGGCTGGATGACCTTTCGCCGGATCATTTTGCCGTTGAGCGTGCCGGGTATCGCCGCCGGTGCGGTGTTTGTCTTCGTGCTGAGCATCGGCAACTTCATCACCGCCGACCTGCTCGGCGGCAAGCAGGTGCAGATGGTCGGCAACCTGATCTATTCGCAATTCCTCACGGCGCGGGACTGGCCGTTCGGTGCGGCGCTGAGCTTCTTTCTGATCGCGATCATGCTGATCCTGTTATTCATCCAGGCCCTGGTGGCCCGTCGTGCAGAAGGGGCGCGCGCATGAGTCAGTCTCGTTCTGTCAGCGCCACCGTGCTGGGTTCGCACCTGGGGCTGGTGTACGCCTTCCTTTATATACCGATCCTGGTGTTGATCCTGCTGTCGTTCAACAAGTCCGGATTGCCCACGGCCTGGGGCGGCGTATCGCTGAAATGGTACGCGGCACTGGCGCACAACACGGCGATTCTGTCGGCAGCGCTCAACACCTTGATCGTCGCCTTGTCGGCCACCTTCATTGCCTGCGTGCTCGGCACGTTCCTGGCGCTGGGCATCGAATTGCGCCGCAAGGGCAACGACAAAGGGCAGGTGGTCGACACTTTGTTGATGGCGCCGATGATCATTCCCGACATCGTGCTGGCGATTGCGCTGCTGAGTTTTTTCAACCTGCTCAAGGTTGGCCTGGGCTTGCACTCGATCATCATCAGCCACGCGGTGTTCAACATCGCCTTCGTCTGCGCGGTGGTGCGCACGCGGCTCAAACACTTCGACTATTCGATCCTCGAAGCCTCGATTGACCTGGGTGCGAGCTGGTTCACCACGTTCCGCCGGGTGCTGTTGCCGGTGATTTTTCCCGGTGTGCTGGCCGGTGGATTGCTCTCGTTCACCCTGTCGGTGGACGAATTCATCATCGCCTTTTTCAACTCCGGCTCCGGCCAGGCCTCGACCACGTTGCCCATGCAGATCTACGCCATGATCCGCTTCGGCGTCACCCCGGAAATCAACGCTCTGGCGACGCTGGTGATGCTGGTCAGCATCACCGCGCTGCTGGCTTCGCAGCGTCTCAACAAGGCTCCTCGCACCCATGAATAATTCATCTGCGGTACTGATCCTGGATAAGGTCAGCAAGTCTTATGGCAACGGTCTGGCGGTCGACGAGGTGTCGCTGAGCATCCGCGAGAACGAGTTCTTCGCGCTGCTCGGGCCGTCCGGCTGCGGCAAGACCACGCTATTGCGCATGCTCGCCGGTTTCGAGACGCCCAGCGGTGGCTGCATCTACCTGGACGGCAATGACATCTCGCCGCTGCCGGCCAACAAGCGTCCACTGAACCTGATGTTCCAGTCCTATGCACTGTTCCCCAACATGACCGTGCGCAAGAACATCGCTTACGGCCTGGAAATGGAGCGCCTGCCGGAAACGGAAATCCGTCGCCGGGTCGATGAGGTGCTGAGCACCGCGCAGCTGGGTGAGCTGGCTGAGCGCAAGCCCGATCAACTCTCCGGCGGCCAGCGTCAGCGCGTGGCATTGGCGCGGGCATTGGTCAAACGCCCACGGGTTTTATTGCTCGACGAGCCCTTGGGCGCCCTCGACAAAAAGCTCCGGGAAAAGATGCAGCTGGAACTCAAGCGCCTGCAACACGAGAGCGGCATCACCTTCATCATCGTCACCCACGACCAGGAAGAAGCGCTGGTGATGTCCGACCGCATGGCGGTGCTCGACGGCGGCAAAGTGTGCCAGTGCGGCAGTCCGACCGAACTCTACGAAAACCCCAATAGCCGTTTTGTCGCCAACTTCATCGGCGTCAGCAACCTGCTCGAAGGTGTGCGCTCGGGCCAGCACTCGGTGCGCGTCAATGGCCAGGAACTGAGCGTCGAAACCGACGCACCGCTGCTGAACGGTCAATCCGTCGCCGTGGTGGTTCGCCCCGAACGCCTGCAAGTGCTGACGGAGCAGGGCAGGATTTGCCCCAATCAGGTCAGCGGAAAAATCGTCGAAATCGCCTACCACGGCCTCGACACCAACCTGCATGTGCAGACACCGCTCAGCGACAAACCGCTAATCGTGCGCGTGCCGTCTTCACAGTTTGAATTCGCCCATTTTGCAATCGACACGACCATCCGGCTGGGCTGGCAAGCCCGGCATGCCCGCGTATTGACGCGCTGAACAATAAAAAGACCAGGCAGGAGCAGCACTCGATGAAACAGAAAGTGATCGCATTCTTTCCGGAAGCCGCCTACGGCCCGGCGCTGAACTCAGTCGGTATCGCCCAGGCGTGTGAAGCCCTGGGCCATAAAGCGGTGTTCCTCACCGACCCGGGCATGAGCGGTGTCTACGCCGGTTATGGTTTTGAAGAACACATGGTCAACATGTCGGCACCGATGCCGGCCGAAGAGATGGCCCGTTACTGGGTCGACTTCATCAACGGCCACATTCCGAATTTCCGCAAGTCGCCGCTGGAGCAGATCGACAACTACGTCAAGGAATGCTGGGCCGCCATCGTCGAAACCGCCAAGTGGGCGCAAAAGGACCTGCCGGCGGTGCTGGACAAGGTCAAACCCGACCTGATCTGCGTCGACAACGTGATCCTGTTTCCGGCGATCAAGCAATACGGCAAGCCGTGGGTGCGGATCATTTCCTGCTCGGAAAACGAGATCGAAGACCCGGATATCCCGCCGCACCTGTCGGGCATGAGCATTGACGACAAGGCGGGGCACGCGCAATTCCGCCAGCGCTTCGAGGAAGTGGTCGGGCCGATCCACGAGGACTTCAACCAGTTCCTGCTGGCCCACGGTGAGGAGCCCTATCCGTTGGGGACGTTCTTTGAAGCGTCGCCGTTCATGAACCTGCTGCTGTACCCGGATGCGGTCAAGTTCGACCGGCGCCATCCTTTGCCGGCCGAGCGTTTCCATTACCTGCAAGGCTGCGTGCGCCACGACACGCCCTACGAGATTCCGCAGTTTCGCGCGAACAACGACAAGCCGTTGCTGTATGCCAGTTTCGGCAGCCTGGGTTCCGGCGATGTCGAGTTGCTCAAGCGCCTGATCGATGCGGTGGGCAAGCTGCCTTACCGGGCGTTGTTCAACGTCGGCGAGCACCTCGACGAATACACCGACCTGCCGGACAACGTGCAGATATCCAACTGGTTCCCGCAGCCTTCGGTGATTGCCCAGGTCGATGCAGTGATCCACCACGGCGGCAACAACAGCTTCACCGAGTGCCTGTTCTTCGGCAAACCGGCCATCGTCATGTCCTACGTCTGGGACGGTCACGACAACGCCATGCGCGCCGAAGAAAGCGGTCACGGCTTCAAACTCGACCGCTACGAATGGAGCGAAGTGCAGCTCGCGGAAAAGCTCGCGGCATGCCTCAACGATGAGGCGATGCGCCAACGCTTGCAGCGCACCAGCGCGCAAATGCAATCACGCAAAGGGCCGCAAGATGCGGCCGCGATTCTCGACAAGGTGCTTAACAATGCCTGATTCATCCACCACGGCGGGTATCACGCCGTACCTCGAAGCCGTCAGCAGCCGCACCGACCTGGTGGACTGGGGCGTGCAGAGCGACGCCGTCGAAGGCGTCTCGCATTCCAGCGGCCGTCTGCTGTTCAAAGGCCCGAACAACAGTCCGGAAAGCGGATTGTGGCTCTGCACCCCCGGTCGCTGGCGGCTGGCGATTCCCCGGGATGAGTTGTGCCACTTCATCGCCGGCCACGCCACTTACCGTAACGACAACGGTGAAGTGATTGAAGTCCGCCCCAACACCCTGGTGCTGTTCCCGGCCGGCTGGACCGGTGAATGCGACGTCCGGGAAACCTTGCGCAACGTGTACATGCTTGCCTGAACCTGTGAGAAACACTGCAATCCCTGTAGGAGCCAGCTTGCTGGCGAAGAACGTCAGGGCAACGCGGGCATCCAGACAGCACGCGTCATCGTTGACGTCCATCGCGAGCAAGCTCGCTCCTACACACACAACCTGGAGAACAACACATGACTACCCCGTTTCTGTACGACCCGCTGAGCATCACCGACGTCAAGGATTGGGGCGTGATCCCGACCATGCTCGAAGGTCAATCCCGTGTCTCCGGCGTGGTCCTGCACAAAGGCCCCGAAGGCCAGTCCGAATGCGGCATCTGGATCTGCACCCCGGGCAAGTGGTTTTGCCATGTCACCAGCGACGAGTTCTGCCACTTCCTCGAAGGTCGCTGCACGTATTTCCACGAGTCCGGCGAAGTGATCGAGATCAAGCCAGACACCGCCGCCTTCTTCCGCAAGGACTGGAAGGGTGTGTGCACCGTCCACGAGACCATCAAAAAGGTCTACATGATCCGGTGAGCGCCATGACAGATGCACTGGCGTCATTGCCAACCCGAGAGGACCAGCGCGCAGCCTTTTTGGCCCGTGCCGGTTTCGCCGGGGCCTTGCTGGTCGCCTTGCCGGCGGATGCTTCGACCCGGCGTTACTTCCGCCTGGACGGCGCCGGACTGCTGTTGATGGATTCGCCGCCAAACAGCGAACCCATCGGTCCGTTTGTACGGATTGCCCGGCAGTTGCAGGGGCTGGGTCTGTCGGCACCGGCCTTGCTGCAAGTGGATGAAGAGGCGGGGCTGGCGCTGATCGAGGACTTCGGTCACGACACCTACACCCGGTTGCTGGCGGCCGGGCATTCGGAGTCGGAGCTGTATCACCTGGCCGTCGATACGCTGGTGGCGTTGCATCGTGCATCACCAGCCGTGCAATTGACGCCTTACGACGAGCATCGACTGGCGGACGAGTACAGGTTGTTTATCGACTGGTATGTGCCTCTGCTTGTCGGCAAAGAGGCGGCGCAGGTCCTGTGCGATGAGTATCTGGCGTTGTTCGCCGACGCCTGCCGCGATGTTGCGGAACGTCGCGAGGCCCTCGTACTGCGCGACTTCCATGTCGACAACCTGATGCTCCTGCAGGGCCGGGAAGGCGTCGCAGCCTGTGGCTTGCTGGATTTTCAGGACGCCTTGGTCGGGGCGGCGGCCTATGACGTGATGTCGCTGCTCGAAGACGCCCGGCGCGATGTGCCCGAAGCGCTGCGCAAGACACTGATCAGTCATTACCTGTTGCAGCGCCCGGAGTTGGACGCGCTGCGTTTTCTCGAAGATTACCGGCGCCTGGCGGCCCAGCGTCACGCCAAGGTGCTGGGGATTTTTGTGCGCCTGGCCGGCCGCGACGGCAAGCACGGTTACCTGGCGCATCTGCCGCGCACCCTTGGTTTGTTTGTTCGGGCACTGGACGCCGAGGCTTTTACGCCCCTGCGCCAATGGCTCGACCGGCATGTGCCGGGCTGGCGCGATGAGTTGCCCGCCGAGACCCTGGCGACTTTGCGTGAAACCCCTTATCGATTGGTTCAAGGATCATCCCATGGCCACGTTCAACACTGATTCCGCCTTGCGCTTCATCAATTCCGAGTTCCTGCCGCTGACCGATGGCCGCGTGCGCGAAGTGCTCGACCCCGCGACCCTGCAACCGGTCGGGCAGGTTGGTTTGTGTGGCGAAGCGGACGTACAAGCCGCCATCGATGCCGCCACTGCCGCACAACGCCAATGGCGCCTGGTCGATGCGAAAAGCCGCGCGGCGCGCCTGCATCAGTTGGCCAACGCCATTGAGCAGAACGTCGCCTGCAACCGCGAAGTCGCACGCTTGATGACCCTGGAAATGGGCAAGCCGTTTCCCGAGGCCATGGGCGAGTTGGCCAACTGTGCGCCGATCTTTCGCTACTACGCGGAAATGGCCCGGGACGATGCCGGCAAGGTCGCCGGCACCACGCAGATCGGCTCCTTCCAGCATGTGCGTTATGAGCCGTATGGCGTCAGCGTCCACATCATGCCGTTCAACTTTCCGATCCTGTTGATGTGCTGGACGGTCGCTGCGTCGCTGGCGGCGGGTAACGCCTGCATCATCAAACCGGCGGAAGCCACGACCCTGTGCACCCTCAAGTTCATGGAGCATTTCACCGCGTTGTTGTCGGGACTGGTGTCTTGTGTGCCGGGTGATGCCGTGACCGCGCAGTTGCTGGTGCAGTCGGCGCAAACCCACGCCGTGGCCTTCACCGGCAGTGTCGCGGCGGGTAAAGCCGTGGCCGTGGCCTGTGCCGAACGGATGAAGCCTTGCGTGATCGAGGCCGGTGGCAGCGATCCGCTGATTATCTCCAGGCACGCACCGCTGGACGTCGCGGCGGCGGGAGCGGTGACGGCTGCGTTCCACCTCAGCGGGCAGATTTGTACCTCGGCCGAACGTTTTTATGTCGTTGACGAGATCCATGACGAGTTTGTCGCGAAGTTCGCCGCGCGCACCCAGGCCTTGCGCATTGGCCATGGCCTGGAACGCTCGGAGATCGGGCCGATGGTCAGCGAAGCGGCGCGCAGTAAAGTCATGCGCCTGGTCGATGACGCCGTGGCCAAGGGTGCGAAAGTGGTCTGTGGCGGGCGGATTCCGCCCGAGCACAACGTGGGTTGGTTCTACGAGCCGACCATCCTCACCGGGGTGACTGGCGACATGTCCATACTTCAGGAAGAGTGCTTCGGCCCGGTGGCGGCGATCTGTCGTGTCAGCGATTTCGACGAGGCGGTGCGGCTGGCCAATGATTCGCCATTCGGCCTCGGTGCCTCGCTGTTTTCCACTGACCTGGCCGAAGCCATGGAAGCCGCCGAGCGTCTGGAGGCGGGGATGGTCTGGGTCAACAATCCGCTGATTGACAACGATGCGCTGCCGTTCGGTGGCTGGAAGATGTCGGGTCTTGGGCGTGAACTCGGACGTCAGGGGCTGGAAGCGTTCCGTCGCTCGAAAATGGTCATCATCGATCATCAGCCGAAGATTCAGGACTGGTGGTACCCGTATGCCGACGACGTGTTCTTTCGCGATCCGGCCTGAAGCCGGGATGCACACAGGAGGATCGTGATGAGCGACAACTTTGGCTGGCCGACGCTGGCGGTGATTCTGGCGGCCGGGCAGGGCACGCGGATGCGTTCGCCGCTGCCCAAGGTCTTGCATCCGGTGGGCAATCGGCCGCTGCTCGGCCATGTGCTGGCGGCGGTGGAGGCGGCGGGTATCGAGCAACGGGCGGTGGTGGTGGGCGCTGGCGGCGGGCAGGTAGCCGAGTACCTGCAACAGGTCGCACCGACGGCGCAGGTCTTTACCCAACACGAACAACTGGGCACGGCCCACGCGGTACTCGCCGCCCGGCCGGCCTTGCAGGTCCAGGAACAGCAACAGGGCTGCGTGTTGGTGCTGTTTGGCGACTCACCGTTGATTACCTCGCAGACCCTGGCCCGTTTACGCAGGGCATTGATCGATGGTGCAGCCGTGGCGGTGGCGGGTTTCCACACCCAACGACCGGGGCCTTACGGGCGGTTGCTGGTGGAGCAGGGGCGTTTGCGCGCAATCCGCGAAGCCAAAGATGCAAGCCCACAGGAGCTGGACATCAACTTCTGCAATGGCGGTGTCATGGGCCTGCGCGCCGATACCTGCCTGTGGCTGCTGGAGCGTATCGGCAATCAAAACGCCCAGGGCGAGTTCTACCTCACCGATGCGGTGGCGGTGGCCAACGAGGCGGGGCTGACGGTCACTGCCGTGGAAGTGGATGAAATCGACGTACTCGGGGTCAATGACCGCGAGCAATTGCAGGTCGCCGAACAGCTGTACCAACAGCGTCGACACCGGCGGATCAAGGAGTGTCCCATGGCTGACTATCAACGGTTGTACATCGGCGGTGAATGGGTCGCCCCGGTTCAACGCGGTGTTTTCGATACGCTCGATCCGAGTGACGAGTCGGTGCTGGCGCAGGTTGCTTCTGCCACGTTCGAGGACGTCGACCGGGCGGTTGCGGCCGCGCGTTCGGCGTTTGATGAAGGTGACTGGCCACGCTGGTCGGGCGCGCAACGGGCCGAGGTCCTGCGCCGAATCGCCGAGGGTATCCGCAACCGTCAGGATGAGCTGGCGGCCATCGAAGTGCGCGACAACGGTAAGCCGTTGCCGGAAGCATTGTGGGACATCGCCGACACCGCCGGTTGCTTCGACTTCTATGCCGGGCTGGCCGAGCAGTCGGATCAACAGAGTGAACAGTCGATCGATCTGCCGGATGCGCGCTTCACGTCTTCAGTGATCAAGGAACCGCTCGGTGTGGTTGCGGCGATCATCCCGTGGAATTTCCCGATGCTGATGGCCTCCTGGAAAGTCGCCCCGGCACTGGCGGCAGGTTGCACCGTGGTGCTCAAACCTTCCGAACTGACGCCGTTGACTGCTCTCGAACTGGCGGGTATCGCCGACAGGGCGGGCCTGCCGGCCGGGGTACTGAACGTGATCACTGGCCTGGGACGCGAAGCGGGAGCGCCGCTGGCCAAACACCCGTATGTCGACAAAGTCGCCTTCACCGGGAGTGTGCCGACCGGGCGCAAGATCATGCAGGCGGCTGCGAACGATATCAAAAACATCAGCCTGGAACTGGGCGGCAAATCACCCTTCGTGATCTTTGCCGACAGCGACATTGAAGCCGCCGTGGAGTGGATTCTGTTCGGGATTTTCTGGAACCAGGGCCAGGTCTGTTCAGCCACTTCGCGGGTGTTGGTGGAGCGCGCGCTATACCCGGCACTGCTGGAGCGCCTGATTGCCGCTACCGAGCAGATTCAGATTGGCCAGGGCTTCGAGGATGGGGTGAAGCTCGGGCCGCTGGTCAGTCAGGGGCAACTGGACAAGGTGCTGGCGGCGATTGCAGCCGGTGAGCAAGAGGGCGCGCGGCTGGTTTCGGGCGGTGTGCGGCCGGATTATCCGGAAAAGGGTTATTACCTGACGCCAGCGATTTTCGCCGATGTTCCCGAAGACAGCACGGTGTGGCGTGAGGAAATTTTCGGCCCGGTGGTGTGCTTGCGCGCATTCGACACGGAAGCCGAAGCGATCCGCCTGGCCAATGACTCGCCGTTCGGCCTGGCGGCAGCGGTCATGTCCCGGGACATCCCGCGCTGCGAACGGGTCGCTCGCGGTTTTCGCGCAGGCATCGTGTGGGTCAACTGCTCGCAACCAACCTTCGTCGAGGCACCCTGGGGCGGTTACAAGCAGAGCGGCATTGGTCGCGAATTGGGCGAGTGGGGCTACAACAACTACCTGGAAACCAAGCAGATCACCCGCTACAACGGCGAACCCTGGGGGTGGTATCTGCAGTGAATTGAACGCAAACCGGCCTGCCTCAGAACAGGGGCAGGTCATTTATTCCCGATCTGTGTGCCTATGTGTGTAATTGCGTCGAATTGACCACCCGTCTGCGAGCGTTTAACTCTGTCGTTGCGAGCAGCCCATCGACTGCTCAAGGTCGCGCGCACGCTGGCGGACCTTGAACAAGTCGACGGGACCAGACGCGAACATTTGGCCGAGGCGCTGCAATATCGGTCGACAATGCTCTAGCCGGTGTCACCCCTTGGTCAGGTCAACCAACGGCGTCTGCCGCACCTCAGTCTCCCGCCCACCCTGAATCTCGCTCACCTGCTTCAAGGCCTTATCCACAGCCGCCTTATCCGCCAACAAGCTGTAGCTGATGCGGAACTGCTTGTGCTCCTTCGGCCCAATTGTCGGTACCAGATTCAGTGGCCGCTGATAACGGCGGTTGTAGGAAAAACTTGTCCCCGGCTCCAGCCCCGTGACATAGCCCTGGCCTTGGGTATCGGTGTTTTTCCACAGGGAAAACACGGGCAGTGTCTGAGTGTTGAAGCCGACCGAAACGCCCAGGCTGCCGGCCTTGTTATGCAATACGGTCAACGTATCGCCCTTGGCATCGGCATACGGCACCACGTTGTAAACCGTTTCGTCGTAGTCTTTGGTCGGTGCGCGGTAGGTTTGCCAGTCGGGTAGATCGCCCTTGGCCTTGTCGTTGAACGGCGACACCTGTTTCACCGGCGCGGCGAAACGAGCGCCCTGCTCCAGGAACGGGGTGCTGAAGTTACTGTGATACAGCGCCTGGTATTCCTTCGGATAGTCGCCGTTGTTGGTCAGGGTGTCGTTGAGGGCGAACACTACGCTGCCGGGTTCGGTGACCAGTTCGGTCGCGACGGAGAAGTCGACCTTCTTGAACGCCTGCTCTTTCAGTTCGCCGCGCAGGGTGATGGCGTACGGTGGTTTTTCATCGATGTGCAGGGTGACTTTGTTCGCAGGAATGTTGGCGGCCCGACCGTGCAGGGTCAGCAGTTCGCCATTGTCGACGCCGGGGTGGCCGACCCATTCGTATCCGCAGCGGGTGACCAGCTCATTGAAACCTTCCAACCAGCCCAGACCACCGCGGCCATTGAGTTCGATGAAGGACGGATTGACCACTTCCTTGACCGGCGAATCCCAGCCCATGCGCACATTGCCGACCGAGGCCTGCAAGACGTTCATTCCGCGAGTCGGCACTACCGAGAGTTTCATCGTGCCGTTATCGATGTCGACGATGCTGACGCCCTCCTGCCGACCACCGTGCAAGGTGCGCAGGGCAACGCTGAAGGGTTTGTCGGTTTTTATGCCGAGTTGCTGGCTGGTGATCTGCCAGTTCCGGGCGGCTTTGTCGGTGTCGAGCAGAACGTAATCCCAGGCCACGGCGTGGGAGGCAGCGGACAGTGCGCTGAGGGCAACAAAGAGTTTGAGTGGGGTCATGGCAGCAGCCTTTCTTGGAGTTGTGCCATTTTTATAGACTTGATGAAACGTTTCAGCAAGCTTAAAAAGCGACACAACGCCGGCAAATGCCAAGAAAGATTTGGGACAAACCGGAAAATTGAGTCGATGCCATCGCGAGCCGGCCGCTAAGGCGCTGGGTACTTTCACGCAACGTGCCGTGAAAAGTGCTCAGTTGATCGGCCAGTAACCGCGCCTTGCTCGCCAGATGTTCTTCGCGGGTGGCGAGGTTGGCAGCGTCCAGCGAGCGCAGGGCAAACACGGTACTGCCGCTGATAGCCGATTTCTGCCCTTCGTGACAGGCAGAAAACGGCCAAAAGCAGACATTGATGATGTTGGGGATCAACTGCTGGAGGTTGTCGCTCACCAACGAGAAAATCGCAACCAATACAGGATTTGCCGCGAAGCCCCCTAAGCCTTGTAGCGGAGAGCATTGGCAACAAGTGCGAAGGCTGGCAAGGATTGCCTCCGGCTCGGGTAGTAAAGGTGATATCCGGGAAAAGTCGGCGACCAGTCCTCAAGAACACGGATCAACCGGCCATCCTGGACATAGGCCTGGACAACATCCTCCGGCGCATAAGCCAGCCCGTACCCTTCTAATGCGGCGGACATTGTCTGGGGTGAGGTATTGAAGATCATCTGCCCGGGCACCTGAACATGCAGCGCTTTACCGGCCTTGGAAAACTCCCAGGCATACAGGCCACCATGAGTGGGCAACCGCAGGTTCGCGCAGTTATGGGTGGTCAGATCCTGGGGAACTTGTGGCTTTTCACGATGGGCAAAGTAACTTGGCGCGCCCACGACAGCCATGCGAAAGTCAGGGGAAATTCTGACTGCGATCATGTCTTTTGCCACCTGATCGCCTATCCGCACCCCCGCGTCATAACGTTCAGCGACGATATCGATCAACCCGTAGCCGATATTGATCTCCAGGGTGAGGTCGGGATATTCCGGCAGCAACCTGGAGAGTTTCGGCCAGAGAATGGTGGATGCGGGATGGTCGTGGGACGTTATCCGAATAGTCCCTGATGGCTTGTCGCGCAACTCTCCCAACGCGGCGACTTCTGCTTCTATTCCCTCGTAGTAAGGCACAAGGCTGGCGAGCAAACGCTCGCCGGCTTCGGTCGGCGACGCCCCGCGTGTGGTGCGGGTCAACAAGCGGATTCCGAGACGCTCTTCAAGACTACGGATGCTATGGCTGATAGCGGATTGGGACACACCCAGATGGGCAGCGGCCCTGGTGAAACTGCGCTCGCGCGCAACGGTGATGAACACCGCAAGGCTGTTGAAATCGCTCTGCGCCATGATGAATTTATCTCATACCGGTTATCTCAGTATGCCACTTCTTGAATGGATCAGATCTTTTTAAAGTAGCTGCATCCCCAATAACCAAACAGTTTGTGGGTTGGTTTCCAATACCCTCAAAGGAGATGGATGATGCAAAAGCGCAAAATCGGCAGCAACGGCCTCGAAGTTTCAGCCATTGGCCTGGGCTGCATGGGCCTGACATTCGGCTATGGCCCCGCCACTGACAAAGCGGACGCAATCAAACTCATCAGGGCGGCCTTTGAGCGTGGAGTCACCCTCTTCGATTCGGCAGAAGCCTATGGGCAAGTCAACGAAGAAATGGTGGGCGAAGCCGTTCAACCATTTCGCGAGCAGATCGTCATCGCGACAAAATTCGGATTTAAGGACGGCAATCCCGCCGCTGGGCTGGACAGTCGACCTGAGCGCATCCGTCAGGTGGCGGAAGAATCACTCAAGCGCCTGAAGACCGACTGCATTGACCTGTTTTACCAACATCGCGTCGATCCCAATGTCCCTATGGAAGATGTTGCCGGGGCCGTGCGCGACCTCATCACCGAAGGCAAGGTCAAATACTTTGGCATGTGTGAAGCTGGCGTAGACGCTATCCGTCGCGCCCATGCGGTGCAGCCGCTGTCGGCACTTCAAAGTGAGTATTCGATGTTCACCCGTGAGCCTGAACTGGAAATAATCCCAACTCTCGAAGCGCTCGGGATTGGATTCATTCCCTTCAGTCCGTTGGGCAAAGGGTTCCTGACCGGGAAAATAGATGCCGGTACGACGTTCTCTAGCGGTGATGTACGGAATAATCTGCCTCGATTTGCTGATGGTGCCCGCGAGGCCAACCACCATCTCGTCGCCCTGATCGGTGAAATCGCCCAGCGCAAGCAAGCAACCCCGGCCCAGATTGCATTGGCCTGGCTGCTGGCACAAAAGCCGTGGATTGCGCCTATCCCCGGTACAACCAAGCTGCATCGCCTTGAAGAGAACGTAGGCGGAGCAACCGTGCAATTGACCGCAGAAGACCTTCGTGAACTCGGTGAGGTTCTGGCCAAGGTGCCTGTACAAGGTGAGCGCTACAACGCCCAGATGATGAAGACCATCAACCGATAAGCGTTCTCCAGCGCCTGATGGCAATCCTTTTGGGGAGCGCCGCTAAGTGCTCGTTTTCCCACTTTCCACGCACGAGCGATCAATCACTATGAAGTCAGACGAAGCGAACTTCGCCGTACCGGCATTTGCACGCTACACCCAGGACGTGCTTCTGGAAGAGATATGGCAGCGTCCGCAATTGCTGCCCCGGGATCGCAGTATCGTGACTGTTGCCGCCTTGATTGCGCGGCATCAGCCAGCCGAAATGGCTCGCCAATTCGATTTGGCGTTGAACAATGGTGTTACGCCTACCGAACTGAGTGAAGTCATCACTCATTTGGCATTCTATTCAGGCTGGGGGAATGCGACATTGGCGGCATCCATCGCCAAAGACGTATTTGAGACTCGCGATATCGCGCCAACCGCATTGGCGGATGTACAGGACAACTTGCTTCCAGTTGACGACGCCTTTGAGCAGATGCGCGTGACGGCGGTAGAACAGATGATCGGCCCTGCATTCGACGCGCTTGCAGGCTACACCACTTCGGTGCTTTTCCATGACCTGTGGCTGCGCCCGGCACTGACTCCCCGTGATCGCAGCCTGGTCACGGTTGCAGCTCTGGTTGCAGTGGGGCAAGCCGCTCAAATCCCTTTTCATGTGAACAAAGCCATGGATAACGGCCTGACCCAAATTCAGGCTGCTGAAATCATTACGCATCTGGCCTTCTACGCCGGTTGGCCGAACGCAATGTCGGCGGCAGCCATCGCCAAAGAAATATTCGAAAAGCGCTCCGAGTAAAGCGCTTGGCAAATCTGGTGCGGTACGTTGAATGACCGGCCGTGAATCGGTCATTTCGCACCAGCTAAGGGTTCCTCTAAATCCAGGGTAAAAACATGCAAAGCACCAAATTCGAAGAGCGGCACATCATCTGCGAGCTTCGCTGCGATGATTGCAACACCGAGCGGGTTAAGGCCTTGATTTTGCAATTTGTTGAGCCGGCAAGAGCGGAACCCGGTTGCCTGTATTACGATCTCTATCAGAGTTTCGAAGCACCCAATACGTTTTACATAATCGATGGCTGGACAAACCAGCAGGCGGTCGAAGAGCACGCCGGCAACCAGCATGTCGCCAGCGTTATGGAAGAGCTACGTCCACTGCTCACTTTCGGCCCCGTTATTACGCTCAATGCTCGTGTAAGTAACTGAGGTCAATCGGCTCGTTGTACTTATGGGTAGCGCTAACGGTTATCCATCTCAAATTTGCCCCATAGCGGTCATTGGATAATGTCCTCCATTGGTCGTTAGCAGACGAAATCGAGCGTCCGCTATTGGCCGGTTTCAACCGGTCGTGGAAGGCAGAAGTCGATCCATGGCTGCCTGTCAGGTTGAATCCTCTTACAGGTATTCGCGACTAGAGTTTCACTGCCAACTATTCTGAAGCGAGATCAGAATTCACCCGTGCAACGTCAGGTATCGAGCGTTACTTCGTCCTCAGGGAAACCGGTATGACAAATCCGCAAGATAAAGCCGAGTCCGATGCGGATTTAGCTCAGATGGTTATAGGGCTGGGGCCCTGCACTTGTCTGTTGCTGCTCTTACTTGGATTGATCCTCCTGTTTCCCTTCCTTGAGGAGGGTTTAATGGCTCGCATGTCGCTCGGCATTCTGTTTTCAACGGTGCTGCTCGTGGGCGCTTTCGCCACCAGGCAGACTCGGTGGGGGTTCATCCTCAAACTGTGCCTGGCGCTGCTTGGGATTGGCCTTCAATGGGCGGCCTTGTGGGCTGGGAGTATCACGATTCTTGAGCTTGCCGGGATGTCCTATGTGGCCTCTCTTGCAGTTTCGTTTAGCGGAGTGCTTCGCTACATCCTCAAGCGCGGGCCAATTACAGCCGACAAGCTGCATGGCGCGCTTGCGGGTTACATCATGCTGGCCTTCGTTTGGTCCTTCATCTATGCCCTGGTCGAGATATCCGCCGCTGGCTCATTCGGCCCTGGCCAACTCGACTTCAGACAGCCCGGCACTTTCTTCGAACTGATCTATTTCAGCCTCACGACGCTCACAACCACCGGTTACGGTGATGTTATCCCGTTGACCAACCACGCCCGCTCACTTGTGATGGTCGAAGAATTTTCAGGCGTCTTTTACGTTGGTGTTGTGATCGCGCGGCTTGCGGGTCTGTATCCGTCGAATCAGGTCAGGTGACTCTCGATTTACCTGAGCCGCGTAAACCCTGTGTTTCAAAGCCCTGCGCCGAAGCGATACTGCCAGACCATGCCAATGGCATCGTATTCGCTGCCCGTGCGGGTATGGCCGCCCTTACTCGCATTCAGCTTTAGCGAATGGTTCCGGTTCAACGGCAGCGTGAGGGTGCATCCATAGCGTGTGTTCTCCTGAAAATCGTGGTTACCGACCCCATCGACTGAGCTACTCCCCCCAGCGAAGTAGGTCGTATCCAGCGACGCCCAAACACCGCTGGTAAAGGCATAGATAAGATGCCCCTGTACCTGGTAGATCGGGTTCTGGGAAAGTGTGTGGTCGCCGAGGAACTCGTCATTGTCGGTGTAAAAGGTTCCTGCGCCGGATAATTCCAGGGTCACTGGCCCCAGACGCTTGGAAATCCCAAGTTCGGGCTTGAATGACCAGCGGTTGTTGCCGAGATTTACCAGCTTACTCGCGTCGTATTGGCCTATTGGCGCCGTGATCGCCAGGCTGGTGCCGATAATCACATCCTGTCGATAGCTGGGGAATTCAGCCAGGGACATCGCCGGGGCGCCATACAAATTGACCGAGAACCGGAATCTTGGATCGATCAACCCCGTAACATTGCGCTCCTTGGGTTCACCGGCGAACAGGGCAGAGCCCGTCAGTCTTGCCTCAGGCACGACAATATCGAACTTCCCGGAACGGCCCCAGACGTCCAGAGATCTGGCAAAGGCAAACACGACAGTCTTGATGTTGAGCTTGGCATCCTGGAGCGGGACCGAGGGATTGGCCGTCACACTGCCATGGAGGTCGCTGTAGCCCATAAGCAGGAAATTGATACCGACCGGTGTATTGGCGTAGGACCTCGGTTCGAGATCCTCTGCGACTGCACCGGGGGCTACCAGGATCAGCGAAACGGATGCGTACCGAACCAGCCTGACGACGCAGAGTTTGTGTTTCATCCACATTCGCTCGCTTCCTGTGAGGGCCCCAGAGTTCTATGCATTGTTGTAGCGCATCTGCATTGGTTTGGCATTTACCACTGCCACCAGCACTGTACGGAGGGCCGCTATGGGTGGATAGCTACCGGTGAGCGTGGAAGTTCGCTTGAGCCATTTCCCGCCCGGCGTATTAACTATTCCGGGTTATACGTCCTACGGTACTAGCGATGGTTGCGATAGCGTTCGGTCAAGGACTGCACGAGGGTGACGTAGGATTGCGTCTCAGCGTAGGGAGGCACCCCGTTGTACTCGACCACGGATGCTTCGCCGGCGTTGTAACCTGCCAACGCCAGCATCTGGTTGCCGTTGAAGCGCTTGAGCAGCCAGGCCAGGTAGCGCACGCCGCCACGAATGTTCTGTCGTGCATCGAACGGATTGTCCACGGCGAAGCGCTCGGCGGTGGCGGGCATCAACTGCATCAGCCCCTGGGCGCCGGCTTCGGAAATGGCGTTGGGGCGAAACGCCGATTCGGCATGTATCACTGCGCGGACCAGCGCCCTGTCGACACCATAATGACCCGAAGCGGCTTCGATCTCCCGCCGATAGGAATGGGTGTCCAGGCGCAGTGAGGTAACCTTGAAATCCTTCGGCGCCATGCACAGATAGCAGCCCTTGATGTAATAGAGCTCAAGGACATCGACCCGTGCGGAGATCCCGACGGGGCGCCGGCTCACATATTGACGAATACCCCTGTGGATGAAGGTGAACACCCGAATCCGCATCGCGCCTGAGTCGTCGTCCCGCACAAGCCGTGGCAGGGTCATTGTCTGGGCGCCGACACCGGCGCCCGCCATGCCATTCAGGCGGGCGCAGCGGGCGCTGGCGATGGCTTGGCTGGTGTAGCTGATGGCTCCGTCCCTGGCTTGGCACTTGAACATGGCGCTGGCGCACAGTGGAGCGACCAGCAAGGCCAGCTCGATGCAGCCAAGAAGGCTCTTGCGAGCCCATCGCCATGCTCTGGAACTCATCACATCGCTCCGCGCCGCAGGCGCCGATCAGGCCTGGGGCGCCTGGCCCGGGCGCTGCCCTTGGAGGGCCTATTGTGGGTGACCCGCCTTTTGTTCTGATAGTTATACCCCTTGTAACCGGCCTTGGAACTTGCGTTGACGTACGGGCTGCCGGCGCTCCCAGGCGAAGCGCAGGCGTGATGTTTTCCCTGGTTCCCTTGAACCCCACCGCCTGGAAGCTGCACAATTTCAAAAACGACAAAGCCCCGATGATTCGGGGCTTTGTCGTTTGTAGCCATCCCGTTCCGCACAGAGCTATTGGAAGCCACTAAATTGAATCTTCCATTCGAAAACCGTGTAGGAATTTACCCCTCGTGGCGAGGGAGCTTGCTCCCGCTGGACGGCGAAGCCGACCCAAACCCACCATTCACCGCGGACGATGCGACCCTGGCTACAGGGGGGAGGGCGCATGTCCAGTTTGTGCTGAATTATCCAGGGCGGGGGGCGGAAAAATGGAGTCCGTCAGGTTGATCAGGGCCTGTCCCGATAGCTCAGAGCACCCCGGGCACGACCAGGGTCAACCAGGCAACACAGGGGCCCACCAAGGCAACCACCGCGCTGTAGATCAGCAGGCTGCGCAACACTTTTTCTCGCTCCTGCGGGGGGGTATTGGCAACCACCAGCGCACCATTGGTGGAGAACGGGCTGGTGTCGACGATAGTGGTGGAAATGGCGATAGCCGCGACCACGCCGACTGCACTGATGTGGCCCTGGCTCAAGAATGGCACGGCCAGGGGAATGATCACCCCTAGCAACGCCGTGGACGAAGCGAAGGACGAGATAATTGCGGCAGTGAAGCACAGCAGCAATGCGACCAGCAGCGGTTCACCCAAGCCGGAGATGCCAAGGGCGACATAGTCGATGGTACCGATGGTCTGCATCACTCCGATGTAAGTGATGATCCCGGTGATCAGCAGAACAGTCGACCAGCTGACCTTGTCAATGGCCGCCTTCTGCGCCTTAGGCGCGAACATGGCCAGGACTACCGCGACCGTCATGGCCACCAACCCGATATTGAACTTGAACACTAATGCCGAGATCGCCAGGGCCAACAGCCCGACCAGCGTCGACAACTTGGCCCCGTCCAGGCCGCTGAGGGTCTGTAGCGGCGCACCGGCACCCGTCAGGTCAGTACGATGATAAGCAGGGGACGCGGGCGTACCGCCGTGACCAAGAATGGCCAGCGATGCACCAGCAGCATGCAACTCGGGACCGGGCAGGACCGCCACCAATGACAGGCGAGCGCTACGTAAACCACCGAAGACTACGAATACCACCATGGCAATCCCCAGGTTGAACAGCAGGCTGGCGATGAACAGAGTGAACGGTGCATAAGGCAGCCCGGAGGACGCAACGATCTGATTGGTTATGCCACCGAAAATACTTACAGGGGAGAAGCTGCCGCCTTGAGCGCCGTGAATCACCATCAGTCCCATGAGCACCGGGTTGATGCGGTACTGCACGGCGAAGTTGAGAGCAATAGGCGCGAGGATCGCTGCCACCGCAGGGCTCAGCGCACCGAAACCGGTGAGCAGCGCCGCCACCACGAACATCACCCAGGGTATCCAGGCGACATGGCCACGCACCATCAACACTGCCCGTTCGATCAGCCAGTCGATGGTGCCGTTGTTCTGGGCGATGCCGAACAAATAGGTGACACCGACCAAAGTCAGGAACAGGTCACTGGGAAAGCCGGCGAAGATGGTCGCCGGTGTCATGTCCATTATCACCGAACCGACGATAAAGGCCGCTGCGAACGCCAGCGCGCCCATGTTGATGGGCAACACGCTAGCGATGCCGAAAATGACCACCAGCACTAAAATTGACAGAATTTCATTATTCATTTCAATCTGACTCCCCGCATTCGGACGGTCCCGCAGGTACCGTCCTTGTTGTTATTTTTTCGGGATGTTTAGCAACCGACTCACGTCGGGCCGGGCGTACGCCGAAACGAGGAAGCGTGCCTTGCCTGCGAAGTCGGTCGTGCAAACACAGAAGCTTTCAAAGCTGTCGTGCTAATTGCCATTGAATGCGGCTGGCCGGCGCTCGGCAAAGGCTGCCAGTCCTTCGCCAAAGTCAGCACTTTCGCAGGCTTGTCGGCGCAGTTCGGCAATCTGCTCCATCGCCTGCACCGGAATCGGTTGCAGGTCTTCGAGGATACGCAGCTGTTCCTTGACCGCAGCAACGGCCAGCGGTGCTTTGCTGGCGATGCCGTGTGCCAGTTCCAGCGCGGTCGCTTCCAGCACATCAGTGTCGACCAGTCGGTTGACCAGACCAAACCGCTCCGCCCGCTCCGCGTCGAGCTTCTGTGCAGTGAAAAACATCTCCTTCAATACATGAATCGGCAAATTGTTGAAGAAGCGCAGCAATCCACTGGTGGTATACGGCAATCCAATGTTCACTGGAGTCATGGCAAAGCTTGCGCTGCGGTCCGCGACGACCATGTCGCAGCTCATTACCAGATCCACCGCGCCGCCCCACACCGAGCCGGACACCAGGGCAATCACCACGCCGGGATAGGCGCGGATGCGGCGCAAAACCTGTTCGAGCGGTTTGCCATAGGCAATCGGGTCGCGGTCGTGTTGCAGTTCGCGGATATCGTGGCCGGCACTCCACACGGATTGGCCGACTTCGCTGCCGAGGATCACCACCGGGATGCGTTGTGACGCCAGGGCGACGAGACTTTCATCGATCGCCGTCAGCAGCTGCGCGCTGAATGCATTGCGCTGTGTGGGATTGCTGAAGACCAGCCGCGCGATGCGTTCATCGACCCGGTTGACGGTCACGGTTGTGGAAGAGGCTGGATTCATTGTGTGGCTCCTGTCGATTGCGCGCCGGTCATGTCATCGGAGTTCTGGAACACTATTTTCGCGGCGAGCAATGCGTTGATTGATGCAGCGTCGAAACCGGCTTCGCGCAATACTTCGACGGTGTGTTCGCCAAGCAGTGGCGGTGGGCGGCTGACAACGCTGTCAGTGTCGCAGAACACCGGGGTCACTACCTGACGCAGTGCACCAAGTGTCGGGTGTGTGAGTGTCTCGGTCAGTTGACTGTGCAGCACCTGCGGGTCGTCGAAGACCTCATCGAGTGTGTTGATCGGGCCGGCGGGTAATCCTGCGTCGACGAACAGCGAGGTCCACTCGCGTTTGCTGCGGGTTTTCAAACGACTTTCCAGAATCTCTCTCAATTCATCACGACGTTCGACCCTCGCTTCATTGGTGGCGAAGCGTGGATCGTCCGGCAGCTCGGGCAAATCGAGCAGTGCGCACAAACGCCCCCACATGGCCGAGGTGATCGGCGCCAGATTGAGCGGGCCATCCTTTGTCTGGAACACGCCGTAAGGTGCAATCACCGAATGGGCGTTGCCGGTGCGGCGCGGCACATCCCCCAGGCTGAGGTAGCGTTGGCCGTGCACACTCAGCAACCCGACCAGACTGGCCAGCAGCGACGTGCTGACATGTTGGCCGCGCCCGGTGCGCTCGCGCTCGAGCAGCGCGGCCAGCACCGCTGTCACCAACCACATGCCCGAAGTCAAATCACCGATGGCGGTGCCGGTGCGTGTCGGGTCGCCATCGACGAAACCGGTCAGGCTCATCAGCCCCGAGTAGCCTTGGGCGATCTGGTCGAAGCCTGGCCAACTGCTCATCGGCCCGTCGGCGCCAAAGGCGTTAATGCTGCCCATTACCAGTCGTGGATTGCGGGCGCTGAGTACCTCATAACCGAGGCCCATGCTTTCCAGCGTGCCAGGCTTGAAGTTCTCGATGACGACGTCGGCGTCATCGATCAGCTGCTGGATGGTGGTCAGCCCTTCGGGATTGCGCAAGTCAATGCACATGCCGCGCTTGTTGCGGTTACACGATAAATAGTAGGTGCTCACGCCCCGGTCGAAGGGGCCCCAGGTGCGGCTCATATCGCCAGTCGGGCCGGGCTCGATCTTGATCACATCGGCACCGAGGTCTGCCAGCACCATGGTGCAGAATGGCCCCGACAGTGCGCGACTCAGGTCGACGATTTTCACGCCTTGCAAAGCTTGCATAGGACTCTCCATTGAAGGGTTGAATACGGGCCATTGCGCCAAGGCCTTTGAAGCGCTACTCGCCTTTGACGACCGTGAGCGCTTCGTGTTGTGAGACGAGTCTAGGCGCCGTATCTCATATCCTTCAAATATGATATTCCTCTACACTCATCGGAAAATCCTATGACTTGGGAGGGTACACATGGACCTGCGCCAGTTGCGGTATTTCATCAAGGTGGTCGAGTGCGGGAACATCACCCGCGCCAGTGAAACACTGCATATCGCGCAGCCAGCCATCAGCCAGCAGATGCGCAACCTGGAACAGGACATGGGCATGCAACTGCTCGAGCGCAGCGTGCATGGCGTCATTCCCACGGCGGCTGGGCAAACGCTTTATCGGCATGCCATCGAACTGCTGCGCCAGGCCGACGGCACCCACGAACTGCTGCGCCAGGACGCCGAATTCCCGCAAGGCAAAGTCTCGGTCGGCATGCCGTCGAGTACGGCGCGCATGCTGGCAATTCCGCTCGCGCGCACGATTCGCAGCCGTTATCCGGGCATCAAGTTGGAATTGATCGATTCTCCGAGCGCCGAACTCGGACGGCTGATCACGGTAGGGCGAGTGGCACTGGCGGTGAATGTCGATGCGGTCGAAACCAAAGGCATGGCTTTCCGGCGGCTGTTAACCGAAACGCTGTACTTGGTGGCGTGGCCGGAATTTTCATTATCGGATGAGCCAGTGTCGATTGAGGCATTGGCGAAGATGCCGCTGGTGCTGCCCTGTGCTCCGAACACCATACGCAGTCGGGTCGAGTTTGCATTGCAGGAGGCCGGCCTGAAATGCGAGGTTGAATTCGAAGCCAATTCCACCGACCTGTTGTTCTCAGCCGTCAAGGCGCAGCTCGGTGTCACGATCCTGCCGTGGGCTGCGGCCCATGTTGAGCTTGTGCAACACAGGCTCAAGCTGGCCAGGATCGATCATCGGCTGTTCAAGCGGGATCTTTCGCTGTGCTGGCATGACACGGTTGTAGAGAGCAATGCCGTGCAGAAGGTCAAGTCGACCATTTTCGAGTTGTTCGAGGAATTCGAGCGGCAGCCGGGGTGGGCAGATGAACAGGTCAAAGGAAAGAACCTCCAGGACTACTGACGGGCTGCTTTGGGTCCAGGCTGTGTGCAAACGTTTTGGAGCAGGTTTGACAGTCAGGACTGGAACGAAAAGCGCGTTCCTACGCATATTTCCAGTCTGCTGGTTAACCAAGCGCTGGCAGATTTCACGTAGCAACGCGCACTTCGAAACAGCGCACGCGTTTTTTACACAGCGTGGGTTGTTCTCTGCCGGTCCGGAGCGCACCAGCCGTTCAACCGGGGAAATCAGTCGCTGCAACTGCGCGATCAGGCCGGTTCGCTGAACCAGCAACTGACCCAATTCAAGGATTGAGCCAGTTGCCAGCGCTGCCGGGTTAGTGGAATGGAAAGATGTAGTTCATCCACGCAGCCATGCGCAGCAGGATTTTGCGCATCATCGCGATGTGATGAAAATGCTGGCTGTACAGCGCCGCCTGGCCGTAGGCCCCGCCGGGCATTTGGTCGGTGTACTGGGCATAGTCGGGATCGGTGATCTCAATGATCACCGGAACCCGGCCGGCCGGTGGTGAACCGGTGAAACCGATCAGTGTGCCCGACGGTTGAACCTGGCCTTCGGCGATGACCGAAACGACGGTTTTGACCTTGCCTTCGAACACCTTCCCGGGAATGCCGTCGAAAGCGACTTCGGCCTCGTCGCCCTCAGTCAGGCGCAACAGGCTGTTCTGCCGCATCCATGCGGCGAAGTAATGCCCTTCGGCGGGAATGAAGACCATCGAAGGGCGCAGCGGCAACTTGGTCGCCATCATGCCCGGACGCAACGAAACGTGGGTGACGAAGCCTTTGCTCGGTGCGCGGACCGTGGTGTTGTCGAGTTCGTACTGCGCATTGTCCAGTTGTGCCTTCAGGTCATCGGTCCGGGCGACCACCATATCCAGTTCCCGTTGGGTGCTGAAATTACGCTTGATCAACTCGGTGATCCGCACACGATCGGCCTGGGCAGCAATCAGTTGTGCCTTGAGGGATTTCACCCGGTACTCGAAGGGTGCGGGGTCTATGCGAAACAGTACATCGCCTTTTTCCAGGGGCTGGTTGGCCTGCACCGGCACGTCGATCACCTGGCCGCTGACCACGGGTATTACCGGAACCGATACGAAATAGGAGCGCGCCACCTCGGAGTAGGGGTGGTTGTAGTTCATTGTGAAAATCAGCGCGCCAATAATCACGATCCCGCCCAGCACCGCCGTAGGCACGGTCCATTTGTTCAGGGGGATGCGGAAGATCTTGAAGATGGCTACGCAGAGAGCCGCATACGTCAGAATGAGTAAAAGATCCATGGCTCAGAGGCCCTCGCCGAGATTGTCCGTTGGCAGCCGGCTCTGTGCCGTGCCGGTTGCTGCCTCGAGGCGCTCGATCCGGCCTTGCAGTTCGGCGACCTGTTGTTCGAGGTGAACCACATGACTTTTTGCTGAATGTCCGTCACTGAAACCCCAGCCCCGGTCCTCCCGATAGGCCATCGCCCAGATCCACAGGAACGGCCAGAGTGCGTGCAAGGTGAACAGGCTGACCCAGCCGGTGGCGTGAATCGCATCCTGGTGAGGGTGGTTGCGGTGGACGGCAATTTCATAGGGGATGTCGTGGAGCAGGATGATCCCGTAGAACAAGACGAGCCCGACAAATATCAGTATGCCCAGCGCGAAGTAATCAAGCATGAATCACTCCTCTTGAAACAGGTGACGTGTGCGCATGAGTGTAGCCGTTCAATCTACACTTGACGGGAACACGGATATCCAGCCTGAGCGACCGGTGCTTGGCCAAAGCGTCGACCGGTATCGTGCAGGCAGACCCCGACGAGGTGAAATCATGCCAGGCAATGGTCAATTCGAAAGGGTGCCTGTACTTGACCCTGTCGAGCGCATTACCGAGGTGATCTTCGGCCTGCTGATGGCCATGACGTTCACCGGCACCATCAGTGTGGCCACGGCAGACCAGGCCGCCGAACGCACGATGATGATTGCCGCACTCGGTTGCAATCTCGCCTGGGGACTGGCCGACGCGGTCATGTACCTGCTGCGCGCACTGGTCGAACGCACACGCAGGATCAAGCTGTACCTCGCTCTGCGCAATGGCACGGACGCCGCGGCCGGTCAGGCGCTCATTGCGCAAGTGTTGCCGTTGCAATTCGCGGTGGCGGCCGGCAGCGAGGGCCTGGAATTGTTGCGCCGCCGGCTGCTCGAGCAGCCCCCTTTGCCAACCAGGGCCGGCCTCGGCTGGAACGACTTCAAGGGTGCACTCGGTGTTTTCCTGTTGGTCGTGTGCTCGACATTTCCGCTGGTGGTGCCGTTCATACTGCTCGATCAGACCGCACTCGCCATCCGGCTGTCCAACCTGGTCGGACTCGTGGTGCTGTTCATCGCCGGCTGGATGCTCGCCAAGTACGCTGGTGCCACGCAATGGCAGGGTGGGGTGATCATGGCCGTCGTGGGGGCCGTGCTGATCCTTGCAATCATTGCGCTGGGTGGATAACAACTGGGCATAATTCAACACACTAAAGACTCATTCTCATTTACTATTGCCCTTCCATTTACGTCGGGCAGCCTGGTATGGATGTTCTTGCCGCTATCCATCTTTATTTATCCCAGTGGGTGATCGAGCCGGTCACCCGGCAGTTCCTGGGCATTTTCGACTTCAACGGCAGACTCGGTCTATCCTTTCTCTGCATGTCTTACAGCGTCGCTTATTGCCTGTTCCTGTACCGCAAATCCCGCGGTTTGACCGACGCGCGCTCCTTCGTACAGTTCATTGGCGGTCGCCGGGTTTACCTGCACCGCTCGGCGTTGCTCGACTACCGCTATTACTTCGTACTCGCCATTCTCAAGGTTGCCCTGGTGCTGCCCATCGTCGGCCTGGTCGATCCGTATGTCTTTCGTTCAGCGGACTACATCGCGTTTTTCACCCACCTGTGGGGGGCGCGCACGCAAGTGGAGGAGCACCTGGCGCTGACCCTGCTCTATGGGCTCGGTGTCTTCCTGGTCAAGGATTTCAGCCATTACTGGGGCCATCGCGCCTTTCACTCGCGGTATCTGTGGGCCTTCCACAAAGTCCATCATTCGGCGCCCGTGCTGGTGCCGGCGACGGCCAGCCGTGTGCATTTTCTGGAAGAGGTAGTCGAGAAACTGACGGATACCGTCTGCGTCGGCGCGTTTGCCGGGGTCTTCTGGTATGCCTGCGGTGGGGAGATCAGCCGCTATACCTTGTTTGGCGTGACCTACATGGTGTTCATCTTCAATGCCCTGGCGGCCAACCTGCGTCACAGCCATGTGTGGTTCTCTTTCGGCCCGGTGCTTGAGCGGGTGCTGAGCAGTCCGGCGCAACACCAGATTCATCACAGCGATGCAACGCGACACTTCAACAAGAATTTCGGCATCAATCTGTCACTGTGGGACTGGATGTTCGGCACGCTATACGTCACACAGTCCAGACCCGAGTCCATTCGCTTCGGCACCGGTGAGCAGGATCACGAGCGTTACCTGTCGCTGTGGGGGTTGATCGTCACGCCGTTTGTGGACATCGCCCGCAAGCTCTTCTCTGGAAAGCGCCCAAAAGTACAGCCTGAAAGCGGATCTGATCCGTATTTTTCAGCGCAATCTGCCTCTGTAACGGATGCAGCCGCCAGCCCACAATAAATCTCCGGTACGGCAACGCTCGGCGCC
This sequence comes from Pseudomonas sp. GW821-FHT01C01, assembly GCF_059422645.1. Classification (NCBI taxonomy): domain Bacteria; kingdom Pseudomonadati; phylum Pseudomonadota; class Gammaproteobacteria; order Pseudomonadales; family Pseudomonadaceae; genus Pseudomonas; species Pseudomonas sp. GW821-FHT01C01. The sequence continues at coordinate 22,819 of NZ_JBWKXF010000038.1, read as the reverse complement.
CCTGTACCGCCAATTCATAGTGTGGGAGGCCGCATGGCCAAGATGACGATTTTTCTCGGCGGTTTTCTGCTGTTGACCATCCTGATTGGTGTGCTCGCGACGATTCCTCCGACGTGATTACCCCTGTCGATTCTCGTCGACTGCCAGACGCAATTCACGGTAGGCCGTGACCAGTTGCTCAAGGCTGAACGCACGATTTCTTCCGCTGGGGTTAGGCAGGACCCAGACCGAGGCATTGCCGAAGGTTTTCGCTTGCAGGCCCCAGGCAATGTCGCGCTGACCGGACAGCGCGCAATACGCAGCCTTGCCCAGAAAGGCCACGAAGCGCGGCGCATGGCGTGCGATTTTCTGTTCGAAGTCCGCGGCGGCGGCGGTGAATTCGTGCAAGGACAACTGATCCGCACTGGCCGTTGGCCGTTCGACCACTGCGGTTAATCCACATTGGTAGCGCAAGATCGTCCGATCGTTTTCCGGTTGCACTTGCTCGGGAGTAAACCCGGCGAGATGGAGTGTGCGCCAGAAGCGATTGCCGCGCCCCGCAAAATGGTGCCCCTGGGCGGCGGCAGTCATTCCGGGATTGATCCCGCAAAAGATCACGGCCAACTGCCCGGCAAGAATATCTTCAAGTCGTTCACTCACCGCAGATCACTCTGATCGCCTGGCGTGCGAGTTCCGTCAGCTCTGCTCGGGATTTTAGGGCTATCGTCTGCAAATGCCTGGGCGCCGGCGGCGCCAAGCGCTACGAGGAGCGCGATTTTTAGCAGTTTCATGATGTTCACCTTGTGGTTCAAATGTTGTCCGGCAAGCGTTTTTTACCTCGTGAGTGAGTTGCGGCTCAGTGGGTTTACTCACTTTGGTAGAGCCGATGTTAGGCGTTTGTCAGGGGCGCAAATATCGGCCCGCGGGATAAACACTGTTGCCGGATGACCCATGAATCGAAACCGTAGTCATGACCTTTTCAACGCACAGCACCGACGGCGCACAATAGCCTTGGCCGCTTCGACACAGTTCTGGAGAAAGCATGAAAGTTGGTGTGATTTCCGATACCCATGGATTGCTCCGCCCCGAAGCCCTTGCTGCCCTGGAGGGATGCGAGCAGATCATTCACGCAGGTGACATCGGTAGCCAGGAGATTCTTGATCGACTGGCATCTATCGCGCCTCTGCACGTCGTACGTGGCAACAATGACCGGGAGGCACGTTGGGCAGAGAAGCTTCCCGAGCTTCTGCGTTTTAACCTCAACGGATGGCAGATACTGTTGGCGCATGACATTGCCGATGTCCCGGAAGAGCTTGATGCAGATATACAGCTGGTCATCACCGGCCACTCCCATAAGCCTTGCATTGAATGGCGCGGCAAACAGCTTTATCTCAATCCCGGTAGTGCGGGACGGCGGCGTTTCAAGCTGCCGGTGACGCTGGCTCTGCTTGAAGTATTTGAGGCTTCAATTGAGCCACGACTGATTTACCTTCTCGAATGACTCGCGTTATCGGTGGTGGGGCGCTCGCGCGTTTCATCGGAAAGTCTCGGTGGTCGCTTGCTGTAGTGGCCTATAGCCGCTAAACGTTAGGAGGTGTATGGAGAGGGTGTGAAGATGATTTCGAGATTTGTTGTCGTGCCTGCAATCCCAACTGAAACGGGACCCATGCGTAGCGGATCACGCTTCTACTGCCAGACGGCGCCTATAGGCTTCAACCTCTACGACAATCAGGAGAAGCTGCGGCTGAAAACTACCTATCAGGCCCGGGCAGAAGCCGAGAGTGAGTGCCAGCGGCTTAACGTGGAGCGGCTACAACGTGTCACCCATCATGGTCAGACTCTGGGCCCTAAGGTGAAAGCGGCGGATCGGGACATGTAGCCGTTCAGACGAACTGGCGCATCAGCCACTGATCAGATACTGCGTTTTGGTGAACTGGAGTTCGGCACCGGCACCTTAGGGGCTCGTCGAACAGGACAGTGGCGGAGCTCAGACTTATTGCCAGTGAGGACGTAACGGTCAAGGCGATGCATAAGCAAGGGCACCGAATGAAAGGCATTCTCGAACACCTGCGGTGCTGGGCTAAAAATCTCAAGCGTCAAACCATGGTGCTCTGGTTTTGTTATCAGCATCCACAAACCCCATGGCTGCCCAAGTGGATTTCAGTTTTTGTGGTGGCTTACGCACTGAGTCCAATCGATCTCATTCCTGATTTCATTCCCGTAATAGGCTATCTGGACGACGTAATCATTCTGCCTCTGGGCATTCTGCTCGCCATCCGCTTGATGCCACCTCTTGTGCTTGAGGAATGTCGGCTAAAGGCTGGCAAGTGGGAGGAAAACCATGTGAAGCGCCCAGTGAGTAACGTGGCGGCGGTGCTCATCGTTCTGATTTGGTTAGCAGCCCTGGCGGGCGCTTGGTTCGCCTATAAACACTACTAAGTAGCAGCGCTCTAATTGCCTTTCGCAGAATGCTGCACGCCAGTGCACTGAAGCCCCCCCGAATCTTGCTTTCTCGTTGGCCACGTCCCAGTGTTTTCTCAGCATTATCGCGGTCATACGTTTGCCGTGCCGGCTCACAATCAGATAGTTCGAGACGTGCCGAGTATTGCGCTCGGTCAGGCAGTGATGTGTCTATGCCTGAATTCCTGCCTCACCCTGTGCCGCTTGCAGCGCTCGCTCCTCGGTCAGCGGCGTGAAAATTGGCTGCGTACCACTGGCGTGGAAATAAAGAAAGTAGTGGCCGCAATCATCCAGCAATATCCGATACAGCTCCGATTGTCGGAAGTTGTTTCCAATCCAAATGCTTTCTTTAAAGATCTCGAAGGATCTGACCCCATGCTGTTGCATTGTGGCTTCAAAGGCTTCGTAAAGTTCTTCTCTGCGGCGACGGTTGTTTCGAGCATTCAGGCGAAAGAAAACCACCATCAGCGGAGCGTAAGCGAGCAAAAGTATCACGGTAGCTATTGGCCACATGCCTTGCACTCCATGTTCGCTTAATCGATATGAGAGTCAGTGTAGGCGTGGTTTCCAGCATCCAGCGTTGAGCGACGATGTGCATCTGAGTGAAGAGCCCATGACAGGCTCTTCGTGAATGAACCGGGAACCTTACAGGCTATCGCGGACGGATTGCCCATTAACCAGGCGTGAGATTCCGAGAGGGTTGGCATCTTTCAAGGCATCGGGTAGCAATGTATCCGGGAAGTTCTGGAAGCATACCGGGCGCAAGAACCGATCGATAGCCAGCGTGCCCACCGATGTACCGCGCGCATCTGACGTCGCCGGATACGGCCCGCCATGCACCATCGAATCGCAGACTTCGACGCCGGTCGGATAGCCGTTGAGCAGGATCCGTCCGACCTTTTGCTCCAGCAGCGGCGAGAGTTCGCCGAACTGTTCGAAGTCCTCCGGCTCGCCAATGATGGTCGCCGTCAGTTGCCCGTGCAGGCCGTTCAACGCAGCACGGAGTTGCGCCTGATCTGCGACCTCGACGAACACTGTGGTCGGTCCGAACACTTCTTCCTGCAGCACTTCATCGCCATTGATCAACAAGCTGACATCGGCCTTGAACAGTTGCGGCTGGGCCTGATTGCCCTGTTGCGCAGTGCCAGCCAGGTGCTCGATGCCGGGATGCGCGAGGAGCTTCTGCAAGCCGTTACCATAGCTGCTCAAGGTCCCGGCATTGAGCATGGTTTGCGCCGGCTGATCGCCGATGAAAACCGCGACCTGCTGCATGAACGCACTGAACTGCGGCGAGCGAATACCGATCACCAAACCTGGGTTGGTGCAGAACTGGCCGCAGCCCTGAACCACTGAAGCGGTCAGGTCACGGGCGACCGACTCTGACCGCGCTTGCAACGCCTGCGGCAGCACGATCACCGGGTTGATGCTCGACATCTCGGCGAACACCGGGATGGGTTGTGGACGCGCAGCAGCCATGTCGCATAACGCACGACCGCCCTTGAGCGAGCCGGTGAATCCCACCGCCTGAATCGCCGGATGCTTGACCAGCGCTTCGCCGACCCCGCCGCCGTAGATCATGTTGAATACACCGGCTGGCATCGCCGTTTTTTCCGCAGCGCGGATGATCGCGTCCGCGACCAGCTCGGCAGTGGCCATGTGACCACTGTGGGCCTTGAACACCACCGGGCAACCGGCGGCCAATGCCGATGCGGTGTCGCCCCCCGCCGTGGAAAAGGCCAACGGAAAGTTGCTCGCACCAAATACCGCAACCGGGCCAAGGCCGATGCGGTACTGGCGCAGGTCCGGACGCGGCAACGGTAAACGATCAGGTAACGCCCGATCGATCCGCGCACCGTAGAAATCCCCGCGACGCAGGACCTTGGCGAACAGGCGCATCTGGCCGCTGGTGCGACCGCGCTCGCCTTGAATACGTGCGGCGGGCAGCGCGGTTTCGCGGCTGACCAGTGCCACAAAATCATCGCCCAATGCATCCAGCTCATCGGCAATGGCATCGAGAAACTGCGCGCGACGTTCGGCGCTCAGGCTGCGATACACCGGGTAAGCGGCAGCCGCGAAATTGGCAGCGGCGTCGACTTCTTCAAGGGTGGCCTGGTGGAAACTGTATGGCAGGTTATCGCCGGTGTTGGCATCAACGCTGTTGACGATGACAGTGCCAGCAGCGCTGCGCTGACCGCCGATGTAGTTGTGGCCGATAATCGTGGACATTTCTGGCTCCAGAAAAGGATGTTCGAATCCCCCTTGCGGGGATTTCAAGGCTAGAGGGGAGGAGGGCAGGGATTCAGGTAACGGCGCCGATCTGCCAGGGCACGAATTCGTTCTGCCCGTAACCGTGCTGCTCGCTCATGCTGCGTTCACCCGAAGCGATGCGCAGCATGAGTTTGAAGATGGCTTCACCGCATTCTTCGATGGTCATGGTGTCTTCAGCGATCTCGCCGCAGTTGATGTCCATGTCTTCGCGTTGGCGGTTCCACAACGCGGTATTGGTTGCCAGTTTGATCGATGGGGAAGGGGCGCAACCGTAGGCCGAGCCACGTCCGGTGGTGAAGGCAATCAGATTGGCGCCACCGGCGACCTGGCCTGTGGCCGATACCGGGTCATAGCCGGGGGTATCCATGAACACCAGGCCTTTGGCGCTGACTGTCTGGGCATATTCATAAACATCGACCAGGTTGCTCGACCCTGCTTTAGCGACAGCACCCAGTGACTTCTCCAGGATGGTGGTCAAACCTCCAACCTTGTTGCCGGCCGAAGGGTTGTTGTTCAGTTCTGCACCCATGCGCTCGCAATACGCCTCCCACCATTGAATCCGTGCAATGAGTTTTTCGCCCACTGCGCGGTTGACTGCCCGGCGGGTCAGCAAGTGTTCGGCGCCATAGATTTCCGGCGTTTCAGAAAGGATTGCCGTGCCGCCACAGGCGACCAGTCGGTCCACTGCATTACCCAGCGCGGGGTTGGCGGTGATGCCGGAATAACCATCCGAGCCACCGCATTGCAGGCCAATGATCAGGTGCCTGGCACTGACGGGTTCACGTTTGACCTGGTTAGCTTCCTCAAGCAACGCCTTGACCTGAGCGATGCCGCTGGCGACTGCTTTGGATGTACCGCCGCTGTCCTGGATGCTGAAAGTGCGCAGCGTATCGCTGCGGCTCAGACCCTGGGTGCTGAGCAGCCCTTCGATCTGGTTGGTTTCGCAGCCCAGCCCGATCACCAGCACAGCGGCGAAGTTGGCGTGGGTCGCGTAGCCCGCCAATGTACGGCGCAGCAACGCCAGGCCTTCGCCGGTGGGGTCTACGGCGCAACCGGCGGAGTGGGTCAGGGCGACCACGCCATCGACGTTGGGGTATGCCAGCAATGCGCCAGGGTTAATGTCCCGTCGGAAGTGGTCGGCTATGGCGCGGGCGACGGTGGCCGAGCAATTCACAGAGGTCAGGATACCAATGTAGTTTCGGGTAGCCACGCGACCGTCCGGGCGTACGATCCCCATGAACACAGGCTCGCTGTTCAACGGCTTGTCGGGTTTCACATCGAGGCTGAACGCATAATCACGGGCAAAATCGCCCATGGTCAGGTTGTGCACATGCACGTGGTCACCAGTCTCGATAATCTCGGTGGAAAAACCGATGATCTGCCCATAGCGACGCAGGGCCTGGCCTGCATCAATGCGACGTGCGGCGATCTTGTGACCGGCGGGTACAGGCTGGCGTACGGTCACGCCTTCCTGTTCAAGGACTTCACCCGGTATCAACGGCCGACGGGCGATCAATACATCGTCCAGAGGATTGAGGCGCAGGACGGCGGCTGCACCGGTTTTCATGATCAATTCCATCGGAAACTCTCTGGCTATCAAGCGTGGGAGGTCGCTGGCCAACAGGCCGCGCCATACCTTTGTTGCTGCACTATAAGAGCCCCCGGATGCTGCTGCCTAATGAGACCTTTGGATTGATCGATAACTTTTTCTCATCTTATTTGCCGTTAATGACAAAAAAACTCCTCAGTGATCGGCAGTTTCCCGTCGCAGCCTGGCGAATTCCAGCAAGGTGTCGGCGAATTCGCGGGCCGCTTCGGTCAGTGGTTCGTCCTTGCGCGTGATGATGCCGTAGTCCTGAGGTTCGACCTTGAACGGCGTGTTGAGCACTTTAAGCAAGCCACTTTGAACCTGCGACTGCACCATGGATTCGGGCAACATCGCGAGCATCGGTCCTGATTGCAGGAGTTGCAGGAAGGTGGGCATCGAGATGGTTTCGACGGTGTTGGTGGGCGTGCGCATGTTGAATTCGGTGAAGGCGCTTTCCATCCGGCGCCGTATGGGGGCATTGAAGGGGTACATCACCCAGGGCCAGTCGCTCAGTTGCTCGGTAGCCACTTCGTCGAACTGCGCGAGGGGATGGCGACTGTTGACCACCAGACAAAAGGGTTCAGGTCCGAGTGCACGGAAGTCGAACGGTTGCTGATAACGCTCATCCGTGAAGCGGGCAATGATCAAATCGAGCTTTTTGTGTTCAAGCATTTCCAGCAGTTGATTGCTGGTTTGCTCGATCACTTCGATGGACAGCATGGGGCGGTCCAATTTGATCCGGGTGATCGCCTCGGGCAGCACGATCGAGGTCGCGGCGAAAATCGCGCCGACCTTCAAATGACCATGTCCACCTTTGCGCAATTTATTGAGTTGATCGACGAATGACTGCGTGTCGTCGAGCGTCATCCGGGCATAACGGACCACGAACTCGCCAAGTTCGGTCAGGGCCATGCTGCGGGTTTGCCGTTCGAACAACGCAAAACCGAGTAACAGCTCGACGTCGCGCAACATCTTGCTGATGGCTGGCTGTGTCAGATTCATCAGTTCGGCAGTGGTGTGCATGTTGCGGGTCTTGGCCAAAGTGTCGACCAATATCAAATGCTTGATCTTCAGCCATTTGCTCACGCTGGCGAATGAAATCTCGTCGTTTTCCATAAAGGGGCTCGATCTGGTTGATAACGAAACGATATCAAACACTGAAAATATGTCATTGGGATTTATCAGACAAGTCCACTAGTTTTGCCGGGTCGTCATCGAATTGACCTGGACCTATATATGCCGCATCTGAAATTGACCTGTAAAAACACCCTGCCGATCGATGGGCTGGAAGGCACTCTGATCGGTCGTGCCTGGGTGCCGGGGGAGGCCGCCGGCCCCTCGCCAGTAGTGCTGCGCGCCGACGGTGTGTTTGATTTGTCGCAGGTGTTCCCGACATTGAGTGATCTACTGGAAAGCGCTTCACCGCTTGAGGCTGTTCGCAGCACCCGCGGTGAATACATCGGGAGTCTTGAGGCATTGTTGGCCAATACGGGCCCCGGGTCCGATCCCGCCAAGGCGTTTCTGTTGCCGCCGGCTGACCTGCAGGTGATCAAGGCTGCCGGTGTGACATTCGCTGCCAGCATGATTGAACGCGTGATTGAAGAGCAGGCGGGTGGTGATGCAGTCAAGGCCGAAAGTGTACGCAGCCTCGTCAAAGCGGCTATTGGCGACAACCTGAGTTCGATCAAACCGGGTTCAACCGAAGCCGCCCGGCTAAAGGCCTTGTTGATCGAGCAGGGGCTTTGGTCACAATACCTGGAAGTCGGCATCGGCCCTGATGCCGAGATATTCACCAAGGCCCCCGTTCTCGCTTCCGTCGGCAGTGGTAATGAGGTGGGTATTCATCCCAAATCGAAATGGAACAACCCTGAGCCGGAAATAGTCCTGGCGGTAAACAGCCGTGGCCGGATACAAGGCGTAACCTTGGGCAACGACGTCAATCTGCGCGACTTCGAAGGCCGCAGCGCTTTGCTGTTGAGCAAAGCCAAGGACAACAATGCGTCATGTGCGATCGGCCCGTTTATTCGCCTGTTCGACGAAGGCTTTTCTCTGGATGATGTGCGCCGCTGCGTGGTCGACCTGGTCGTTGAGGGTGAAGACGGTTTTATCATGCGCGGCAGCAGTTCGATGGAGCAGATCAGTCGCGACCCGCTTGAGTTGGTCGCGCAGACTGTGGGCAGCGATCACCAGTACCCGGACGGCTTCATGCTGTTCCTAGGCACGCTGTTCGCCCCGACACAAGACCGTGAAGAGCCGGGCAGTGGCTTCACTCACAAGCCGGGCGATAGCGTTAGCATCGGGAGCCCGTTGTTGGGCACGCTTCACAATCGCGTCACCTACAGCAATGAAGCCACACCCTGGACGTTTGGCCTGCGTGCATTGATGGGCAACCTGGCCGCTCGCGGTCTGGTGGCAGGTAAATCACTCCACTGATTTGCCTGCCAGAGGTTCCTGGCGGATAAAAACAGTGGTCGCTGGACAATAATAATAAGGCACACAAATGATGACCAAAAACACGACAAGACCGGATCATGCGGCAGCCATCGAGAGCGCCATTGCCAAGTGTCGATGGAAGCTGTTGCCGTTCCTCGCTTTAATGTTTGCCCTGGCAATGATCGATCGCTCCAACGTCGGTTTCGCCAAGGCGGCACTGCAGACCGATATCGGCTTGAGCAATGCGGCCTTCGCCCTGGGTGCGGGTATTTTCTTTATCGGTTATGCCATCTTCGAAGTGCCGAGTAATCTGATGTTGCACCGCGTCGGTGCGAGAGTCTGGCTCAGCCGGATCATGATCACCTGGGGGCTGGTGTCCGCCGCCATGATGTTCACCCGGGATGAAACAACGTTTTACGTGCTGCGCTTTTTGCTCGGCGTGGCCGAAGCGGGCTTTTCACCGGGTGTCATCCTGTACCTGACCTACTGGTTCCCGGCCCAGCGTCGCGGCCAGGCCATCGGTATCTACTATTTTGGCCTGCCAATGGCCTTGATGTTAGGCAGCCCGTTGTCGGGCTGGTTGTTGGAAATGCATGGGATATTCAACCTGACCAACTGGCAGTGGATGTTCCTGGTGGAAGGCCTGGCGGCGGTCGTCGTGGGGATCATTGCGCTGTTCTACCTCAAGAGCAAACCACAGGACGCCCCTTGGCTCACCCGCGAAGAGAAAGCGGCCCTGAGCCAGGAGATCGAGGTTGAAGACAAGCTCAAGCTGGCCCATGGCCCGACCAACCTGCTGGGTCTGATGCGCAACAAGCGGGTGTTGAAGTTCATCCTGATCTACTTCAGCGTTCAGGTCAGTGTGTACGGGGTCATCTTCTACTTGCCGACGCGCATCGCGGAGCTGCTGGGGACCAAGGTCGGCTTGGAGGTGGGCATGTTCATTTCATTACCATGGCTGTGCGCTGCCATCGCCATGTACTTTGTGACGCGTTATGCCGACCGGCATGGGGCTCATCTCAAGATGGCCATGTGCATGCTGGGCATGGCTGCGCTGGGCATTGCGGCCTCAGCCTTGCTCAACAGTTTTGCACCGGTACTGCTGGCTTTCTGTTTCGCAGCCGCCGGTTTCGTGACCGTTCAACCGCTGTTCTGGACACTGCCGACCGGCTACCTCGGCGGGGTTGCCGCGGCCGGTGGTATTGCCCTGATTGGCTCCATGGGCAACATCGGCGGCTTTGTCGCACCAATGCTCAAGGCCAATATGGAGGTCTGGTTCACCGATCCACGGGCTGGAATGTTGTCGCTGTCGGCAGCGGGGTTGGTGGGTGTTTGCCTGCTGTGGACATTGCGCGCGCCAAAGGGGCAACTGCAGGTCAATCAAGCTCCGCTGGACGGAGTGGCGAGTAGTGCCCGAGTACCTTCGAACCCTTGAAATCACAATAGACCGATAAAAATAGCCGAAGCCTTTTAAGGTCTTCGGCTTTTTTTTGTCCATAAATCCTGCCGGCGTCCGGCATCCGTGCGGTTTTGTGCAAGTCAGCTTTCGTCTTTGGTAATTGGTGCCTCGCAGCCATCCCCCTATCTTGAGTGGGCGATAACACCCGGCAATGATCGGGTGTTGCTCAAGAGCTCTGTCCTACAAGAAGCGTTTTCGCTACCTGCCAATAAAAAACGAGCCTGGGAACAATCATGAAACTCTACGAACTTTTCGGTTACGACCGTCACGGTGCAATCAGCGAGCTCGACACTGCGCTCAACAAAGGAAAGCTCAACACCAAGGACGTCAGTTTTTCCGCGTTGGGGTTCAACGCGCCGGCCTGGGTGGCCGCTTCTTCGATGTCGATCCTCTATTCGATCTCTGGTCACCAGGCACCGCTGGCGATCCTGATTGCGTTTTTCTTTCCCATGTTGGTGCTGGCCGTGTGCATGGTTTCGCTGACACGTCAGGCACCATCGGCAGGGGGCATCTTTACCTTTTGTTCGCGTTTCCTGCATCCGGATATTGGCTGCGTCCTGGGCTGGACCTATGCCGTTGCCTGCATCGCCGTCACGCCGATGTGTGCGTTGATTGGCTCCGAGTACATTCAGGCGCTGATTCCTTCTCTCGCTGGCGAACTCAACGCGAAGATCATCGGTACGTTGTTGATCGTGACCTTCTTTGCGGTGTCGGTACGTGGTGTCGGTGTGACAGCGAAGCTCGCCAGTACCTTTCTGGTTTTCGAAATCGCCGTGGTCGCCGGGCTCGGTTTCATGGGGTTGATCCATCCCCAGGTCGAGAACCTGTCGTTTGCCTCGATGTATTCGCTGCAAGGCGCCGGTGGTCTGGCGGCGATTGGCCCGGGCGTGCTGTTTGGTGTGTGGATGCTGGCGAACTTCGATTCGGCCATTAACTACATCGAAGAGGCACGCGTACCGGTTCGCACCGTGCAGCGTTCACTGTTGATCGTGCTGACCTCGGCCTTCGTGATTTACAGCCTGGCGGCCATCGGCTGGCAATACGCGGTTCCGGTGGAGCAGTTGGCTGCCATTGTTGAAAACGGCAACGGCGGGCCGATCGCCGCTGTCGCCAATGTCTACCTGCCACCGGCCATGGCCTGGCTGGCGCTGTTCGTAGTGATTACTTCGGCGTGCGCCGGCTTGCAGATTTCTTCCAATTCATCGGCGCGCACGCTGTATCGGATGAGCGAGGAGGGGCATCTGCCGGGTGCGTTTAGCGCTGTCAACCGTTTCAAGGCACCGTGGTTCACCCTGGGGCTGGTGTCGCTCGCCGGCATTGCCTTGCTCTGGTGGAAACCGCTGGACAAGATCGTTTGGTATTACGACGTGGTCACTATCACCCTGGTGATGTCCTACATCTCGGCGCTGGCAGCCTTCATGGTCATGACCTGGAAACAACACAAGGCACGCACCGCAACACTGCTGTCGATCCCCGCATTGCTGGCGCTCTTTGTACTCGCCTACATCGGTTACACCGCGGGCGCCAACCCGGTCTCCCCGGACGACCTCTATACCGCCTGGTATTTGGGCGCGCTGTCCCTGGTGAGTGGCGCGCTGATCGTGCTCTCGGGTAAACGCCGCCGCAGAGGTGCCGGTGTGATGTCGGCGAAGGCGTGATACGTCCTGAACATCCCTTTTTTATCGTCAATTCATCTGCTGATACCCAGGAGTAATCTTGATGGCCAATGACTTTCCGCAACCTCTGGACGCCGCCGTCATCCCCCGTTTTGCAGGCATGCCGAGCTTTATGCGCCTGCCGATATTCACCGATCCTGCAGACGTCCAGATCGCCTTGCTGGGTATCCCCTGGGATGGCGGCACCACCAACCGCGCGGGCGCCCGGCATGGTCCACGGGAGGTGCGCAACCAGTCGAGCATGATGCGCAAGGTTCACCACGTCAGTCATATCGCACCCTATGATCTGGTGCGGGTCGGCGACCTGGGTGACGCGCCGGTCAACCCAATTGATCTGCTCGATTCCCTCAAGCGAATTGAAGCGTTCTATCGGCAGGTCCATGAGGTCGGCACGGTGCCGTTGTCCGTCGGTGGCGACCATCTGGTGACGTTGCCGATTTTCCGCGCCATCGCCCGGGACCGGCCTATCGGCATGGTCCATTTCGATGCCCACTCCGACACCAATGACCGTTACTTCGGCGACAACCTCTACACCCATGGCACACCTTTTCGCCGTGCGATCGAGGAGGGGCTGCTGGACCCCAAGCGCACAGTACAGATTGGTATTCGCGGTTCGATCTATTCGGCAGAAGACGAAGACTTCGCCAAGGACTGCGGTATCCGGGTGATCCATATGGAGGAGTTCGCCGACATCGGCGTTGCCGCGACGATTGCCGAGGCGCGACGTATCGTGGGCGACGAACCGACCTACGTCACCTTCGATGTCGATGTCCTGGACCCGGCGTTTGCCCCGGGCACCGGCACCCCCGAGATCGGTGGCATCACCACGCTGCAGGCGCAGCAACTTATACGGGGCCTGCAGGGCCTGAACCTGGTCGGTGCCGATGTGGTGGAAGTGTCGCCACCCTTTGATGTGGGCGGGGCCACGGCGCTGGTGGGCGCGACCATGATGTTTGAGTTGCTGTGCATTCTCGCCGACTCAATCAAGCGTCGCTCGTAGAAGGAATCGAATGGATGACTGCCTGGCCTGAAAACAAACGCTTTGCCGTGACCTTGAGTTTTGACCTAGATGCAGAAAGCGCCTGGGAACCCTCCAGCCTCGACGGGCGCCGGCTCTCACTGCTGTCGATGGGCGCCTACGGACGTCGTGTCGGGGTGCCGCGGCTGTTGGAGTTGCTGGCCCGCTACGGTGTACGGGCGCAGTTCTATATTCCCGCTCGGGTAGTCGAGATCGACCCCGAGGTGGTCCGCAGCATTGCCGCTGCCGGCCACGGGATTGGTTGCCACGGTTACTTCCATGAGCGTACCGATGAACAGACGCCCGAGCAGAATCTGCAGATTCTCAAAGACTCCAAGGCGCTGCTCGAAGCCACCATCGATCGGCCGGTCAACCATTACCGCGCACCGTTGTGGGAGCTGACACCGGACGTCGTTGACTCACTCATTGCCCTGGGCTTTCACAGCGATAGCAGCTTGATGGGCGATGACCGACCGTACCGCGTCGGTAGCACCGAAAAGAGCCTGCTGGAGCTGCCCGTCAGTTGGTTGCTGGACGACTGGGAGCAGTTCGCCTATTCGGCAGAGCCTGCGGTGGGCAGTGTGATCGAAGACCCGGAAAAGGTCTTTCGACTCTGGTCGGCGGAACTGGAAGGAATGCGTCACTACGGCAGCCATTTCATCCTGACCATGCACCCGCAATTGATCGGCCGCGCGTCACGCATTGCGATGCTGGAGCGGCTGATCCAACAGATTCAACACTATGACGATGTCTGGATCTGCACGCCTGACGATGTCTACTCACGCTGGCAGGCGGGCGATTTGACACTGCCGTTGCATCCTTACTGAGGACGGATCATGAACATACTGGTAACCGGGGCCAACGGATTTCTTGGCCAGGAAGTGGTGCGTCAGTTACTGGCTCAGGGTAACGAAGTGGTGGGCTACGACCGCAGTCTGGTGTGCGCCATCGAACACGCTGCGTATCGTTACGTACAAGGTGATCTGGCTGACCTGGCGAGTTTGCTGGAGAGCTGCCGCAGCCGTCCGGTCAACGCGATCGTTCATACCGCGGCGATCTCGCATCCGGTGGACTCTCGGCGTATTCCCCTGCAAACGGTGTTGACCAATGCACTGGGCACCACCCATGTGTTTGAGTGCGCCCGGCTCAGCGGTATTTCTCGGGTGGTCAACCTCAGTTCCGAATGCGCCTACGGTCCCAACCGGGAAATGGATGTGGTCGATGAGCGCGCGCCCCTTGAACCGACCACGCCGTATGGCTGTACCAAAGTGTTCACCGAAAAGCTCGGTCAGGTTTACAGCGACCTGTACCAGGTCAGCGTGGTGTCTTTGCGGCCGGGTTGGATCTATGGTCCTGGCCAGTTCATGCAGTGCTACCTCAAGAGCATGCTCAGAAGCGCGATCGATAACGAGCCGTGGCATGAGGAGGAGGGCGGCGATTACCGCTTTCAGTACGTGCATGTCGTGGATGTCGCCCACGCTTGTGTACTGGCGGCCACTGTTCAGGAAGAGCGGTTGCAACAACGGGTGTTCAATGTGACGGCCGGCGAGCAGGACAGCTACCGGGCAGTCGCGGCCCAGGTTCGCAAGTTCTACCCCAATGCCCAACTCAGCATCGGCCCCGGTACGTTGAACGTGCTGGATGAAAATGCGCGCTTCGACATTTCGGCGGCGGGCGACCAACTGGGCTACCGCCCCCGGTTCGACCTGCATGAAGGCATTGCCATGTATGCGCAGTGGCTGGAACAGCATCCTTACTAATGGCCTGAAGGCCGGGGTGATTCATGAAAACCTATCTGGTAACCGGTGCTGCCCAAGGCATCGGCCGTGCGGTCGCGCTTGCTCTTGGCGAGCAAGGCAGTCTTGCCGTTCTCAATGATTTGCAGGAAAGCCCGGCGCTGCTGGCCTTGGCCGATGAGCTGCAGGCGCGAGGCGTGGAGGTGCGTCTTGCGCTGGGTGATGTCTCGGACCCCGCAACAGCTGAACGTGCATTTGCCGGGCTGCGACGCCTGGATGTGCTGGTCAACAACGCGGGGTTCTTGCAGGAGGCGCCGCTGAGCGAACTCAGTGTCGAGGCCTGGGATCGGATGATCCGTGTTCATCTCTATGGGGCGTTCCTTTTCTGCAAGCCGGCGGCGGCCCTGATGACACGCCAGGGCAGCGGCGCCATCGTCAATATTGCCTCTGACCTTGGGCAGCTCGGGTGCGCCAATCTCTGCCATTACTCGGCTGCAAAAGGTGGAATCATTGCGCTGACCAAGTCGTTGGCGCGAGAGTTGGCGGCCCATGGTATACGGGTAAACGGGGTTGCCCCCGGCGGCACGTTGACGCCGATGGTCGAACGCCTGGGCGAGGCTTATATTCGCGAAGAAGCGCTGCGATACCCGATGCTGCGCCTGGGAACGGCGCAAGAAATTGCCGCCGCGGTGATCTTCCTGGCCTCGGAGCAGGCCAGTTTCATGACCGGGCAGATTCTGGGCGTCAATGGCGGCGGTGTAATGAACGGCTGACTGCGGTCGCAAGCAAACAAACGAGGAGAGGGCGGCATGCTGGTGAATTTGACGGATGTGGATCTGCGCATGCTGCGGATCTTCTGTGCGATCGTGGACGCCGGTGGTTTTACGGCTGCACAGGTCCCGTTGAACACAAGTCTGTCGCGCCTCAGCGTGCTCGTTCGAGACCTTGAAGTCAGGCTCGGCTACTCGTTGTGCAAACGCGGAAAAAGCGGTTTCCAGTTGACCGAAGAAGGAGAAGAAACCTACGCGGCAGCCCAGGAGCTGTTCGCCAACATCGGGCACTTCCGCCAGCGCACGGCGGTGCTCAGCGGGCGCCATCGGGAGTTGTTGCGCATCGGCACGGTCGACAGCCTGATCACCCTTGAGCACAGCCCTGTACCGGCGGCCATTGCCCAGTTACGTGCTGCGCAACCCGGTGTCCATATCGATTTGCAAGTCATGCGTCCCGACGAACTTGAACAGGCGGTCCTTGAAGAACGCATCCAGGTCGCCGTCGGTGCCTTCCACCACCGATTGTCGGGGCTTCATTATCAGGCGCTGTTCGAAGAGGAACAGCACCTGTATTGCGGCAGCGGACATCCGTTTTTCCAGCGCCTTGATCAGGACCTGACGTATGAAGAGTTAGGCGCAGCGGACTACGTCGACAGAGGCTATGTCGCCGAAAACAAACGACCGTGCGAGCTCAGGTTCGCCAGTGCGGTCAGCGCGTTTTCGATGGAGGCCATTGCGCTGCTGGTCTTTTCCGACACCTACATCGGTTACCTGCCTACCCACTACGCCGCGAACTGGGTCGAGCGAGGCAGGCTTCGATCGATCATGCCGCAACGGTTGGCTTATCGTTCCGCCTTTCATTGCATAACCCGTCAAGGGGTAGAGCAAAAGAGTACGGTAAGCCGGTTTCTAGATAAGCTCACCGCTCATGCAAGGCTTTATCTGCCTTAGATCCCAAGGAGCAAAGCAGGCTGGAAGTTGGCGTAATAGATCCGAAGCCTCTGCTTCATCTGCAACACTCCTCCGGCCTGCACAGGATCTGGTGTGTTGCATCGACCGGTTGAATCCAGAGCCGATTACGTCCTGTCGCGAAGGGCTGTAATCGACCCAAAAAACCATTTTCACGCGCTAACCAGCGATTAGCTGTGTTGAGGTTTTCCTGCATTCTTAATCCAGCTATCAAGCTCTGTAACCATTTTATTGACCTCACTATCTTCCCGCTCCGAGGGGCGAATGATTGCGTTCCAGGCGATGTCCAGGCCGTCATTCAGGGCTGCCCACGCAAGCTCCCCACGCTCAAGGCTGGGGGTCACCAAATCCCGTTGCAATATGCTGATTCCGTATCCTGAACGGACCAGTTCGACGATGGCTTCGATCAACTCCACTGTGATCATGCGTCGCGGCAATAGGCTGGCGGGGGCGAAGAAACGGTCATATTCCCAGCCACTGGCGCGATCGGTCGAATACGTCACCAGGTTGTAAGTCTTGAAGTCTTCCGCATAGATATTTTTCCTTCCCGCAAGGGGATGATCGGTTGCCATGATCGCAATCAAGTCGTCCCGAAAAAGCGGCAACCTGGCGACACCGCTTGGCACCATGCCGTCATCGATAATGGATACATCCAGTCTTCCTTGCATCAGGCTCGCGTAAACGTCATTTCGGGGCACGGTCACCAATGTGATTTCGATGTCTGGCCGGAGACTTGAGTAATGCTTGATGAATTTTGGAATCCAGCGAAACGGGCCGTAAGAGGTGACACCCATGCGTACAAACGCTGTGACGCCACCGGCCATGGACCTGGCCTCAGACTCGGCTTCATTGAGTATTGCGATGATGTCTTTGGCTGCTCGTTCCAGGCGTGCGCCAGCAGGGCTGAGTCTGAGCTTTCCCCCAGATCTTTCGGTCAGGCTCACACCCAGTCGCCGCTCGGCTTCGCGCAGGCGGTGACTGACTGCCGAGGGCGTCAGCCATAAACGCTCTGCAACGGCCGTTACCGAGTCGACCTCCGACAGGGTTTGCAACATCACAAGGTGATCCAGCGTGAGTCTCATGGCGAGCGACCTGAAAATAATTCACAAATTTGCGTAAAATTATGAGCGTGACTTGTTTTTGGTGCCGATGCAATCTGAATCCAGCAGAGCCACTGGAGACCAACAAAAATGACTACCCTGCTTTTCACACCTGCACTAACCCTGGGCGATATCATCGACCTAGAGCGTTACCCCATTACGGATCGCACCAGTTCCGCTTACCTCGCACTGGTTGCTCAAAGTCAGTCGTTGCTGGGAGAAGAAGGCGTTGCAATCTTCCCGGGTTTTGTTCGCAACCAATCGGTTGTCGCGATGGCTGACCAGACGCTTGCCCTGCACTCGCGCATGTTCCATTTTCGGGAAAACCACACGGTTTACTTCAAACCTCAAGATGAAAGCGTTGATCCGGAACATCCGCTACGACGGTTGATGAACACGGCAAAAGACACCGTTGCTTATGCCGATATTCCGGCCGGGCATTTGATCAGGCAGATCTATGAATCGGACGAAGTCCTTGCTTTCATCAAAGATGTATTGGCTCTGGACGCGCTCTATCGCCATGCCGATCCGTTAGCCGCCCTTAACTTGCAGGGCTTCACCGCAGGACAGCAATTGGGATGGCATTTCGATCGTTCCGATTTCAGCGTCACGCTGTCACTCCAGGCTGCGAGCGCCGGTGGGGATTTCGAGTACGTGCGCATGCTGCGCAATGAAAACGACGATTGCTATGACGCGGTCAGTCAATTCCTCGATGACCCGAAAACACAGCAGATAGAGGTTTTGCCTCAAGTGCCCGGAACCCTGACATTGTTCCGCGGCCGCTATTCATTGCACCGGGTGACGCCGGTGGAAGGGGACCGGCTGAGGCTCAATGCGGTGTTCGCGTACGTGGACCAGCCTGACGTTGAATTCAGTGCCTATGCCCGTCATTTGTTCTACGGGCGTACTTGCGTCGATCCATTGGTTTAACTGTCGCCGATAACAACAAAAGCAATTGATTCACGCCTTCGCTTCAAATGTTTGCGCGCGTACCTGTCCATGCTGAATCTGATGGGCTCGTTTGTTCCTGTGTCGCACACAACAGTTCGCTGCCCCCAATAATAATGATTCGGAGCGTCTGATCATGAAAAACAGGAAGAGATTGCTGGCCTCGTTGCTCACCCTTGGCTTGCTTGTCGGTAGTGCTTCAAGCCAGGCGTCAGGATGGTGTGAATCGGGCAAGCCGGTGAAGTTTGCCGGTCTGAACTGGGAGAGCGGGATGCTCCTTACCGACATCATGATGATCGTGCTCAAGGAGGGTTATGGCTGTGCAACGGATCAATTGGTGGGTAACACCATCATTCTTGAGACCGCACTGGCCGGCAACGACATCCAGGTGTTTGGCGAAGAATGGATGGAACGCAGCGAAGTCTGGAAAAAGGCTGCGGCAGCCGGAAAGGTCGTTGGGGTTGGCGCTCCGATCATTGGGGCGACCCAGGGCTGGTATGTGCCGCGCTATGTCGTGGAGGGGGACGCAAAACGCAATAGACCCGCGCAAGCGCCTGAGCTCAAAACAGTCGCCGACCTGAGCAAATACCCGGGCATTTTTCGAGATTCGGAGGAGCCATCCAAAGGTCGCTTCTACAACTGCCCTGCGGGTTGGATCTGTGAGCAGGACAATACCGAGATGTTGAAGGAATACGGTCTGGAAGACACCTTCACAAACTTCCGTCCCGGGACCGGTGCCGCCTTGGATGCGGCTGTTCTGTCCAGCTATAAACGCGGTGAGCCGGTACTGTTCTACTACTGGTCACCGACGCCGCTGATGGGGCAGATCGATGCGATAAGACTGGAGGAAAAGACCGGGGCCAACAAGGACGTCGTCACCATGGTTGGACTCTCCAAGGCTTTTCATGAACAGGCTCCCGAACTGGTCGCGGTACTTGAAAAGGTCAACATTCCCATCGGTCTGCTGAATCAGAACCTGGCGAGAATGACCCGGGAACGCATCGAATCGCCGAAGCTGGCCAGGATGTTCCTCAAGGAACACCCGGAAGTCTGGCATACCTGGGTCGATGAAGGCGCAGCAAAAAAGATCGAGGCATCGCTCTAATCGGCCTCCAGGGCACGGACGCCCACCCTCTGTAACGCCCCGCTGAACACAAACTCCTGACTGCTTCTACACAGAAACGGCGCCTCTTTGCGTCCGGGAATCATGAACATGATCAAATCACGAGCGGCCGTTGCCTTCGCGGCGAACCAGCCTCTGCAAATTGTTGAAATCGATGTAGCACCGCCGCAAGCCGGCGAGGTGCTGGTACGCATCGTTGCGACAGGTGTCTGCCACACCGATGCGTTTACCTTGTCCGGTGCCGATCCCGAAGGAATCTTCCCCGTCATTCTTGGCCACGAAGGCGGTGGCATCGTCGAAGCGGTTGGCGAGGGGGTCACTTCACTGGTGGTGGGCGATCATGTGATCCCGCTCTACACCCCGGAATGTGGCGACTGCAAGTTCTGCAAATCCGGGAAGACCAACCTCTGCCAGAAAATTCGTGCGACTCAGGGCAAAGGCCTGATGCCAGACGGCACCAGCCGCTTCTCCTACAACGGCCAGCCCCTGTTCCATTACATGGGCACCTCGACCTTTTCCGAGTACACGGTGCTGCCGGAAATCTCGCTGGCCAAAATTCCGAAAGAGGCCCCGCTGGAGCAGGTTTGCCTGCTCGGTTGCGGTGTAACGACCGGCATTGGCGCGGTGCTCAACACCGCCAAAGTCGAGGAGGGCGCCAGCGTGGCGATCTTCGGTCTGGGCGGTATCGGCCTGGCCGCCATAATCGGCGCCACCATGGCCAAGGCCGGTCGAATCATCGCGATCGATATCAACCCGGCCAAGTTCGAGATTGCCAGGCAATTGGGCGCTACCGACTTCATCAACCCCAAGGACTACGACACACCGATCCAGGACGTCATCGTCGAGATGACGCAGGGCGGCGTGGATTACTCCTTCGAATGCATTGGCAACGTCCATCTCATGCGCGCAGCCCTGGAGTGCTGTCACAAGGGGTGGGGCGAGTCGGTGATTATCGGAGTCGCCGGTGCCGGCCAGGAAATCAGTACCCGACCGTTCCAGCTGGTGACCGGTCGCGTCTGGCGCGGCTCCGCTTTCGGCGGTGTAAAAGGCCGCAGCGAATTACCCACTTATGTCGAGAGGGCCCAGACCGGCGAAATCCCGCTCAACACCTTCATCACCCACACCATGGGGCTCGAAGACATTAACAAGGCTTTCGAGTTGATGCATGAAGGCAAGAGCATTCGCACCGTCATCCATTTCGATCGCTGATTGAATCGTCCTGGCGTTGAGCATTAGACGTCTCGCGCACAGGCAAACTGCAATGCCCACCCATCTTGTTTTTATAGAGAGAGCATCAAATGAGCATCTTCACTCATGTCACCGTCGGTACCAACGATCTGCAAAAGGCTCGCAGCTTTTACGACAATGTGCTCGGCGCACTCGGGCAGAAACGCATCGCTGATCTGGAAGAAAACGGCTCGATCTGGGGTGAGAATGCCCCGTCCTTCTTCGTGCTGAAACCGGCAAACGGCGCTCCTGCCAGCGTCGGCAACGGTGTCACTGTCAGCTTTGAAGCACCGAATCGTGCCGCAATCGACGCCTTCCACGCGGCAGCTCTGGCCTGTGGCGGCACCGACGAAGGCGCCCCCGGGCCACGGGGCTGGGCACCTGATGCTTATGCCGCCTATGCTCGGGATCTGGACGGTAACAAACTGGCTGCGTACTGTTTCAAGCCTGCTTAAGCTTCATTCGAGCTGCGCATTCACTTCCATGAGCCGGTCAATCCCACATGAGGTTGATTCACTTTTTTCCATTGGATCAAAGCCAATACAGGACGGCAATGGAACATAACCAGCCGATACTGAGGGTGATAGTAAGGTAGATCACCACAAGCATCAGAGGCTGATTCCACATGACACACCTCCCATAACCGCTGTTTTTACATTGCTGCCTGGTAAATTGGGAGCTCGTATGAGCAGCAACGCAATAATCAAGCCATTTGAGTGAAAGTCGCTTGGCCGCAAGTCTTAGGCCTTTAGCCCTGCGTTCCAGGCTACTTGCTGCGGACGAAAGCTGACCCTGAGTCTCCCCCCCAAAAAATGGGATTCCCCATATGTGGGGGGGCATTCGTCCGGATGCCACAGCATCCGCGCTGCTCCTGGATCGGCGGGCACTTCACCGTTCCAAACGAACAGAACACACAGCAGTCACCGGGGTTCGGGCGTAGCAGAGTTTTGCAACTGCCACACTCGTAGAAGAACTGGCAGGCGTCTGTGGGCATGGCTTCCTGCTTGGTGAAACCGCAATGTGGGCAGGTCAACACGGACTCGAGGATGACGGCGCTCATGGTTGCCTCACTTGTGCACGGTGGAGGGAAAACCCGCATTCGTCGTCGCCCTGGTCAACCATAGCGGCCAATGCGCCTGTGATCAGCGAGCCCTTGCCGATCTGTTGAATCATCGTCTTCACCATTGAAACGATCTAACCTAGAGTCACTCTACACTCCGTACCCAGGTACAGAATCAAGGGGTGTGTGATGGCGACAGGGCTGAGTATCGGCAAGTTGGCGGAAGCTGCCGGGGTGAACATCGAGACTATTCGCTATTACCAGCGACGCGGCTTGCTGGATGAGCCGCCAAAGCCGCTCAGCGGTTATCGGCGCTATCTACCGGAGCAAGTCAAACGGCTGCGCTTCATCAAGAGGGCACAGGCACTGGGATTCACGCTGGATGAGGTGGGCGCACTGCTGACACTGGATTCGGCCTGCGCTTGTAGTGAGACTCGGGCATTGGCCGTGCGTAAACTGGCCCTGATCGAGCAAAAGATGGCCGACCTTGCCGCAATGCAACAGGTGCTGGGCGGACTGGTGCGGCAATGCGATACAGGCGGCGGAGCCGCTTGCCCTATCATCGATGCGCTGAACGTGGAGTGATGTTTAGTTGCGGGGCACGATGCATACACTCCCAACTGATTGCAGTCACGTACATGCACCGCTGGAGGCCTTGAATTTAGGTTGACTGACTTCATCGGAGCGTGAAGCAGCCCTTCGCGAAAGGCTGCTTACGACTATGGGATTCAACACACTGGATTTTGTGTAAGCCGGATCTCGGTCAAACCGGCGCTAGCAGCACCTTGGGTGCTGCATTTGAGGCTTGAGGCCGCACACTTCTGTCGGCCGGGTAATGCGCTACAGCGATCAGCCGTTGATGTGATCGGTCGCCTTGGCTTTGCTTACAGCGACAGCGGCTTCAGCCTTCTGTTTCTGGGCAACCTGGTAGGTTTCCATCGAGACTTTCCGGGCCGACTCCATGCGTGCGAAGGTCCGATCACCGCCACCGGTGGCCATCGCCAG